>JBBRFB010000045.1:0-21866 GCA_038225015.1 Burkholderiales bacterium
GGCCTCGGGCTGGCCATCGTCAAGCACGTCGTCGAGCGCCATGGCGGCGAGCTCGACATCGCAAGCGAAGCGGGTGTCGGATCGACCTTTCGCTTTCGCATCCCGCCGGCGCGCGTCCGCGCCCCACCGCCCTCGGGCCGGGACGCGGCTGCGCTCGCCTCGACGCGCGAACAGGACTGAGCCGGCAGCCTCCCTGCGACGCAGGGGCGACCTCGAGCGGCCCGACAATGGCCCCGTGGACGCCGACGACCCGACCCGCGCCTCGCTGCCGACCCGCGGTCTGCTGGCGGCGGTCGACATCGGCTCGAACAGCTTTCGGCTCGAGATCGGTCAGCTGCAGGACGAGCGCTACCGCCGCGTCGACTACCTGAAGGAGACGGTTCGCCTGGGCGCCGGCCTCGACGCCGAGGGCCTCCTCACCGGCGAGGCGGTGGCGCGCGGCCTCGAGTGCCTGGGCCGTTTCGCGCGCCGGCTGGAGGGGTTCGCCGCCGCGCAGGTGCGCGCGGTGGCGACGCAGACGCTGCGCGAGGCGAAGAACCGCGACGCCTTTCTGGCCCATGCTCAGGCGGTACTCGGGCAGCCGATCGAGGTGATCTCCGGGCGCGAGGAGGCGCGGCTCATCTACAGCGGAGTCGCCCGGCTGCAGCCGTCGGAAGAGCCTCGGCTGGTGATCGACATCGGCGGCCGCTCGACCGAGATGATCATCGGCCGCGGCGTGCGGCCGGAGCGTGCCGAGTCGTATCAGGTGGGCAGCGTCAGCGTCTCGCTGGCGTACTTCGCCGACGGCCGCTTCACCGAGCAGGCATTTCGGCAGGCCCAGGTCGCCGTCGGGGCCGAGCTCGAGGAGGCCATCGGCTGGTTCTCGCCGCGGCATTGGCGCGAGGCGCTCGGCTCGTCGGGGACGGTGAGTGCCGTCTCGCAGGTGCTCGCCGCCAGCCGCGTCACCGACGGCACCATCACCGCCGACGGGCTGCGCTGGCTGATCGAGCGCTGCCTCGAGGCCGGCAGCATCGATCGCCTCGATGTGCCGGGGCTGAAGGCCGACCGCCGCGCCGTCGTCGGCGGCGGTCTGGCGATCCTCTACACGCTCGCCGCGCAGTTCGGGGTCACGGCGCTGACGCCGGCCCGGGGTGCCCTTCGGCAAGGCGTGATCTTCGACCTGGCTGCACGGGTGGCGCAGTCGCGCGCGGCCAGTGGCGGCGGCGACGTGCGCGAAGATTCGATTCGTGATCTGCAGCGGCGCTTCGAGGTCGATACGGCGCAGGCCGGGCGCGTCGGCGACGTCGCCCTGGCGCTTCTCGGCGGCATCGAGCCCAAGGCCGACGCCGAGGTGCGGCGCGAGCTTCGCTGGGCCGCGGCCCTGCACGAGGCGGGCATGATGATCTCGCACCACGACCACCATCGGCACAGCGCCTACGTGCTCGCCCATGTCGATGCGGCAGGGTTCTCGCAGAGTCAGCTTCGCCGCATCGGCGATCTCGCGCTCTGCCAGCGCGGCGGCCTGCGCAAGTGCGAGTCGCGGCTGCAGGAGGCGGCGTTCGCCCGACGCCTGCTCTGCCTGCGGCTGGCCGTCATCGTCTGCCATGCGCGCGACGAGGTCGACCCAGGCGCGATCGCGCTGGCAGTCGATGGCGGCGGGCCGGAGATCCGGCTCGCCGCCGGCTGGGCGGACGCGCGGCCGCGGGCGGTCCACCTGCTGCATGAGGAAGTGGCTGCCTGGACCCGCAGCGGCGCGCTCCGCCCGACGCTCCTGATCGGCTGACGCTGCGTCGCGCGACGCTGCCCACCGTCTCAAAGAGAGTCGGGCGACTGCACGGCCTGGAGAAAGACGCGTGCCTCGTCGTCGCGCTCGCGCTGGCGGATCCACCAGACGGCGGCCTTCCTCACCGTCCACGGCCGGGATTCGCCGGTCAACGCCAGTGATGCCGCCATGCCGAGGGTCGGCTGGTGGCCGATGACGAGCACCGGGTCGGCGCCGTCGGGCCAGCGGCAGGCATCGAGCAGGTCGCCGGCGCTGGCACCGGGCCCGAGACCGTCGACGGTCCGGAATTTCCGGCCGAGGGCCTCGGCGGTCTGCCGGCAGCGCAGTGCCGGGCTGACCAGGATTCGCGTCGAGTGGGCGAGACGGTGGTTGAGCCATGCCGCCATCCGCTCGGCCTGCCGCTCTCCCTTTTGCGTCAGCGCGCGGGCCAGGTCGTCGCCAGCCTCAGCCTCGGGGCCGGCTTCGGCATGGCGCCAGAGGATCAGGTCCATCAGGCGCGCCGGTAACGATCGAGCAGCGCGGCCTGCGCCGACGGCCCGTCCGGATCGATGCGGCGGTACTCGCCGCCTGGCAGTTGCAGCCAGGCGTCACGCTCGTCGTGCAGATAGGGCACCAGGCACTCGTCGATGACGCGCTGGCGCACCGCTGCGTCGCGTACCGGCCAGGCGATCTCGATCCGGCCGAACATGTTGCGACCCATCCAGTCGGCGCTCGACAGGTAGAGCGCCTCGTCGGCGTCGCCCTCGCCCCAGCGGAAGTAGGCGATCCGGGAATGCTCGAGGAAGCGACCGACGATCGAACGCACCCGGATGCGTTCGGTGACCCCGGCGATGCCCGAAGGCAGAAGGCAGGCGCCGCGCACGATCAGGTCGATCGAGGCGCCGGCCCGGGCGGCGGCGATCAGAGCGGCGATCAGCGCCGCGTCGGTGAGCGCGTTCATCTTGGCGACGATGCGCGCCGGGCGACCCGCCGCCGCCGCCTCACCGACGCGGGCGATCAGCGCCAGCGTCTGCTTGTGCAGCGTGAACGGCGCCTGCAGGATGGCCCGCAGCGGCCTGGTCCGGCCGAGGCTGGCGAGCTGCTGGAACACGGCATCGGCGTCGGCGGTCAGATCGGCATCGGCGGTGAGGTAGCCGACGTCGGTGTAGAGGCGCGCCGTCTTCTCGTTGTAGTTGCCGGTCGACAGGTGCGCGTAGCGCTTCAGGCGGCCCTCCTCGCGGCGAGTGACGAGCATCAGCTTGCCGTGCGTCTTCAGGCCGACGATGCCGTAGACGACCTGTGCGCCCACGGCCTCGAGCCGCTCGGCCCAGTTGATGTTCGCCTCTTCGTCGAAGCGAGCTTTCAGCTCGACCACGGCCATCACCTCCTTGCCGCCGCGCGCTGCCTCGATCAGCAGGTCGAGCAGCGGCGATTCGCTGCCGGCCCGATAGATCGTCAGCTTGATCGCCAGGACGGCCGGGTCGTGCACTGCCTCGCGAAGGAACTGGACCACCGGCTCGAACGACTCGAAGGGGTGATGCAGCAGAAGGTCGCGGTCGCGAAGTCGATCGAACAGCGAGCGCTGCCGGGCGAGCGTCGCCGGCCAGGCCGGCACCAGAGGCCGAAAGCGCAGCTCGGGCGCGTCGGCGAGGTCGATTAGCTCGTTCATGCGCACGAGGTTGACGGGACCGGCGACGCGGTAGAGCGCGGATTCGGCGAGCCCGAATTGCCGAAGCAGGAATTCCGCCAGATCGGCCGGGCACGTGCTGACCACCTCGAGCCGGACGGCCTGGCCGTAGTGGCGTGTCGTCAGGCCGCTGCGCAGCGCCTGGCGCAGGTTGCTGACGTCGGCGTCGACCTCGAGATCGGAGTCGCGGGTGATGCGGAACTGCGAGAACGCAAGCACCTCGCGGCCCGGAAAGAGCTCGCCGAGATGGGCGCGGATGACGCTGGTGAGGAGCACGAAGTCCTGCCGCCGGCTGCCCTTCTCGCCGGGCAGTCGCATCACCCGCGGCAGCACCCGCGGCACCTTGACGATGGAGATGGTGTTGCGCCGCCCGAAGGCGTCCTTGCCGGCCAGCTGGGCAATGAAGTTCAGCGACTTGTTGGCAACCTGCGGAAACGGGTGCGCCGGATCGAGCCCGACCGGCACCAGGAGCGGTCGGACATGGGTCTCGAAGAATCGCGTCACCCAGCGTCGCTGAGCCTCGTTGCGAACGGCGTGGTTGACGATGTGGATGTCTTGGTCGGCGAGCGCCGGCATGACGTCGTGGTTGAACACCCCGTACTGCTCGTCGATCAGCTCGTGCGCGGCGGCAGCGAGCGACTCGATCTCGGCCAGCGCCGCAGCCGCGCCGGGACGGCGCGCCGCCTCGAGGGCATCGGCGAAGCGGACCTCGAAGAACTCGTCGAGGTTCGACGACACGATGCAGACGTAGCGCAGCCGCTCGAGCAGCGGCACGTCGGGCCGGCCGGCCTGGGCCAGCACCCGGCGGTTGAATTCCAGGATGGCACGCTCGCGGTTGAGCAGCGCCGGCGTCTCGACGGGACCGGTTGCGATGTCAGTGCTCATGCGGCAAGCGTATGACGGTTGTGCGACAGCACGATGACAGGTGCGCTCGGCGCAGGTGGTGCGCCCGCCGGGTCAGCCTGGAAGGGCGCCGCGCCGGTAGACGTAGGTGATCTCGTCGTCATTGCGGTTGCGCCGCTCGCTTGCGAGCAGTAGCCACGCCGAGCCGGCCCGGGGCCGGCGCCCGGCGTCGGTCACGAGAAGGAATTCGCATACCGTCGCCGCTGCCGGCGTCATCGCATCGATGCGGTAGTGCCCTAGGTACTCGAGGGCAACCACCTCGGCGCGCGGCATCCCGGGGGCCGCGATGCAGGCGTCGGTCGGCACCTGACGGGCGATCCGCTGGACAAGCGAGCGGTAGCTGCGCGCGTTGTCGAGCGGCGGCAGCAGCAGCGTCGTCACGAGCAGCCAGCACAGGCTGACGCCGCCGGCCGGCAAGACCAGGCTTTTCCAGAGGGGATGTCGGTTGCGGCCGACCCGCCACTTCACGAGCCACAGCCAGGCCAGGGTGCCGGCGATCGCGAAGGCCAGCGCCACCGCCGAGAAAGTGTTGGCGTAACCGGGCGACAGCTTGGCCATGTTGGCCGCGGGCTTTGCTGGAAAGCCCGTCTGCATCGAGACGTATATGACCCAGCCGGTGGTCGCGGCGATGCTGAAGAAGAAGACCGAGAACCAGTCGATCGCCGCCGACGTGCTGCGCTGCAGGGTCGGCAGCGCGAACGCGGCGAGGATGGCGAGCGGCGGCAGCGCCAGCATCAGCGCCCGGTCAGAGCCGGCCATCGCGATCCAGACGCCGCAGAGCGCCGCGGCACAGCCGAGCGGGACGAGGATGTGGTGGTTGCGCAGCTGGCGCCGCCAGCGCCAGAGCGTCCATAGGGCGAGCAACCAGGAAGGCCAGGTGAACCAGGCGATCATGCGGGCGAGACCCAGGACTTGCGGCAGCGAGGGAGCGCTGCCCAGACGATCGGCCCAGGCGCCCAGGGCGGTGCCGGTGGCGGCCGCAGCGACGGCGCCGGCCAGCGCGAAGAGGGCGAGTCGCCGAGGACCGATCGGCTCCGAGAGCCAGGCGACTGCCACGGCCACGGCGGCCAGCACGAGGGCGACGCTCGGCGCTCCGCTCGCCGCCAGGGCCGGCAGGGCGGCAAAGGCCGCGAGGCCGCCGGCAAGCGGTCGCCAGCGGCTCGCCGCCAGGCCGTAGAGGTAGAGCGAGACAGCGGCCAGCTGGGCGAGCTCCGGCGTCGTCTCGTGGCCGAGCTGGAGCAAGCCGAGCGAGGCGATGAGCGCGAGCAGCGCTCCGTCGGCGATTGCACGCGCATAGTCGGTCGGCGTCGCCTCGCCGCCGAAAGCGAACGGCAGTGGCTGTGCCGACTCCGATCGCGCGAGATGGTAGGTCGCGTACCAGAGCAGCACCAGCGCGACGACCAGCAGGAGCGCGAACGGAATGCGGGCGGCGAGCGCGGGATCGATCCAGCGCCCGAGCAGCTTCACGAAGACGGCGCCAATCCAGTAGGGCAGGAGCGCACCATCCGCCGGCAGGCCGCCGACCGTCGGTGTCCACCACGACGTGCGGCCCTGGGCGATGCTGACGATGTAGCCGAAGGCCGTGATGTCTGCGCTCTTCCACGGATCGCGCCCGAAGAGACCGGGCAGCACGTAGGCGGCGCAAAAAAGAAAGAGAGCAGGGCGGGGCAGCGGCGCCGCCTCGCGCTGGCTGACGAGCGCGGGGTTGGGCGAGTTCACGGGAGGCGAGTGCGAGGCACGCGCAATGATGCAGCAAGCGCGGGCGGGGGTAGAAAGCCGGAGGGAAGCAACGCTGCCCCGATCAAAACGGCGGCCGGAGCTGCCGCAATGAAAAAGGCAGCCGGAGCTGCCTTTGGCGTCGGTCCGTCAGGGCCTCACTTCTTCGCGGTGAGGTGAGCGAACTTGTTGCGGAACTTCTCGACCCGGCCGCCGAGCGAGTCGACGCTCTTTTGCGTGCCGGTGTAGAACGGGTGCGACTCGCTGGTCGACTCGAGCTTGTAGAGCGGCAGCTCGCGGCCATCGTCCATCTTGATCTTGTCGCGCGCCTGGGCACAGGAGCGCGTCACGAACTGGAAGCCGTTGGAGAGGTCGACGAAGCAGACGTCGCGGTATTCGGGATGAATGCCTTCTTTCACGTTCAGATCCTTGTGTGAGCCCGGGAGCCACGCCTCGAAATCAGGCGCACTTACCGAAAGAGAAAAGCGAAACCTTTGATTCTAGCCGCCCCTGCGCATCATGTCGAAGAAGTCGAGGTTGTTCTTCGTGGCCTTCATCTTCTCGAGGATGAATTCCATCGCTTCGATCTCGTCCATCGAATAGAGGAGCTTCCTCAGGATCCAGGTCTTCTGCAGTATCTCCGGCTTGAGCAGCAGTTCTTCGCGGCGGGTCCCCGACTTGTTCAGCAGAATCGACGGGTAGACGCGCTTTTCCGACATCCGCCGGTCGAGGTGGATCTCGCAGTTGCCGGTGCCCTTGAATTCCTCGTAGATCACCTCGTCCATGCGGCTGCCGGTCTCGACAAGCGCCGTGCCGATGATGGTCAGTGAACCACCTTCCTCGATGTTGCGCGCGGCGCCGAAGAAGCGCTTCGGCCGCTGCAGGGCGTTGGCATCCACGCCGCCGGTGAGGACCTTGCCCGACGACGGCAGCACGTTGTTGTAGGCACGCGCGAGGCGGGTGATCGAGTCGAGCAGGATGACCACGTCCTTCTTCAGCTCGACCAGCCTCTTGGCGCGCTCGATCACCATTTCAGCCACCTGCACGTGGCGCGCCGCCGGCTCGTCGAAGGTCGAGCTGATGACCTCGCCGCGCACCGTGCGCTGCATCTCCGTCACTTCCTCGGGCCGCTCGTCGACGAGCAGGACGATCAGGTAGACCTCGGGATAGTTGGCGATCAGCGCATGCGCGAGGTTCTGCATCATCACCGTCTTGCCGCTCTTCGGTGCCGAGACAAGTAGGGCGCGCTGGCCCTTGCCGATAGGCGCGATGAGGTCGACGATGCGGCTGGTGATGTTCTCTTCGTTCTTGATGTCGCGCTCAAGCTTGAACTGCTCCTTCGGGAAGAGCGGCGTCAGGTTCTCGAACATGATCTTGTGCTTGCTCTCCTCGGGCGAGAGGTCGTTGATCTTGTCGACCTTCACCAGCGCGAAGTAGCGCTCGCCGTCCTTCGGGACTCGGACCTCGCCCTCGACGAGGTCGCCGGTATGCAGGTTGAAGCGGCGGACCTGGCTCGGCGAGAGGTAGATGTCGTCGGTCGACGCCATGTAGCTGGCGTCGGGCGAGCGCAGGAAGCCGAACCCGTCGGGCAGCACCTCCAGCACGCCATCGCCGAAGACCTGCTCGCCGGCCTTGGCGCGCTTTTTCATGATCGCGAACATCAACTCCTGCTTGCGCATGCGAGCGACGTTCTCGATCTCCAGCTCCTCGCCCATCTTGAGCAGCTCGGAGACGTGGATCAGCTTCAGTTCGGACAGGTGCATGGGGTGTTGCGCGGTGCGCGCGAAGAGGAATCGATCGGCCGGGGGAGATGCCGCGCGAAGCGACGACAGGACGACGGAGAAGAGCGTTGAAGCGAGCGCGGCGGGAGTCCGCCCTCGTCTGAATCGGAGGCGCCGGATGCAATCGGCAGATGGAATCGGCAGATGGCGTGCCCGGCGCCACGCCGTAGGCGGTCGGCGCCGCAGCCCGCCGCTCAATGCGAGCGGGCTCGTGGGCGTTCAGTCGATTATAGGTGCGTGTCGATGAAGGCCGTCAACTGGGCCTTGGAGAGAGCCCCGACCTTGGTCGCGGCGAGCTGGCCGTCCTTGAAGAGCATCAGGGTCGGAATGCCGCGTATGCCGTACTTCGCCGGGACGTCGCGGTTCTCGTCGACGTTCATCTTGGCGATGCGAAGCTTGCCGTCGTAGTCCTTCGACACCTCGTCGAGGATGGGCGCGATCATCTTGCATGGTCCGCACCACTCGGCCCAGTAGTCGACGAGAACGGGCGTGCCGGCCTCGATGACATCGGCGTTGAACGATGCGTCGGAAGTGTGGGTGATCAGCTCGCTGCTCATAAGGACTCCTTGCCTGACCCGAGGTGGTGGTCGAATCGTCGAGTGCAAGCCCGGGCTCGGAAGGCACAATGATTCTGACATAAAGGCCCGGGACGCTCGTCCCGGCGACACAGCACTTTCCTATGGCGACCATAGCCCGCAAGCGGCTCGACGACAGGATCGCGGGCGATGCCGGCGCGATGCCCGAGGGCGACACCTGGGCCGCCGTGGCCGACGTCATCGGGGCTTGGGCGCGTGACGAAGGCATCGCCCTGCGCGACTGCGTCGTCATGCTCCCGTTCGCCCAATTGCTGCCGCTGGCACGCCGGGCATTCGCGGTCGACGGCGGCTGGTTGCCGCGGATCGAGACGACGCAGACGCTCGCGGCAACGCTCGGCCCGACGCCGCCGGCGGGGTCGGGCCAGCTGAGCTTCGACGCGGCGCTCGACACGCTGCTGGCCGTGCAGACGCTGGTTCGCCAGCCGTGGGCGGCCGAATGGGCGCGACGTGACCGGCGCGGCTTCGAGCGTGGCGCCGGCCGGCTGGTCGAGGCGGCGCACGACCTGGCGCGGGCCGCCGCCCAGCGCGCGCCGGCCGAGCGGGCGGCATTTTTCGACAGCGCGCGCGACGCCTTGAAGGCTCCGGTCGGTCCGGGCACGACTGAACGCCTGCTCGGCCATCTCGCCATCGAGTGGGCGGCCCGGGCGCCGCCGCCGGCCAGTGACGCGCTCTTCACGATCGCGCCCGCGGCGTGGGTGGTCGTCCAGGCCGGCGGCATCGATCCACTGGTCGAGGCCGTCGTGGCGAAGGCGTCGGGCCGGATCCTCGTGATCGACACCGACCCGCCACCGGCCGACCCGTTCGCCGACGCGTGGCGCGGCGCGGCGCCTGCCCTTGCGGTCTGCGAAAGCTTCGAGGACGATGCGATGGCCGCCGCGGCGCAGGTCCTCGACCACCTCGATCGGAACGAGCGCCCGGTGGCCCTGATCGCTCAGGACCGCAGCCTGGTCCGGCGCGTTCGCGCCCTGCTCGAGCGCCACGCCGCCGTGCTCCGCGACGAGACCGGCTGGAAGCTGTCGACCACGCGCGCCGGCGCCAGCATCATGTCGCTCCTCGTCGCCGCCCGCCCGGGGGCAAGCGCCGACGCTTTTCTCGACTGGGCCAAGGGCGCGATCGGAGTCGGCGGCAGCGGCGCCCGGGCCCTCGGTCGGCTCGAGTCGGCCGGCCGGCGGCAGCGGGCGCACCGGCTGGCCGACCTGCTCCGTCTCGATCTCGAGCCGGCGGCGGCGGCGCTGTGCGCGGAGGCGGTCGCGATCCTGGCGCCCTTCGTTGCGATGGCGCGACGCTCGTTGCCAGCCTGGCTCGAGGTGCTCGCTGCCGCGTGCGCGCGCTCCGGTGTGCTCGTCGCCCTGCGCGACGATCCGGCCGGCCGCCAAGTGCTCGACGCGCTCGGACTCGAGCCGGCGCTGGCGACGCTGCGCCGCCGCCAGCTCGAATCCGAGCTCGACGCGATGACGCTTGCCGATTTCACACGCTGGGTCGACGACGTGCTCGAGCGTCGCAGCTACCTGCCGCCCGACCCCGAGCCGACGACCGACCCGGCGGGCGAAGCACCGGCCGCGGTCGACGTCGTGGTCACGCCGCTGGCGAGGGCGATGCTGCGGCCGTTCGCCGCCGTCGTCGTGCCCGGCGCCGACGACCAGCATCTCGGCGCGATGGCG
The DNA here is from genome assembly GCA_038225015.1 of Burkholderiales bacterium. GTDB lineage: Bacteria > Pseudomonadota > Gammaproteobacteria > Burkholderiales > Burkholderiaceae_C > Schlegelella_A. The sequence goes on from JBBRFB010000045.1 coordinate 10,086, forward strand.
GCCCTCGACTCGCTGTTCCCCCGCGATGTCGCCGAAGCGCTCGGCCTGCCGACGCCGGCCGCGCAGCGCGACGCCGAGCTTCTCGCCTTCGCGCAGGTTCTGCGCCTGCCTCGCCTGACGCTGCTCAGGCGCCGCGGCAGTGCGGCCGAGCCGCTGGCCGACAGCCCGTTCGTCGAGCGGCTGCGCCTGGCCCTCGCCAAGCAAGGCGCCGACCTGCGTCCGTGGGCCGATCCGCGTCGGGAGATTCGTCTCGACCCGGCGCCGGTCGGCCGCACGGCGCCGGCGGTCGACGCCTCGCGCCTGCCGGTCCGCCTGTCGGCCAGCGCGTACGAGGCATTGCGCGCCTGTCCCTACCGCTTCTTCTCGCGCAGCGTGCTCGGGCTGCGCGAGGACGACGAGCTCGACGCCGAGGTCGAGAAGCGCGACTACGGCAGTTGGCTGCACGACGTGCTGTTCGAGTTTCATGCGACGCTGGCGACCGACCCGCGCGCCGCCGCCGACCGCACCGCGCGGATCGAGCTCCTCGGCCCGATCGGCGAGGCGGCCCGGTTGCGGATCGGCATCGACGCCGCCGACTTCCTGCCGTTCGCGGCGTCGTTCGCCGCCCTCGTGCCGCGCTACGTCGACTGGCTCGGCGAGCGCGACGCCGCCGGTGCGGCCTGGTCGGGCGGCGAGCTCGAGCTGCGCCTCGCCCTGCCGGGGCTCGATGGCCTCGAGCTGCAGGGCAGAGTCGATCGCGTCGACGCCGTGCGCACGGGCAGCGTCGCTGCGCTCGAGCTGATCGACTACAAGACCGGCAGCGTGACCCGGTTGAAGGAGCAGATCCGAGCGCCCTTCGAGGACACGCAGCTCGCCTTCTACGCCGCCCTCGTGCGGCCCGGAAGCGACCGGCCGCTGCAGGCGACCTACCTCGCGCTCGACGCGACGGCCGGCATCGAGCCGATCGCCCACGACGACGTCGAGGCGAGTGCCGACGCTCTGCTGGCGGGCGTCGCCGACGAGCTCGGCCGGCTCCGCGCCGGCGCCCCGATGCAGCCGCTCGGCGAAGGCAGCGCCTGCCTCTATTGCGAAGCGCGGGGCCTGTGCCGGCGCGATCACTGGGCGCCGCCGACCGTGCCGCCCGCAGGCGACGAGCCGCTGCGATGAAGCCGGCGTTTCGCGTCGACGGTGCGGCGGTCGATCGCGACGTCTTCTATGCCACCGCCTGCGACCCACGGCGCAGCTGCATCGTCGAAGCCTGTGCCGGGTCGGGCAAGACGTGGCTGCTCGTGTCGCGCATCCTGCGGGCCCTGCTCGATGGCGCCCGGCCGCACGAGATCCTCGCCATCACGTTCACGCGCGCTGCGGCCGGCGAGATGCGCCAGCGGCTCAACGAGTGGCTCGCCGCCTACGCCGGCCCGCGCTCGACGCCTGCCGCACGTGTCGAGGCGCTGGTCCAGCGCGGGCTCGACCGGCCTGCAGCCGAGGCCGCGGCGCCGCGCCTCGCCGATCTGCAGGGGCGCCTGCTCGCCGAGGGCCGGCCGGTCGAGATTCGCACCTTCCACTCGTGGTTCTGGCAGCTGCTCCGCTCGGCGCCGCTGGCCATGCTCGACCGGCTCGGCCTGCAGCCGGACATGACGCTGATCGAGGAGCCCGAGGAGCATCGCGCCGAAGTGATGCGCGCTTTTCACGCCGCGGTGCTGGGCGATCCGGCGCTGCTCGCCGATCACGCGGCGCTGACCCGCGCGCGCGGTCGCAGCCAGCTCGCCCGGTGGCTCGACGCCGCCTGGCAAAAACGGATCGAGTTCGAACTCGCCGACGAAGCCGGCATTCTCGAAGGCAGCGTCGAGCCGGCCGAGTGCGCGCAGGGCGATGGCGGCGATCCGGCCGACGAGATGCTCGAGGCCGTCTGGAGCGGGCGGCTGCGGCACCTCGTCCACGAGCTCGGCCAGGGCGGCAAGCTGGCCCGCGACGCCGCGGCAGGCCTGGCCTCGGCGCTCGACGAGCGCTCGGGCCGGCGCTGCTTCGACGCCGTGTGGTCGGCACTCGTCACCCGGTCGGGCACACCGCGGGCGCTGGCGGCGAGCTCGAGCGCGCTCGGCGAGGCGCAGGAGGCGTTGCGTCGCCTCGAGCGGCTCGTGCAGCAGGGCGAAGCGCGCGCGGAGCACCTGCGCATGGTTCGCCTGAGCCGGGCCCTCGTCGCTGCCTACGCCGCCTACAAGCGTCGCGAAGGCCTGGCAGACATGGCCGACCTGGAGCGCGGCGCGCTGGCGCTGCTGCGCGATGCCGACCTCGCCGGCTGGATCCAGGAGCGCCTCGACGTCCGCATCGCCCACGTGCTGATCGACGAGTTCCAGGACACCAGCCCGCTGCAATGGCACGCGCTGCATGCCTGGCTGTCGGCGTACGCTGGCGCCGGCGGCGGCGCCAGCGGGCAGCGGCCACCGGGCATCTTCATCGTCGGCGATCCGAAGCAGAGCATCTATCGCTTCCGGCGCGCCGAGCCGCGGGTCTTCGCCGCCGCCGCGCGCTTCGTCGGCGAAGGCCTCGGCGGCAGCGTCCTCACGTGCGACCACACGCGGCGCAACACGCCGGCCGTCGTGGCGGCGATCAACGCCGTGTTCTCGTCGGTGCCGGCGGCGTCGTTCGCCGGCTTTCGGCCGCACACGACCGAGGTCGAAGACGACCCGACCAGCGTCGTCCTGGCCTTGCCGCGAACCGCGCGCGAGCCGCGCGTTGCGCGCCCGGCCGGCAGCGGGCCGGCGCCGACCTGGCGCGACAGCCTGACCGCGCCCCGGCTCGAGCCCGAAGAGGTGCTCCGCGAACGCGAAGCGGGCGCCGTCGCCGCGGCCATCGCGCAATGGCGACGGACCGGCGCGATGTCGGGCGGCACTGCCGCGGGCGTCGCCGGTGGCGCTCCGGCCACGTTCGTGCTCTGTCGAAAACGCGAGTCGCTGCGACTCGTCGCGACGGCGCTCGAGGCCGAGCGCGTCGGCCATGGCGCCGTCGAGGACGCGGTGCTCGCCGCAGCGCCGGAAGCGCAGGACCTGATCGCGGTCGTCGATGCGCTCGTCTCGCCGACGCACCGGCTCTCGCTGGCACGAGCGCTGCGCAGCCCGCTCTTCGGCGCCAGCGACGGCGATCTGCTGGCCGTGGCCGAATGCGCCGCCGAGCACGGCGACTGGTGGGGCGCGCTGGAGGAGCTCGAGCAACCCGGGCCGGCGCTCGAGCGGGCCCGTCGCCTGCTGCAGCGCTGGCGTGTCGACGCGACGCGGCTGCCGCCGCACGACCTGCTCGATCGTATCGTCCACGAAGGTGAGCTGCGCGAGCGCCTGGCGGCCGCCGTGCCTCCCGATCGGCGCGCGCTGGCGCTCGATGCCGTCGACGGCGTGCTCGCGCAGGCGCTGCTTCTCGATGGCGGCCGCTATGCCACCCCGTACGGGTTCGTGCGGGCGCTGAAGCGCCGCCTCGTCAAGATGCCGCCCCCACTGCGAGGCGACGCCGTGCGCCTGCTCACCGTGCACGGCGCCAAGGGCCTCGAGGCCGACACCGTGTTCATCGTCGACGCCGATCCGGAGCGCGCGACCACCGAGACCGCGACGGTGCTGGTGGAATGGCCGGTCGAGGCCGAGCGGCCGACCCGCGTCGCGTTCGTCTATTCCGAGTCACGCTGCCCGCCGTCGTTGCAGCCCGTGCTCGAACGCGAGAGGCAGGCCCGCGAGCGCGAGGAGCTGAACGGCCTGTACGTGGCGATGACGCGGGCCAGGCGCCGCCTCGTGTTCAGCGCCACCGAGCCGTACCTCGCGCCGCTGAACGAGACCTGGTGGCAGCGCGTCGCCGCGGTGGCGGCGCCGTGGCCTGCCTCGTCCGCGGCCGGTCATGGCGAAGCGACGGGCGACGCCGCGCCGGCTGAGGATCCGGGCGCCCAGGCGGGCGGCGACATCGCCGTCTTGAAAGTGCTGCCGACGCATGGCCGCGCGCGACCGGTGCCGAGCGCCGGGCGCGAAGACGAGCCTGCCGACCCGAGCGGGGCGGCCGACCTGAATGCCGCGCAACTCGGACGCGCCGTCCACCGCGTCCTGGAATGGGCCGGTCGCGAGCCTTGTGCGGCCGGTATCGATGGTCTCGCGGAGGCCGCAGCGAGTGCTTTCGGGGTCGAGGCGCGTGCGGTCGGCCAATTCGCGCGGGCCGTCCTCGAGCACCCGCAGACCGCACGCTTCTTTCGCGGCGTGCAGATCCGCTGGAGCGGCAACGAAGTGCCGATCGGCGACGCCGGCCAGGCCTTGCGCATCGACCGGCTCGTGCTCCTCGATGGCGACCACGGCCTCGAGTGGTGGGTGCTCGACTACAAGCTCGGCCTGGCGCCCGACCGCCTCGACGCCTATCGGCGCCAACTCCTGCGCTACTGCGACGCAGTTCGCGCGGCGCAGCCGGGGGAGCGGGTGCGCTGCGCGTTTGTTTCCGGCAACGGCGAGGTGATCGAGGTCACGTGAGCCGCGCGGCGCGGCGCCGTGCCGGCAGAAAGCGACAACAACCGCGTCTTCGTGCCGCTGATCCAGGCCTCGTCCACCCGGCGATGGCTTCCAATGGCAAGACTTCCTGCCTCACCATGCCGCACGCTGCCGCCCACGCCGCTCCGTCGACGACGAACCACGTCTTCGGCCGGTTCGAGCTGAGCCGTCTGCTCGGCAAGAGCGACGCGACGATGGTCTGGCTCGGGCTCGATTCCCGCTCGGGCGGCGAGATCATGCTGTCGATGCCCCGGGTCGCGCCGCACGGCCCCGGCGGCCTAGGCAACTGGCTGCTCGGCGCCCGCCGAGCGGCGCGTGTCGATCACCCGAACGTCGCCGCCGTCGCCGAATGCGGCGTCCACGAGCACTGGCCGTACGTTGCCATCGATCGGCGCGCCGGCGTCACCCTCGAGGAGTGGCTGGCGCTGCATCCACGCCCTTCGATCGAGGACAGCGCCGGCTGGATCGTCGCCGTCCTGCGCGGTCTTGCCTACGCCCATGACGCCGGCATCGCCCACCTCGACCTGCAGCCGTACAACGTGCTCATCAATGAACGCGGCCAGGCGAGCGTGATGGCGCTCGCCGTCGCCTCGCCGGCGGCCGGCGACGACGCCGCAGACGGCGCGGCGACCTCGCCGATGCCGCTCGACCCGTCGCAGCTGCGGGCCCAGCGGGCCGCGGCCGAGCGAGACGTGCTGGCCTGCGGGCTGCTCCTGCATCGCCTGCTCGCCGATGCGCCGCCGCTCGGCGCTGCCGACGTCGGACGCGTCATGGCGCGCATGGCGCCGCGCGGCCGCGAGATGGTTCGCCTGCCGTGGACGACACCTTTCTCTATTCCCGAAGCGCTGCGTGCCATCGTCAACCGCAGCACCTCGGGCCAGGAACGCCTGCGCTACCGGAGCGCGCGCACCTTTGCCGGCGCGCTCGACGGCTGGCGCGAGGCCGTCGCCGACAACGACGGCGGGCCGATCGCGCTGCTTCTCGACCGCGTCCGCAGCGTCGGCCATCTGCCGGCGTTGCCGGGCCTGGCGACGCGGGTGCAGCGGGTCACGGCGATCGAGACCCAGCGCACCGACGAGATCGCGCGCCACCTGCTTCCCGACATGGCGCTGTCGCTCGAACTCCTGCGCACGCTCAACTCGGCGCAAGTGCAGGGCACGCAGGTCGCGGGCAACGGTCCCGTGCTCACCTTGCGTCGTGTCGTCGCGCTCATCGGCGTCGACGGTGTCCGCCAGGCCGCCAACCGCCTGCGCGCCTGGCCCGGCCCGCTCGACGCGGACGGCGCGAAGGCCTTGCTCACGACGATCAATCGCGTACGCCTCGCCGGTCATACGGCGCAGGCGCTGCGCCCGGCTGGCTACGACGGCGAGGTGAGCTATCTGGTCGCGGCGCTGCAGAACCTCGGCCGGCTGATGGTGCGATACCACTTCGCCGACGAGGCGGCGCAGATCGAGCAGCTGATGTTGCCGGTCGCGGCGGGTCCCGGCGAAGCGGAAGGCGAACATCCCGGCCTGGACGAGGAGGGTGCGTCTTTCGCGGTGCTGGGCGTCGACACCGAGTCGTGCGGCACGGCGATGGCGCGCCACTGGGGTCTCGGCGAGGAGGTGCTGCACATGATCAGGCGGCTGCCGGTCGATGCGCCTGTTCGCAAGCCCGACAGCGATGCCGACCTGCTGCGCCTCGTCGGCAGCGCCGCCAACGAGGCGGTCGACGTGATCAGCCAGTTGCCGGCGATGAAGGTGGGCCCCGCGCTCGCACGGGTCGCCCAACGGTATGGGGGGGTCCTGCGCCTGACGCCGCGGATCGTTCGCGACGCGCTGCAGGAAGCGCGCGACGTGATGAGGAGCGGCAAGACGACGGCAAGTGCGGCAACGCCCACCGATGCACCGACCGTCGAGAGCGAGCCGGCAACGGGCCTGTCACCCGCTTGAAGGTGACGAGCCTTACCCCCGGCACTGGTTGCAACGGTTAGGGCTGCTTCGTTCCCGACCTGACCCGTTTGGCCGCGCTTCCATGCGGGGAGGCCCGTCACCGTGGATTCTAGGGTGTCGCGCGCGAACGTTCAGGCGCGAACGGTCAACTCCTCGCCGGCGAATTCGATGCCGAGCGGTTCGATGACGACGCGCTTCGGGCCGTCTTCGACCACGCCGGCGACCCACGCCTCGACCCCCGCCTTGCGCGCCACCGACACGGCGCGCTCGGCGTCCCCGGCGGCGACGAACAAGGCGAAGCCTGCACCCATGTTGAGCGTGCCGTAGGCATCGCGGTCGGACAGTCCGGCCTCGGCCTGGATGAATCGCAGCACGGCCGGCACCTCGGGCAAGGAATGCAGGCGATAAGTGAGCGAGCGCGGATGGCGCATCAGCTTGCGCCAGCCGTGGCCGGTGATGTTGGCGGCGTAGTGCGGGCAGATGCCGGCGGCGAACAAGGCTTCGGTGACGGGCGAATAGAGGACCGTCGGCGCCAGCAGGGCCTCGCCGTAGGTCATGGGCACGGCGCTCGCCGGCATCGGCGTGTGGTAGCCCTGGGGCAACCGTTCGGCGAGCAGACGGGCCAAGCTCAGGCCGTTGGCATGGATGCCGCTCGAGCCGAGCAGCACGATGGCATCGCCCGGCGCCAAATGCTCGCCGAGGGAGAGCCGCTCCTTCGGGCTGACGATGCCGGTGCACGACGCGGCCAGGTCGATCCGGCCGCTCTCGACGATGCCGGCCAGCGCCGGCGGCTCGCCGCCGCCCCAGGCCACCTTGCAGATGTCGCAGGCATGCCGCCAGCCTTCGACGAGCGCCGCGGCGCGCTCGGTATCGGCGAACCACGACGAGCCGCCGGCACCCCAGTAGGCCTGGACGACCAGCGGCGTCGCGCCGACGGTGATGAGGTCGTTGACCGCCATCGCGATCGTGTCCTGCGCGATCGCCGCGTAGGCGCTCTCGCCGGTTGTCTGCGCCACCGCGTCGGCGACCAGCGCCTTGGTGCCCAGGCACTCGACGATGCTCGCCAGATAGAACGGCCCGACGTCGACGACGTAGGCCGATTCGCCGCGCGACGCGCCGACCTCGCTGAAACCGTGCGCGTCGAGGTGGACGGCGGTGGCCGCTGCCGACCGCTGCGCCGCGATCTTCAGCGGATCGATGACGTCGTAGTCGACGCCGGCGCTGGCATAGCTGATCGGGTGCGAGGGAGGGGAAAGCATCGAAGTCGGGAACGTGCGCGACGATTATCCGGCAGCGTGTGTCGCCTGCTCGGCGGGGTCGGCCCGTAGAATCGATCGGATGTCGACGATCGTGCTGGCGCGCAAGTACAGGCCGCGCAATTTCGAGTCGCTGGTCGGCCAGCCGCACGTCGTCCAGGCGCTCGCCAACGCCCTCACGCAGCAGCGCCTGCACCACGCCTATCTCTTCACCGGCACGCGCGGCGTCGGCAAGACGACGGTCGCGCGCATCCTCGCCAAGTCGCTCAACTGCACCGGGCCCGACGGCACGGGCGGCATCACCGCGCATCCGTGCGGCGTCTGCGACGCCTGCCGCGACATCGACGCCGGCCGCTTCATCGACTATGTCGAGCTCGACGCGGCGTCAAATCGTGGCGTCGACGAGATCACGCGACTGCTCGACCAGTCGGTCTACAAGCCGGTCGTCGGCCGTTTCAAGGTGTACCTGATCGACGAGGTGCACATGCTCTCGACGACGGCGTTCAACGCCATGCTGAAAACGCTCGAGGAGCCGCCCGACTACCTGAAGTTCATCCTCGCGACCACCGATCCGCAGAAGGTGCCGGCGACCGTGCTGTCGCGCTGCCTGCAGTTCAACCTGCGGCCGATGGCACCGCCGACCATTGTCGAGCATCTCGTCAAGGTGCTCGCGGAAGAGGGCATCGACGCCGCGCCGTCGGCGCTGCGCCTGATCGCCCGCGCAGCCCGCGGCTCGATGCGCGATGCCCTGTCGCTGGCCGACCAGGCGATCGCCTACGGCTCCGGCCGGATCGAGGAAGAGGCGGTGCAGCAGATGCTCGGCGCCGTCGATCGTGGCCATGCCGTTCGCATCGTCGAGGCGCTTGCCGCGGCCGACGGCGCCGGCGCGATCGCCGCCGTCGATGCTTTGCGAACGCTCGGCCTGTCGGCCGCCGGGGCGCTCGAAGAGCTCGCCGTGCTCCTGCAGCAGATGGCCGTGGCCCAGGCGGTGCCCGACGCCATCGGCGCCGACGACCCGCAGCGCGCCACGATCGAGCGGCTGGCGGCACTCATGCCGCCCGACGACACCCAGTTCCTCTACAGCCTCGTCGTCAACGGCCGGACCGAGATCGCGCTGGCGCCCGACGAGTACAGCGGCCTCGTCATGGTGCTGCTGCGTCTGCTCGCCTTTGCCCCGGGTGCGGCGTCGGCCACGCCGCCGGCGACGCCCCCGCCCGGAGCGACCGCGGCGAAGGCGCCGCCGGCAAAGGTGCAGGCGGCCGGCCCGCAGCCAGTCGATGCGAGGCCGGACGACGCGCGGCCGGACAACGAGCGGCCGAATGAAGCGCGATTCGTAGAAGTGCGGTCGGCCGATGCGCCTGCGTTCGATGAGCGCAATGACGAGGTGCCGGCGGCTCCGCCGCACGACGGGTGTCCATCCACGCCCGCCGCGCCGGTCCGGCGACCGGTGCAGCCGGTGCCGGGCGGCGCCGACGACTCCGTCGCCGATCGCTGGGCCGACGCCGTCCGCGGCCTCGTCGCCGCCGGAAGCATCGGCGCGCTGGCCCGTGAACTGGCGATGCAGGCCGAGTGCGTCGCCATCGACGAGGCCGACGACGGCCAGGTGTGGAGGCTGCGCGTCGAGCGCGAGACGCTGCGCTCGCCGGCACAGCGCGACCGCCTCCAGGCGGCGCTGGCCGGCGCACTGGGTTGCCCGATCCGGATCGAGATCGAGGCCGGCGTTGCCGACGACTCCCCGGCGGTGCGCGACGCCGCCGAGCGCACGCGCCGGCAGGCCGAGGCCGAGCGCATCATCCACGACGATCCGCTGGTCAAGGCATTGATGGCGCAATACAAGACGGCACGCATCGTGCCGGGCTCGGTGAAGCCGCTGTGAACGCGTCCGGTGGGGTCGCCGCGGCGGGCCGTCCCGGAGTGCGTCTGCCGGCTCCGTCCACGTTGATTGAATAGGAGCGACGACCATGATGAAGGGGCAACTCGCCGGCCTGATGAAGCAGGCGCAGGCGATGCAGGACAACCTCAAGAAGGCGCAGGAAGAGCTGGCCACGATGGAGGTCGAGGGCCAGTCGGGGGCCGGGCTCGTCAAGGTCACGATGACCTGCAAGCACGACGTCAAGCGCATCACCATCGACCCGAGCCTGCTCGGCGACGACAAGGACATGCTCGAGGACCTCGTCGCGGCGGCGTTCAACGACGGCGTGCGCCGCGCCGAGGAGGTGTCGCAGGAGAAGATGGGCAAGCTCACCGCCGGGATGCCGCTGCCGCCCGGAATGAAGCTGCCCTTTTAGTGTCGATCCGCACCATGCAGCCGCATGGCCGCTGAAGCCTCGCTCGAGCGTCTCGTCGAGGCATTGCGCCGATTGCCGGGGATCGGCGTCAAGTCGGCGCAGCGCATGACGTACCACCTGCTGCAGCACGACCGAGACGGCGCGCGCCGGATCGCCGAGGCGCTTCAGGCGGCGGTGCAGAGCGTGCGCCATTGCGAGCGCTGCCACACATTCACCGAGTCGACGGTGTGCAGCATCTGCCTCGACCCGAGCCGCGACGCGCGCCAGCTCGCCGTCGTCGAGACGCCGGCCGACCAGGGTGCGCTCGAGCGCACCGGCACCTATCGCGGCCTCTATTTCGTGCTGATGGGCCGGCTCAGCCCGCTCGACGGCATCGGCCCTTCGGAGATCGGCGCCCGGCAGCTGCTCGACCGGGCGACCGACGGCCGCGTCGAGGAGGTGATCCTGGCGACCAACTTCACCGCCGAAGGCGAGGCGACAGCGCACGTGCTGGCCGAGGCACTGCAGTCACGCGGGCTCAAGGTGACGCGCCTGGCACGGGGCGTTCCGATCGGCAGCGAGCTCGAGTACGTCGATCTGGGGACGATCGCCCACGCCTTCATCGATCGCCGCTGAGGCGGCGCCGCCCGCAGGTTGGTGGCCCTCAGTCCTTCGACGACCGGGCTCGCTTGCCGGCTCCGCCGGCCTGAGCCGTGCGTGCGCCGTGCTTCGCCTTGCCGCTGTGCGCGGATCGCACCGCGGGCGAATGGCGCGGCGAGGCCACGCGCTTCGCGCGCGAGCGCTTGGTCGACGCCGATCGGGTGCTCTTGGCAACCCGGTGGGGAACGAAGACGACGATCGACTCGCCGCGCCGGAAGGCCGCGCCGGTTGCCACGTGATTCCACTGCGCCAGCTCGCCCGGGCTGACGCGATAACGGCGAGCCATCGAGGCGACGCTGTCCTTGCGGCCAGCCTTGAGCACCAGCCTGCGCATCGCCGGCGCGTCGGGCGCGAGCGAGATGGTCGCGTTGTCGGCGAGATGGCTCGAGACATCGATCACGATGTCGTGGCCGCGCGGCACGACCAGCGTCGAGCCGGCCTTGATCAGCATGCGCGCAGGAATGCGGTTGACCTCGCGCAGCCGCTCGTCGCTCATGCCGACCACCTTCGCCGCATCTGCGCTCTTCATCGTCTTCGGCGCCACCCAGGCCGTCCACGACGCCAGCGGTCCCCGATGCAGCGGCAGTGCGCGCACGAACTGGTTGGCGTTGTCGTAGGGCAGCAGCAACTGCGGCGTGCCGGCCGCAAGGACGACCGGGCGGTTCATCTGCGGGTTGAGCGTCTGGAATTCTTCGAGGGGCAGGCCCGACAACCGGACCGCGAGGGCGACGTCGATGTCGTGCTCGATCGGTATGCTAAGGAAATACGGGTGGTTGAAGAGGTCGGGCAGCTTCAGGCCGAAATCGTCGGGACGCATGACGATGTTCTTGACCGCCTGCAGCTTCGGCAGGTACAGGCGCGTCTCGGCCGGCATCTTCAGGCTCTCGTAGGCGGTGGGAAGCCCGGCCTTCTGGTTGCGCTGCACGGCGCGCTGCACGCTGCCTTCGCCCCAGTTGTACGCGGCGAGCGCGAGCTGCCAGTCGCCGAACATGCCGTGCAGCTTCTGCAGGTAGTCGAGCGCGGCTCGCGTCGAGGCCAGGACGTCGCGCCGGTCGTCGCGAAAGACGTTCTGCTTCAGCTCGAAGTCGCGGCCGGTCGAGGGGATGAACTGCCACATGCCGGAGGCGCGCGCCACCGACATCGCTTGCGGGTTGTAGGCGCTCTCGATGAAGGGCAG
>JBBRFB010000046.1:0-21758 GCA_038225015.1 Burkholderiales bacterium
CTAGACCTCGAGCCACTCCTTGCGGACCTCGGCGTCGGCGCGGAGGTCGGCCGGTGTCCCCTCGAAGACGATGGCGCCGTGGCCCATGACGTAGCAGCGCTTCGAGATCTGCAGGGCGATGGTGAGCTTCTGCTCGACGAGCAGCACCGAGACGCCGCGCTCCTTCAGGGTCTGCAGATACTGGGCGACGAGCTCGACGATCTTCGGCGCCAGACCCTCGGTGGGCTCGTCGATCATGATGAGGTCGGGGTCACCCATCAGCGTTCGGCAGAGCGTGAGCATCTGCTGCTCGCCGCCGGACAGGACCCCCGCCTCGGTGTGCTCGCGCTCCTTCAGGCGCGGGAACAGGCGGAACATGTCGTCGAACGACCAGCGCGGCGCCTTGCCGGCCGGGCGGCCGCGTTTCTCGCCGAGCATCAGGTTCTCGCGCACGCTCAGCCGGGGGAAGATGTCGCGGTTCTCCGGCACGTAGCCGATACCGCGATGGGCGATGTCGAACGCCTTGCGGCCGAGGATCTCCTCGCCACGCAAACGGATCGAGCCTTCGCCATGGACGAGGCCCATGATGGTCTTCACCGTGGTCGATCGCCCCGAGCCGTTCCTGCCGAGGAGCGCCACGATCTCGCCTTCGCCGACTTCCATGTCGACGCCGTGCAGGATGTGGCTCTTGCCGTAGTAGGCGTGCAGGCCGCTGATACGCAGCATCGGTCAGCTCCCGGGGCCGGCGGCGGCGGCCGAGGCCGGCTGGTCGACCGCGACCGAGCCCAGGTAGGCTTCCTGGACGCGCGGGTTGGCGCGCACCGCGTCGGCGGTGTCGAAAGCGATGACCTCGCCGTACACCAGCACCGCGATCTTGTCGGCGAGACCGAAGACGACACCCATGTCGTGCTCGACCGTGAGCAGCGTCTTGCCAGCCGTGACCTCGCGGATCAGCTCGATGAACCGCGCCGTCTCGCTCTTGCTCATGCCCGCCGTCGGCTCGTCGAGCAGGATCACGCTGGCGCCGCCGGCGATGGTGATGCCGATCTCGAGCGCTCTCTGTTCCGCGTAGGTGAGGTTCATCGCCAGCGTGTCGCGCTTCTTCTCCAGGCGGATCATGGCAAGCAGTTCCGCGGCGCGCTCGTTCGCGTCGTGCAGATCGGCCAGAAATTTCCAGAACGCATAGCGGTAGCCCATCGACCAGAGCAGACCGCAGCGCAGGTTTTCGAACACCGAGAGCCGACCGAAGATGTTCGTGATCTGGAAGCTCCGGGCCAGCCCGAGACGATTGATCTGGTATGGCCGCAGGCCGTCGATGCGCTTGCCGTTGAGCAGGATCTCGCCGCTGCTCGGGCCGAAACGGCCGCTGATGAGGTTGAAGAGCGTCGACTTGCCGGCGCCGTTCGGGCCGATGATGGCCACCCGCTCGCCGGGTGCGACGGCGAGGTCGCAGCTTCGGATGATCTCGGTCCTGCCGAACGACTTGCAGAGCCCCTTCAGCTCGATGGCGCTCGCTGCGCTCATGACGGCTCTTTGAACGTCATGTCGGCCTCTATCTCGGTCTGCACGGCACCCCAGGTCCTTGCGAAACGACGACGGCAGAACTCGAACGCCGCGAAGCCGGCCGCCGCCAGCAGGGTCGCGCCGACCCAGCTTTCCGTACCGCGCGCGTCGAGTGGCACGCCGAGGAAACGCATCGTCGTCGCGCTGCCAGCCTCGAGCTGGAGCCGATACACCATCTCGATGATCGCCCCGAAGCCGGCGAGCATGACGATCGCGGCGATGCCGATCGCGACGTAGCTGCGCCACAGCCGGTGCAGCCGGCCGTGCATGGCGACGCGCAGGTTCATCATGATCAGGCTGGCGATGCCGCCGGGCGCATACATCACCATGAAGAGGAAGACGAGGCCGAGGTAGAGCTGCCACGCCTTCGTGATCTCGGCGAGCAGCACCGCGCTCAGCACCATGAGAACGGCGCCGATGATCGGCCCGAAGAAGAAGGTGGCGCCGCCGAGGAAGGTAAAGAGCAGGTAGCCGCCCGAGCGGTACGCGCCGACCACCTCGGCGGTGGCGATCTCGAAGCTCAGCGCGTACATGCCGCCGGCGATACCGGCGAAGAAGCCGGCGATGATGAACGAGAAGTAGCGGACCCGCTGCGTGCTGTAGCCGATGAACTCGACGCGCTCGGGGTTGTCGCGCACCGCGTTGAGCATGCGACCCAGCGGCGTGCGCGTGAAGGCGTACATGGCCGCCGTGCAGACCAGCGTGTAGGCGGCCAGCAGGTAGTAGACCTGGATCGGCGGGCCGTAGGTGATGCCCAGGAACGGCGCACCGGCGGTCCGGTTGGCGGAGACGCCGCCTTCGCCACCGAAGAACTCCGGCACCATCAGCGACATGGCGAAGACCAGCTCGCCGATGCCGAGCGTGATCATGGCGAAGGGCGTGCCCGCCTTCTTCGTCGTCACGTACCCGAGCACGATCGCGAAGCCCATGCCGGCGAAGCCGCCGACCAGCGGGATCAGGCTGACCGGAATCGGAAAGCTGCCGTCGCCGATGCCGATCAGGGCGTGGATGGCGACGAACGAGGCCAGGCCGGAATAGACCGCGTGGCCGAAGCTCAGCATGCCGCCCTGCCCGAGCAGCATGTTGTAGGAAAGGCAAGCGACGATGGCGATGCCGATCTGCGACAGGATCGAACGGTCGAGGTTGCTCGTGAAGATGTAAGGCGCAACCAGGAGCACTAGAGCGAAGCCGCCCCACATGAGGGTGCGTACCCGTTCTGGCGAGCGGGCGTCGGTGCTGCGTTTGGCGGCAGCGACGGGAGGCAGCGTGCTCACCTCAGCCCTCGCGCGTTCCGAGCAGGCCCTTGGGCCGGAAGATCAGGATGAGCACGAGGAACAGGTAAGGCAGGATCGGTGCCACTTGCGAGATCGGCATCTTCAGAAGGGTGCCGACCTCCCCGGTCGGCACCACACCGAGCCACTTGACGAGGTCGAGGAGAGAGTAGTCGAGCGCGATCGCGAAGGTCTGGATGATGCCGATGAGGAGCGAGGCGACGAAGGCGCCGGAGAGCGAGCCCATGCCGCCGACGACCACGACGACGAAGATGACCGGCCCGAGCGCTGCGGCCATCGCCGGCTCGGTGACGAAGGTGACGCCCCCGATGACGCCCGCCAGGCCGGCCAGCGCCGCCCCGGCACCGAACACGAGCATGAAGACCCGCGGCACGTTGTGCCCGAGCGATTCGACCATCTCCGGATGCGTCAGCGCGCTCTGGATGACGAGGCCGACGCGGGTGCGCGTGAGCAGGAACCAGAGCGAGACGAGCATCCCGAGCGCGACCAGCATCATGAAACCCCGGGTGGCCGGGAACGGCGAACAGACCACGCGGACCGCGGCATCGGCCGCGGCGCACAGGGTCGC
Organism: Burkholderiales bacterium; assembly: GCA_038225015.1. Classification (GTDB taxonomy): domain Bacteria; phylum Pseudomonadota; class Gammaproteobacteria; order Burkholderiales; family Burkholderiaceae_C; genus Schlegelella_A. The sequence goes on from JBBRFB010000046.1 coordinate 3,403, forward strand.
CGGCGCGCTGCCTGCGACGACGTGCAGCCCGGTGGCGGACGAGTTGATGAGCGTGAAGGCCGGGCCGCGCAGGATCTCGGGCGGCGGGAATTCGACCGCCGTCCGGCCCCAGATCAGCAGCACCAGCTCGATGATCACGAATGACAGGCCGAAGGTGATGAGCAACTCCGGGACGTGGCCGAACTTGTGCACGCGGCGCAGGCACACCCGCTCGAACAGGGCGCCAATGGCACCCACCACGAGCGGCGCGAGCACCAGTCCGGGCCAGAAGCCAGTCACCCTGGCGATCGAGTACGCGACGTACGCGCCGATCATGTAGAAGCTCGCGTGCGCGAAGTTAAGCACGCCCATCATGCTGAAGATGAGCGTGAGCCCCGAGCTCAGCATGAACAGCAGCAGCCCGTAGCTCAGGCCGTTCAGCATCGAGATGGTGAAGAACTCCATCACCCGTGCGACTCTCGTTGGTGCCGGCCGAAACGAAAGAGGCCCGAGTCGCTTTCGCTCGGGCCCCTCGCGAACGGCGGGTGCGGCGTCAGGAGGCGGAAGGCCGCTTCATCTGGCAGCTCGTCGGCGTGCTCGAGACGTAGTTCGGATACTCCGCCACCGGCACCAGCGTCATGCCGGTATTTTCCGGGCTGTAGGGATACTTGGCGGACGTCTTCTCCCACTCGGTCATGTAGAGCGGCTGCTGCAGCTGATGGTCGGACTTTCTCATCTCGACCTCGCCGCCGAACTCGCTCTTCCACTTCAGCCCTTCCATGGCGAACGCGACCTTGACCGGGTCGACCGACTTCGCCTTGTCCATCGACAGCGTCAGCGCCTCCAGGATGCGCAGGATCGAGCCGGTGTAGAAGTCGTCGTTGTACTTCGCCTTGAACGCGGCCATGTCCTTCTCGAACTGGCCGCCCATGTTGTAGTGGGCATAGGCGACCTGGAACACCTTGCCGGCACCGTTCGTGCCGAGCGCCGTCGGCGTGCCGGTGACGCCGACGTAGTAGGTGTAGAACTTGCCGGTGTAGCCGCCCTCGTTCGCGGCCTTCACGAGCAGCGAGAGGTCGGAGCCCCAGTTGCCCGTGATCACGGTGTCGGCGCCGGAGGCCTTTATCTTGGCCACATAGGGCGAGAAGTCGCGCACCTGGGCGATCGGGTGCAGGTCTTCGCCGACGATCTCGATATCGGGGCGCTTCCTCTTCAGGTATTCCTTGGCGTACTTGGCGACCTGGTGGCCGTGCGAGTAGTTCTGGCCGAAGATATAGACCTTCTTGACGTCCTTCTGATCCTTGATGAAGGTCGTCATGGCCTCCATCTTCATCGTCGTATCGCCATCGAAGCGGAAGTGCCAGAAGCTGCACTTGCTGTTCGTGAGATCGGGATCGACCGCCGCCTCGTTCAGGAAGATCACTTCCTTGCCGGGATTGCGCTCGTTGTACTTGTTGATCGCGTCGGTCAGCGCCAGTGCAACTGACGATCCGTTGCCCTGGATGATGTAGCGGATGCCCTGGTCGGTGGCCGACTTGAGGGCATTCAGGCTCTCCGTCGGCGAGAGCTTGTTGTCGATCCCCGTGATCTCGAACTTGACGCCGGCCGGGTTGCTGGCGTTGAACTTGTCGATCGCGAACTTCCAGCTGTTGAGCTGGTTGTTGCCGACCGGGGCCATCAGCCCCGAGAGCGGATCGATCCACGCCATCTTGACCACCTGCCCCTGCAGCGGCTTGGCGCCACCCTTGGACTGGCCCAGCGCCGTTCCGGCGCTCGCGACGAGCGCCGTGCCGACACAGGCGGCGAGAAGACTCTTGGCGAGCGAAAAGGCTCGTGAACGCATGGTTTGGCTCCTGAAAAAACGTGGTTGCCGCCGACAGTATCGGATGCTGCGCCGAGCGGTTACAGGGACTACCCCGAAGCCGCGTGTCGCGATCGGGACAGGCTGGCGTCACCCGGTTTTCCCGAGCCCGATCGGCTCCCGGCGACTCGTACACTGCCGGCGATGCACGTCGGTGACCAGGTGACGCAGCCGCTCTCCGGCGCTTTTGAAGCGCGGGCAGCGCATGTCGCCGACGGCAGTGCATGCAACGGCGCGATCCGTGATCTTGTTCGCGGCTTCGGAACAGATGACGCCCGGAGGCTGAGCTACCGTGGCCGGCGGCTTGCGGCAGCACTCGCCAGGCTGCACCGCGGGGCCCGATCCGCGGGGGGTGACGGGTTCGGCGACCATGCCGCCGTCGTGGGGATGCAGCGGCCAGCAGCCTGGCGCAGCAGCCTCGCGGCTGCACTGCATCCGGCGGCGCCCGTTCGGCGAACAACGGAAACAGCCGGCAGCGCCGATTTCGTGCCCGCGGGCGCTGTACTTCGAGAGGCTGTCGGGGTTTGATGAGCGAGGACAACTTGCCAAGAACTGGCGGCGGACGGCGAAGGGTCGGTGCACCGGTTACGTCGCGAGCAAAGGGTACGCATCCGATTCCATGAAGCTTTTCCTCGACTTCCTCCCGATCATCCTGTTCTTCGGGGCGTTCAAGCTGGCCGACGCCGACGCCGAGGCGGCGGCGCGCTTCGCCACCGAGCACCTGGGGTTCATCGTCTCCGGCGGTGTCGTCGGCGCCACGGAAGCGCCGGTGCTGCTCGCCACCGTGGTGGTGATCGTGGCGACGCTGGCGCAGATCACCCTGCTCCTGGCCATGCGCCGCAAGGTCGACACCATGCTCTGGGTGACGTTCTTCCTGATCGGTATCCTCGGCGGCGCCACCGTCTGGTTCCACGACCCGACCTTCATCAAGTGGAAGCCGAGCGCTCTCTATTGGGCGATGGCACTCGGCCTGTGGATCAGCAGCGCGGTGTTCGGCAAGAACCTCCTGCGCACGATTCTCAGCGAGCAGGTCGTCCTCGGCAACGACGCCTGGAAGCGCCTGAACATTGCCTGGGCGCTCTTCTTCGCCGTCATGGGCGTGCTCAACCTCTGGATCGCCTATTCCTTCTCGACGTCGACCTGGGCCACCTTCAAGGTGTTCGGCGGGTCTGGCCTGATGGTCATCTTCATGCTGGCCCAGGGGCCCTACGTGATGCGGCACATGAAGCTCGCCGAGGACGCGCGGGACGCCGAGCGCCTGGCCGGACCCCCGGTCCAGGAAGGCGACACGGCATGAGCGCCGGCACCGTCGATGCGGCGGCCATCGAGGCGGCGCTCGCGGCCGCCCTCACCCCGCAGAACCTGGAAGTCAACGACGACAGCCACCGCCATGTCGGGCACGCCGGGGCGCGAGAAGGGCGCCATTTCAGCGTCCGGGTGGTGAGCTCGCGCTTCAATGGCCTTGCCCGCATCGACCGCCATCGCCTCGTATATGATGCCTTGCAGCCCCTGATCACGCGCGGAATCCACGCCCTCGCGATCGATGCCCGAGGCTCGGACGAAGCCTGATCCGGCGCCCCGCGCGGCTGCCCTCCCAACGCCCCGGCGCGCTGCGCCTCTGCCCTCCAAAGTCACGCCTGAAAGGCTCGGTTCATGAAGAAGAGTTTGTTCGCCGTCTGCATCGCGCTGTCCGCAGCGGCCGGCGCTGTCCTCGCCCCGGTCGCAGCCCACGCCCAGAACATCGCGGTCGTCAACGGCAAGCCCGTGCCGAAGGCGCGGGCCGACGCGATCATTGCCCAGGTGCAGAAGCAGGCCGGCGCGCGGGGTCAGCAACTGCCCCCCGATCTCGACAAGCTCGTCCGCGACAAGGTCGTCACCGACGAGATCCTGACGCAGGAAGCGGAACGCCGCGGCCTCGCCGCCAGCCCTGATTTCAAGCAGCAGATGGAGCTCGCGCGCCAGGGCATCCTCATCTCGCTGCTCTCGGCCGACATCGACAAGAAGTCGACCGCTTCCGATGCCGACCTGCAGAAGGAGTACGACAAGCTGAAGGCGCAGTCGAGCGGCACCGAATACAAGGCGCGCCACATCCTCGTCGAGAAGGAAGACGAGGCCAAGGCGCTGCTGGCGCAGCTCAAGGCGGGCGCCAAGTTCGAGGACCTGGCCAAGAAGAACTCCAAGGATCCGGGCTCGGCCGAGCGCGGCGGCGAGCTCGATTTCGCCGGCGCGGGCGCCTACGTGCCCGAGTTCTCGCAGGCGATGGTCAAGCTGAAGAAGGGCGAGACCACGCCCGAGCCCGTGAAGACCCAGTTCGGCTACCACATCATCCGGCTCGACGACACGCGCGAGGCGCAGTTCCCGCCGCTCGCCGACGTCAAGCCGCAGCTGCAGCAGCGGCTGGCGCAACAAAAGGCCATCGCGGTCCGCGACGAGCTCCGCGCCAAGGCCAAGACCGACTACAAGTTCAGCAACTGACCGTCGCGCGCAGTCCGCTCGGGTTCGATTCGGCCGGGTTCGATCCGGCCGGGTTCGATCCGCCCGGCTTCGATGCGCAGCTGCTCGTCACAGCGGCTGGCGATGCCCGCGTCGTGCGTCACCAGCACCAGCGTCGTGCCGGCTTCCCGATTGAGATCGAACATCAGCGCCATCACGGTCTCGCCGGTAGCGAAGTCGAGGCTGCCCGTCGGCTCGTCGGCAAGCAGGATGGCCGGTTCGACGACGAAGGCGCGGGCCAGGGCGACGCGCTGCTGCTCGCCGCCCGAGAGCACCCGAGGGTAGTGGCGCAGCCGCTCGCCCAGTCCGACCCGGCGCAGCATCTCGGTGGCAGCGGCGCGGGCATCGGGCCGCCCCTGCAACTCGAGCGGCAGCATGACGTTCTCGAGCGCGTCGAGGTTGCCGAGGAGCTGGAAGCTCTGGAAGACGAAGCCGAGGAGCTCGCCGCGCAGCTGCGCCCGCGCGTCTTCGTCGAGGCTGAACAGGTTGCGACCGGCCAGCCGGACCGTGCCCGAGGTCGGCGTGTCGAGCCCGGCGATGATCGACAGCAGGGTGCTCTTGCCGGACCCCGACGCGCCGACGATCGCCACCGAGCGCCGCGGCGGCAGAGTGAAATCGATCTCATGGAGAATCGTCAGGGTGCCGGTCGAATCCTCGACTTGCTTGGTCACGCGCTCGACGGCGATGATGGGTTCGGACATGACTCTCGCGGTTGAGGCCGCCGCGCGAACGACGCGCCGGCGCTGGCTTGCGCACTGTAGCCTGCCGCTCGCGGCCGCCGCACTGGCCGCCGCCATGCCCTTGCTCGCCGCGGCGGCGACGCCGGTGCGGTCGATCCTCGTCGTCGGCGACAGCCTGTCGGCGGAATATGGCCTGGCGCGCGGCAGCGGCTGGGTCGCGCTGCTGCAGAAGCGGCTCGCGGCGCGGCGCCCGGCGGTCGAGGTCGTCAACGCCAGCATCAGCGGCGACACGACCTCCGGTGGCCTGTCCCGGCTGCCCGCCCTGCTTCGCCAGCATCATCCCGACCTCGTCGTCATCGAGCTCGGTGGCAACGACGCGCTGCGCGGCCTGCCGCTTGACATGACGCGCAGCAACCTCGCCGCGATGGCCAGGGCCTCGAGCGCCGCTGGCGCCCGGGTCGTCGTCGTCGGCATGCAGGTACCGCCGAACTATGGCCGGGCCTACGGCGAACGCTTCGCCGCCCTTTTCGCCGATGTCGCCAGGCAGGAGGGCGCGGCCCTCGTGCCCTTCATGCTGAAAGGCGTCGCCGACTCGCCGCAGGCCGACCGCCTGTTTCAGGCCGACCGGATCCACCCGGTCGCAGCGGCGCACCCGACCATCCTTGCCAACATCTGGACTGTGCTGGCGCCGCTGCTGAAGTGACCCCGCTCAGCGGCGGCGCTCGCCCGGCTCGCGCCGGTCTTCGCGGTGGTCGTCGCGGCGCGGATCGTCGCGCGCCGGCTTGCCGCCTTCGGGCCCAGGCGTGCGCACGACAGGCGCTGGCGCTGCAGGGGCTTCAGCTCGAGCCGGCGGCGCGACGCGCGGCGGTGCCACCGCTTTCGGCGGCTCGGCCGCACGCCCCGGGGCAGGCAAGGAGCGCTGCATCGGTACCACCGGCGCGATCGGCTCGATGCGCGCCGGCGGCGCCTGAATCGCCGGGCGGATCGGGGCCCGGGCTTCATCCGGCGCAGGGCGGTTGCCGCGCCTCTGGAAGCGCTCCTGGCCGGGCGGCGGTTCACCGCGCTGCCGGTCAGCCGACGGTGTCCCTCGATGCCGCGGCGCGGTGGCGTCCGGCGTCGCTGGCTGCGGCTCAGGCCGGTTGCCGATCGCCGGCCTGGCGGGCGCCTGGACCGCGGCGGGAGGCGGGGCGCGGCGCGACGGCGCCGGTTGACGCCCGTCGTCGCCACGCCGAGCCGGTACCGGTGGCGACGCGACCGGCGAGCGCCCGGGCGCCGGCTCGGCCTGCCGTGAAGGCGGTGACATGCCCGGCGTCGGCCGCGACTGCCGGCTGGCGTCGGCCGGCAGGGCGCCTGGACGCGGTGCGAGCCCGGCACGCTCCGGCGGGACGACGGCGCCCGGCGCGCCCGTTCGGCGACCAGGCGTTTCGCCGCCACCAGGCCGCCCCGCGAAACCGGGCGCGGCGCCGGCAAACGGTGGCCGCACCCCCGGCCGGCCTTCCCTGGGCCGGGGTGCCGGCGGCGCGGACACCGGCGGTGCGGCCAGGGCGGGCTGCGGCCGCGCTCCGGCGAACAGGCTGCGCGCCTGGGGATCGTTGCGGAAACGGGCGGCGCTCGGCCCGACCGGTTGCCGGCCGGTAAGCACCGATGCCGGAACGACGGTCACCGCGTGCGGGAACTTGCGGTTGCCGAAATCGCGCCGGTCGACATCGCCGCGGCGATGCTCGTTGACCAGGGCGTCGATCCGCGTCACGTTCGTCACGTGCGTGAAGTTGACGTTGCGGATGTAGCGCGGGCTGGCGCGGTAGCCCGGCACGAAGACCTCGTGCGGCGCCAGCGGGAACCATCCCACCGGCGGCCCGCCGACCGAGACCGAGATGCTGCCGCGGCCGCCGCCCAGCCAGGCGACGAGGGCCGGCGCGTAGACCGGGCGGGCGACGTAGGTGCCGGGTGCCCAGCCCCAGCGATTGCGGTGGTAGACCCAGCGACCGTAGTGGAACGGCGCAAATCCCCACGGCGCGTCGTCGACCCAGGTCCAGCCCCACGGCCGCACGAAAGCCCAGTGGCCGGCGCTGTACGGCGCCCAGCCGGACGCCACCGCCTGCGGGTACCAGACCGGGCCGTACTCCGGCGCCTGCTCCCAGCGGCCGTAGCGGTCGAGGTCGTCGGCCCCCGTCATTTCCGGCGACACGTAGCGCACGCTGGCGACGACGCGGCTCTCGGCCCGGTCGCGCTCGTCGTTCCACGACGCGAAGTCGTCGCGAACCGGCTCGGCCATGCTGTACTGCGCCGCGCCCGAGGCGTCGAGCCAGAACTGCGCGTGCTGGCCGGTCTGCAGCGGCAAGGCGCTGCTGCCGTTCTCGAACACCGCCTGGCCGGCGAGCACGGTGAGCTCGCTGGTCTCCGGCGAACGGTCGAACCGGTAGCGGCCGACCGTCTGCGCCCGGAAGCGCCCCTCGTCGGTGACAAGCTCGAATTCGCCAACCGACTGGGTATTGCGCAGGTGCGCCGCGACGCTGCCGCCCTGCAACTGCACCACGTAGCGGGCGTCGTCGAGCTCGACGATCTCGAGCTCGGTGGCACCGTCGAGGCGAAGCGTCGTCGTGCCGAGCGCGATCTCGGCCCGGGCGCCGCTGTCGGTCGCGATGCGGTCGCCGCTGGTGAGCGGGCGATTGCGCTCGACGCCGATCCATTCGTCCGACTCGGGGCTGAAGAGCCACACCTGTCCGCTCACTTCGCTCAGCCGTGCGGCGCGATCGGGCGGATCGCCGGCCTGTTCCTGGGCCCGTGCCTGCGACGCTGCGCCGGCCACGAGCAAGAAGCCGAAGGCGAACGCGATGACGCGCTGCAGCGACCAGGGTGCCGAGGTGGGTCGCGGCGACGCGTGGGAACGGGTTGGAATCATCGTGATGTCTCCTGAGCGCGGTGTTTCCGGCAGCCAGCGGGTATCGACGCAGGCACCTCATTCAACGCCCGGCCATGGGCTCCGGCCGACCCGAAGGCTGTTCCGACACCTTCCTTTACAAAACAACGCCGTCGCGCAACGCCGCGATTCACTCGTCGGCGTCCGGGTCGAGCTCGGGAAAGAGCACGCTGGTGAAGCCGAAGCTGCTGAAGTCGCGGATGCACATCGGGTAGAGCGTGCCGGCCAAGTGATCGCATTCGTGCTGGACGACCCGCGCATGGAAGCCTTCGGCCTCGGTGTCGATGGGCCGGCCTTCCGGGTCGAAGCCGCGGTAGCGGATGCGGCTCCAGCGCGGCACTACCCCACGCATGCCGGGAACCGAGAGGCAGCCTTCCCAGCCCTCTTCCTCGACCGCGTCGCCGGCGACGTCGATGCTCGGATTGACGAGCACCGTGCGTGGCACCGGCGCCGCATCAGGGTAGCGGTCGTTGTGGCTGAAGCCGAAGATGACGAGCGCGAGATCGATGCCGATCTGCGGCGCCGCCAGGCCGGCACCCTTGACGGCATTCATCGTCTCGAACATGTCGTCGACGAGGGTGCGCAGTTCGGGCGTGCCGAAGCGCTCGACCGGGCGCGCCGTGCGCAAGAGGCGGGGGTCGCCCATCTTCAGGATGCGGTGGATCGCCATGATTCGTGCCGTGGATGACGACGGCGATTTTCTCCTGCCGCCCTCAATGGGTCGCACCGGCGGCGGCGATGACCTCCGGCGGCGCCTGGACAAGCTCGACCAGAACGCCCTCGCCGGCGATCGGGAACTCGTCGTTCGCCTTCGGGTGCAGGAAGCAGACGTCGTGCCCCGCCGCACCCGGGCGGATGCCGCCGGGCGCGAAGCGCACGCCGTGCGCCGTGAGCCAGCCGACCGCCGCGCGCAGGTCGTCGATCCACAGGCCGACATGGTTCAGCGGCGTCGCGTGCACGGCGGGCTTGCCGTCGGGATCGATCGGCTCCATCAGGTCGACCTCGACCTTCGTCGGGCCGCGGCCGATGGTGCAGATGTCCTCGTCGACGTTCTCGCGCTCCGAGCGAAAGCTGCCGCTCGGCTCGAGGCCAAGCATCTCGACCCAGAGCGTGCGCAGCCGCGCCTTGCTGCGCCCGCCGATGGCGATCTGCTGCACGCCGAGGACAGCGAAGGGACGGTCGCCGCTCATGGCTTGGCGAACTCGAGGATCACCTGGTCGACAGCCAGGGTGTCGCCGCGCTTGGCGACGACCGCAGCGACGACGCCGTGGTTGACGGCGACCAGCGTGTTCTCCATCTTCATCGCCTCGATGACCGCGAGCTTTTCGCCCGCCCGCACCGCCTGCCCCGGCTCGACGGCAATGTCGACGAGCAGCCCGGGCATGGGCGAGAGCAGGAAGCGGGAGAGGTCCGGCGGCGGCTTGAACGGCATCAGGGCCTGGAGCTCGGCGGCACGCGGGGAGAGGACGCGCACCTCTACCTGCGCGCCGCCCTGGATCAGCCGGTAGGCGAGACCCGGACGCTCGATCTGGACGACGAACGGGACGCCGTCGGCGCGCCCCTCCGTCGCGATGTCGCGCAGCGGCGTCGTGAAGGCGATCCTCCGTGGGGGCCGGTCCGCGAGCGTCACGAGGTACTCGCCGGCGTCCATCGTCACCGACGCCGGTGTCGCCGAGCGCCGGCCTTCGGCGTCGACCTGGACGACGACGTACTGCTCGCCGACCCGCAGCTCGTGGCCCGGCAGCTGGCCGGTGATCCGCGCCGAGCGGCCGAGCACGCGGCGATTCATCGCCACCGCGAGCGCGAGCAGGAAGTCGCCGCCGACGGGCGCCGCGGCGAGCGGCGAATGGCCGTGCGGGTAGGTTGCGGCGATGAACCCGGTGTCGAAGTCGCCGGCCTGGAAACGCGGCTCGGCAACGAGCGAGGCCTGGAACGCCAGGTTCGTCGCGACGCCGCGGATGACGAAGGCGTCGAGCGCCTCCCGCATGGTGCGGATGGCGTCGGCCCGGTCGTTGCCGACGGTGATCAGCTTGCAGATCATCGAGTCGTAGTGGATCGGGATCTCGCCGCCTTCGTAGACGCCGGTGTCGACACGCACGTCGCCCGGCCGGGCCGCCTCGCCGCTGCCGGCAGACCAGTTCGTGCGCGGCGGCCGGAACGTCGTCAGCCGGCCGGTGCTCGGCAGGAAGCCGCGCTGGGGATCCTCGGCGTTGATGCGGCATTCGATCGCCCAGCCGCGGCGGACGACGTCGGCCTGGGTGAATGCCAAAGGCTCGCCGGCGGCGACGCGGATCATCTGCTCGACCAGATCGAGGCCGCAGATGGCCTCGGTGACGGGGTGCTCGACCTGGAGCCGCGTGTTCATCTCGAGGAAGAAGAAGCGCCTGTCCTTGCCGACGACGAACTCCACCGTGCCGGCCGACTGGTAGTCGACCGCACGCGCCAGCGCCACCGCCTGCTCGCCCATGGCCTGCCGCGTCGCCTCGTCGAGAAAGGCGCTCGGCGCCTCCTCGAGCACCTTCTGGTGCCGCCGCTGCATGGAGCACTCGCGCTCGCCGAGCCAGACGCAGTGGCCGTGCGAATCGCCGAGCACCTGGATCTCGATGTGACGCGGCTCCTCGACGAACTTCTCGATGAAGACACGGTCGTCGCCGAAGGCCGCCTTGGCCTCGTTGCGGCAGGAGCCGAAGCCCTCCTTCGCCTGGGCGTCGTCCCAGGCGACGCGCAAGCCCTTGCCGCCGCCACCGGCCGACGCCTTGATCATCACCGGGTAGCCGATCTTCTTCGCGATCGCGACCGCGGCCTCGGCGCTTTCGATCGCCTCGTCGTGGCCAGGGATGATCGAGACCTTCGCCGCGGCGGCCAGCTTCTTCGACGCGATCTTGTCGCCCATCGCCGCGATCGACGCGTGCTTCGGGCCGATGAAGACGATGCCCTCTTCCTCGACGCGGCGCGCGAACGTCTCGTTCTCCGAGAGGAAGCCGTAGCCCGGATGGACGGCTTCGGCGCCGGTTTCCTTGCAGGCGGCAATGATCGTCTCGGCCTTCAGGTACGACTCGCGGCTCGGCGCCGGGCCGATCGGCACGGCCTTGTCGGCAAGCTCGACATGCAGCGCGTCGCGATCGGCCTCGGAATAGACGGCGACGGTGGCGATGCCCATGCGCCGGGCCGTGCGAATGACGCGGCAGGCGATCTCGCCGCGGTTGGCGATCAGGATCTTCTTGAACATACGGTGTGGCAGCCCCCCCAGGCGGGAGTATGCCCAAGCGCCTGCTGACCGAAGGGGCGCTGTTCCAGGGGCCGGGGACAGCCGCTTCGATCACCGCGGCGCCGGTCGCCTTGATCGGCATCATCGCTTGATTTGTAACCCCGAGTCGAGATGCTCGCCTTGCTCATCAAATCGGTTGACCGCGCCCTTTGGCAACCGCCCGATCGACAAGGGCCTTGGCGTCGCCGAGCGACATGATCTGGGTGATCTCGATCGCCGAGAACTGGAAGTCGAAAGACGACTCGAGCTGCTCGATGAACAGCATGTGCGCCATCGAGTCCCAACCGTCCGTATTGAAGGGTGTCGACTCGAGCGTCAACAAATCGACCGTGCAGTTGAAGCATTCCGCGGCCACCTGAAAGACATCGCGCACGTGCGCTCCCGGAACTTGCGCCGGGGTCGACGCCAACAGCTCCTTGATGAGAACCTTGCCCGTCGCGTTGCGTGGCAGGTTGGTCACGATCAGGAAACCGGCCGGAATGCGCTCGGGTGAAAGGTGCGCACGGCAGAAAGCTGCGGCGTCGGCGGGCGTGATCTTCTGCCCAGCCACGGGCGCAAGTGCTGCGATCAGCTTTTCGCCACGCACTGGATCGGGCATGCCGAAGGCCACAGCTTCGGCCACCCCCGGCATCATCGTCAGCACACTGGTGACGCTTTCAGGATGGAGCGTGACCCCGGCCGAAACGATCGCCGTCTTCTTGCGCCCGACAAACTCGTAGAGGCCGTCGTCGGCCACGCGAAAGAAGTCGCCGGTGTGGAAGGCGCCGTTGCGAAGGACCTGTGCCGTCAGATGCGCAGCCTCGAAGTACCCACGCATGACCGTCGGCCCCGAAATGACGAGCTCGCCGACCTCACCGCGTTCGACCGGCCGCCCATCGTCGCCAACAATGCCAGTCGTGCAACCGAATGGCAGCCCCAGAGAACCGATCCGCCTTGTGTTGGCGGCGGGTCCTGCGAACAGGGCGTCGCACACCACCTCGCTCAGCCCGTAGGCGTTGACCACGGGAACGCCGAAGCCGCTCTCGAAGCGCGTCCACAGCGCCGCATCCAGATGGTCGGCACTGCACAGCACGAAGCGGAAGTCGGGCGTAAGGAAGGCGTCACGCCGGATGCTGCCCACGCGCTCCACGATTCGCAGCATCGCCGGCACCGTGACGAAATGGGTGATGCGCTGCGTGCCGATCGCCTCCAGCATCGGCCGTACGTTTGGAATCGAGAAGGCGGGCCTGCGATGCACCGACGCACCGAACCACAGCGCGGCGAGCGGCCCGCGTACCAGGCCATCGACGTGGTGCAGCGGCAGGAGGTTCAGTAGTCGCGAATCGCGGTCGAAGCCATAGACCGCTGCGAAGACCTCCATTTGCGCCATCAGGTTGGCGTGGGTCAGTTCCACCGCCTTGGGTGCGGACGTGGTGCCAGAGGTGAAGACCATCATGGCCACGTCGGTGGTGGATGCCACAGGCGAATGGCCGTGCTCCGGCAGCAGCACCTCCATCGAGTGAGCTGATTCACCTTCTGTCGCCTGGCTGGACGGGCCCGTTGCTACCGTCAACCGGGGAAGATCGCCATCGCAAAGGCCCGCGCCGATGCAGGTGCCGGCGTCTGCCAGGACGACTCGCGGCCGGCATGTTCTGACCACCTCCGCAATCTCCGGCGGCGGGGCATGCGCGTCGGCCACGACAGGCGTGAGCCCGGCACGCAGGAGCGCCATGAAGGAGGTGATGGCAAGTCGATCGTGCCGTGAGAACACCACTGCCCGATCGCCAGCATGCAGACCCAGCAATCTGAAGTTGTCTGCCAATCGCTGCACGTCGCGACGCAGCACCGCATAGGACACGTCACCGTCCTCCAGCGCGGCCAGCAGGCGGTCGCCCGCATGCTCAAGTTGTTGGTCGAGGTGCTGCCCGAAGCGGTGGAAAGCGTCGGTGCTGATCGTGTGGATCGTCTCAGTCATCGTGCATTCTTCTCTCGAGGATGGGCTGTCGGCTTTGGATGAGGCCGGCCACCTTCGCGGCTGCGCTGGCCTCGTGCACCAGCCCGAGGTGATCGGCATCGACCACCAGCGCCTTGAGGTCGCCTTCAATCAGGTGAGACCAACCCAGGTCATCGGGCACATGGGGCCAGGCGTCGCCGTGTCGAGCGCGAAACACGGTGGCCGTGCCGGCCCAGGGTTGCGGGCGATAGCGGGCGAGTGCGTCGTACATCAGGCGAATGACCGTGCGGTACGTCACCGGATGGTCGGAGAGGTTGAACCTGAGCGCGCCGTATCGATGCAGGACATCGGGGTCGGCGGTTCGGGCGAAGAGGCGACGACGGTTCTGGACGATGAAGCGCACCGCGTAGCGCAATTCCCGGCGCCATCCTCGCAACAGGTAGCGGTGCGCGAACATCCGGTGCACCTGGGTGTCTGCAATCCACAGGTGCACGCCGTGAACGCCGAGTGCCGCCAGATGTCGCGCCGTCTCGAAGGCGACGAAGCCGCCGAACGAGAAGCCGACGACGTGGATTGGGCTCGCGAGTCCGGCGCGATCGATATCCGTCGCGAATGCTTCGCCGAGTCGGCCGATGTCGACGCCGTCGGGTTCTTCGATAAGGGACTTCGTGGGACGGGCGCCTATGCAGTGCAGGTCTGGCGCAAGAAGCCGAACCAGCTGCCGCGCGTACATCACGTTGCCGCCGAAGTCGGGACAGAACACCACGCAGCCACCGCCGCGGCGCCCTCCCAGCGAGAACAGCGTTGGCGGCAACGCGGCTGCCTCGGCAGGGGCGCTCGACCCGTTCATTCGGCACGTGCTTGCGGCACCTCGAATGGCAAGCGTGCGGTCTCTGCCGCTCTCTCGGCAAGCGAGGCAGTGCGCTTGCGCGCCATGCCGTGCTCTGCCACCTCACGGAATGCCGGGGAACAAAACCAGGTGGCGTGGTGAGTGGCCTCGAGTCCGATGCCGCGCGGCGCCTTGTGCCGACCCGTCGCGCCCAGGTCCAGGCGTTCGACGCCGAGCTCGATGGCCCGCTCGATGCCCTGGTACACCACCAGCTCGAAGTGAAGGAACCGGTAGTCGCCGCTCTGTCCCCAGTGTTGCGCGTAGAGCGACCTCGCACCCTTCATCATGAGCAGGGCACCGACGCACACGTCGTTGTCGAAGGCGGTCAGCAGCTCGAATGCGTCGCCCATGCCTCGAAAGAGCATCCTGAAGTAGGCGGCGTTCAGCCACAGTTCGTTGTCGTGACGCAGGAACGTCTGCTCGTAAAGCGCGAAGTACCGATCAGGCCAATCGGGTGCCAGGTCGGCGCCTGCAAGACGTCGCCAGGTCAGACCGTAGCCGTTCGCTTCGCGGCGCTCCCGCGCGATCATGCCTCGGCGCCTCCCGTGCATGCGGGAGATGTGCGCCGCCATGCTGGTGATGCCTTGCGGCCGCCAGACGTAGGCATTGCTCTCGTTCGCCATCATGCCGGCCAACTCGGTCGCCTCACGCTCTTCGCCAAGCATGTAGGAGATCTGCACCGACGAGGCGCCGCAGGCTTGCGCCTCGGTCAGAAGCGCCGACAAGAGGGCGGCGCGCGCCACTGCGACGTCCTGATCCGGCCGTACGAGCAGGCGCGGTCCGGTCAGCGGTGTCATCGGCACCTCGACCTGAAGCTTCGGGTAGTACGGCCCGACCGTCCTGGCGTGGGCCAGTGACAGGCCGAGATCGATGCCCAGTTCGCCACGTGAATGCATCTTCATATAGGCCGGTGCCGCCGCAACGGTGATGCCCGCAGCGTTGTGCAAAACGACGTGGTGTGGCGTGAAACCGGTCGCGGGTGTAGCGATGCCGCTGTGTTCGAGTGCGCGCAGATGGCGGTGCTGGACGTACGGCACCTCCGTGGACGCGCAAGAGTCCCAGTCGGCTTCCGCGATCTCGTCGATCGCGCGGTGGACCTGCACTGTCCAACCCGGCGGCAGCGCCATTGGCTCGACGGTCATTGCGTCGCTCTATCCATGGACGCCGGGACGATCCGAACGCCCATGGTTCGCCGAGGGTCGTCTACCGCTTCGCGGTCGGTACCGTCTGCGGACGACGCCACCAGACAGATCGAGGGCCGTGCGTTACCCCGCAGCTGATCGTGCACCGTCCGGTGACCGAATCGCGTCAGGCCGTCAAACACCGCGGGGGATGCGCTGCTTTCAACCAGCACCCGTCCAGGGAAACAAAGGTGGGGCTCGCTCGAGGCCGGGGCGCTCTGCGTGTAGACCCTCGGCGCACGGACGGCTTCGCGGAGCGAAACGCCGTTGACGAGGCGCTGTGCCAGCACCTGCGCCATGGCCTGCAACTGGAAGTCACCGCCCGGGCCGCCACCGGCAATATGACTGCCCTGCGCTGACTCGAAGATCATCGGGCACGCGGTGACGCGCGGGCGCTTGCCGGGAGCCAGCACTGACGGGTGGTCGGCGTGGACAAAGCTCTGCGCCCCCCGCGTGGATATGACGAAGCCAAGGCCCGGAACCGCCGGCGCGTCCATGGACGGGTCGCTCGGCGTGCATGCGAAAACATTGCCCTCGGCGTCGATCACGGCGACCACCGATGTGTCGAGCGATATCGCGCCGGCACTGTCAGAGGATGATTCTGCAGCCGGTGTCTGCAGCCTCGCCGACGTCCTGACGGCCGCCTGCTGCGACGCGAGCGTCCGGTCGCCGTGAATCAGCTGGGCCTGGCGTCGCGCATGTTCGGGCGACAGCAGTCGCTGCCAGGGCACCGCCACGAAGTCCTCGTCGCCGTAGTGCGCCTCGCGATCCGCCAGCGCGAGGTTCAGGGCTTCGATCACGAGGTGCAGGAACTCCGGGCTTGAAGAATCCGCGGGCAACGGCCCGTAGTGCTCCAGGATCTGCAGCGCCTGCGACAGCGCCGGCCCTTGTGACCAGAACCCGCAGCTGTACAGGGTACCGCCGAAGACCCGCGCCGCTGTGGCAGCCACCACCGGCGTGTGGTGCATCGCGAGGTCACGACGCGACAGCCATCCGCCGAGTCCCTGCACGTGCTGCACCATCTCGTCGGCCATCTGGCCGCGATAGAAGAGATCCAGCACGGCCTGCAGGCCGGCGATTCTTCCGCCCCCGAGTGCTGCGCTGCGGTCTGCGTCGATCAGCCTGCCCAGCGTGCTGGCAAGATCCGGCTGCTTGAACTGCTCTCCCAAAAGGAGTGGCCTGTCATGGGGCAACCAGATTCTGGTGTTCTCGGCGTAAGCGCGGTAATAGCGTTCGAACTGTGTGGTCGACGACACCAGGTCCTCATGCACCGCAAAGCCCGTTGCCGCCAATTCCCGGGCAGGCTCGGCCAGCTCGGCGAAACCCATCGTGCCGAACCTCATGAGCGCCTCGATCCACGCCCCCGGCGCTGCGGGCACCACCGTGCGGACAACGCCGTGCGGGATACGGCCGCGATATGCCTGTTCGAGACGCTCACGATCGATCTCGGCGGGCCACCGCCCGGCCCCTTCGATGGAACAAGTCCGCCGGTCGTTCGTCATGCGCACCAGCATCGGCGCCACACCCCCAAGCTGCACCTGTTCGGAATGGAGCACGGTCAACGCAATCGTTGCGGCCACGCCGGCGTCGACCGCATTCCCGCCTGCCGACAGCATATCGGCTGCGATGGCTGCCGCCTGGTCATGTCCTGCCGAGATCACCCCGCAGGCAGTCTTCATTTCGGTGCCTTTAACCAAAAGCGCGTACAGGGGAAATCATGGTCGTGGATTCTGGAAGCAGATACATCGCCATTCGTCGGATCGCGTCATGGCCCGAAGCCGCCTCCAACCGCTACCCGCCCCCCCGCCGACTACAACGGAATGTTTCCGTGCTTGCGCCATGGGTCGACGACGTTCTTGCTCGCCAGCATGACCAGCGATCGGCAGATGCGCCGGCGCGTCTCGTGCGGCTGGATCACGTCGTCGACGTAGCCGCGGGCGCTGGCGATGAAGGGGTTGGCGAACTTGGCCTTGTACTCGGCCTCGCGGGCGGCGAGCTTTTCGGGGTCGCCCTTCTCGTCGCGAAAGATGATCTCGACCGCGCCCTTGGCGCCCATCACCGCGATCTCGGCGTTCGGCCAGGCCAGGTTGACGTCGCCGCGCAGGTGCTTGGAGCTCATCACGTCGTAGGCGCCGCCGTAGGCCTTGCGCGTGATCACGGTGATCTTCGGCACCGTGCACTCGGCGTACGCATAGAGCAGCTTGGCGCCGTGCTTGATGATGCCGCCGTGCTCCTGCGCCATGCCCGGCATGAAACCCGGCACGTCGACGAAGGTGACGACGGGGATGTTGAAGGCGTCGCAGAAGCGGACGAATCGGGCCGCCTTGATCGAGCTCTTGATGTCGAGACAGCCGGCCAGCACCAGCGGCTGGTTGGCGACGATGCCGACGACCTGGGAATCCATGCGGCCGAAGCCGATGACGATGTTCTTCGCGTGCTCGGGCTGGAGCTCGAAGAAATCACCGTCGTCGACGGTCTTGGTGATCAGCTCCTTGATGTCGTAGGACTTGTTCGGGTTGTCGGGAACCAGCGTGTCGAGCGAGAGGTCGATCCGGTCGGCCGGGTCGTCGGACGGTCGCGACGGCGCCTTCTCCCGGTTGTTGAGCGGCAGGTAGTTGAAAAAGCGGCGCAGCATGGCGAGCGCGTCGACGTCGTTCTCGAAGGCAAGGTCGGCGACGCCGCTCTTGGTCGTGTGGGCGAGCGCGCCGCCGAGGTCTTCGGCCGTCACTTCCTCGTGGGTCACGGTCTTCACGACTTCGGGGCCGGTCACGAACATGTACGAGCTGTCCCGGACCATGAAGATGAAGTCGGTCATGGCGGGCGAATACACCGCCCCGCCCGCGCATGGCCCCATGATCAGGCTGATCTGCGGCACCACGCCGCTGGCCAGCACATTGCGCTGGAACACCTCGGCATAACCGCCGAGGCTGGCGACGCCCTCCTGAATGCGCGCGCCGCCCGAATCGTTGAGGCCGATCACCGGCGCGCCGACCTTCAGCGCGGTGTCCATCACCTTGCAGATCTTCTCGGCATGGCGCTTGGACAGCGAGCCGCCGAAGACGGTGAAATCCTTGGCGAAGACATAGATCGGCCGGCCGTTAACCGTGCCCCAACCGGTGACCACGCCGTCGCCGGCGATCTTCTTGTCGGCC
>JBBRFB010000047.1:0-21724 GCA_038225015.1 Burkholderiales bacterium
GGAAGCTACGTCACGTCGTCGCTGCAGGACCTGACCATCGGCAGCCCCGGCCTCTCCTACGGCAGCCTGACCGGATCGCTCCCCACGACCAGCGGCAACATGCTGTCGGACGCGAGTCTCGGCGGCCCCGGCTACGTCACGGTCGACGTCGACCAGGATGTGCTCATCGGCCCCGGCGAGGGCATCTATTTCAGTGCCCTGTTCCGGTTCGACGACACGGGAAACCATGTGCCCTATGCCACCGTCACGTTCATCGACGCCACCACCGGCGACGAGCTCGGCTTCGGCGAGCGGGTGGTCGGCAGTCGCGCCGTGAGCGTCTTCGCGAGCACCGGGTCGTCGGCCGGGACCGTCGCCACCGGCGCCGACGGCTCCTTCGTCGATGGCCAGACCCTCTGGCTGCTTGGGCGCTACCTGAACGGCAGCGCCGCGGGCAGCGATTCGCTGGCGCTCATCGGCTACGACACGGCGAGCCTTGCGGCGATAGCGGCGGGCTTCGACCTGCTCGACCCGGGCGCCGTCTTTTCCTACTCGATCGACGGGGTCGACATCGACTTCGAGCGGATCTCGTCGATCCGCTTCGAGCTTCGCGGTGCCGGCAACAACTTCATCGACGAGTTGCGCGTCATGCCCGCCTTCGCCGCCGCTGTGCCCGAACCCTCGACCGTGGCGCTGATGCTCGGCGGCCTCGCGCTCGCCGGGTTGCGCCGCAAGGCGGCCCGCCGAGCCCGCGAATGAGCCGAGGTCCGACAATGGGCGCTCAGGGGAGCGCCCATGAACGAACCGGCCGCGCAAGGTGGCGTTGGCGTCGACGAGATCTTCGCGTCCAGCTATCGAGAGCTGCGACAGCTGGCGCGAGCGCGGCTGCGCTCGGGCGGCCGCGATGCTGTCCTCGACACGACGGCCTTGGTGCACGAAGCGTTCCTGCGATTGAGCGACTCCGGCTCGCGCTTTCCCGACCGGGCGCGGTTCTTCGCCTATGCGGGCAAGGTGATGCGGTCGGTCATCGTCGACCTGGTGCGCGAGCAAGGCGCCGAGCGGCGCGGCGGCAACGCCGTGCACGTCACGTTGACCGGCAGCCTCGCCGAGGGCGCGGGTCTGCCCACCGGGGAAGACAGCATCCTGCGCGTCCACGAGGCGCTGCTGGCCCTCGAGCAGGTCGACACGCGCATGGCCAGGGTCGTGGAACTGCGGTACTTCGCGGGCCTGACCGAAGGCGAGGTGGCGCAAGCGCTCGGTGTCACCGACCGCACCGTGCGCCGCGACTGGTCGCAGGCCCGGCTCTTTCTCGCCGAAGCACTGAAGTCATGAACGCTGGCCGCGGCCCGATCATCGATGGCAGGCCTGTTCGACCTTGACGCGCCGAGCTGGCATCGGCTGCGTGACCTGCTCGACGAGGGCCTGACGCGCCCGCCGCCGGCGCGTGCCGCGTGGCTGCAAGGCCTGGGGCCGCACGACGCCGAGTTCGTGCCGCGGCTGAAGGCCCTGCTGGCCCACGACGAAGCCGGCGTCGCGCTGGCCGAATCGCTGCCGCGTGTCGAGACCGGCTCCTTCGCTCCCGCGGTGCCGATGCCCGACCGCGTCGGGCCCTACCGGCTGATTCGCGAGCTCGGCCGCGGCGGCATGGGCTCGGTGTGGCTGGCCGAACGCTCCGACATGCTGACCGGTCGCAGCGTCGCCTTGAAGCTGCCCCACGGAAGCTGGCGACTGCCCCGCCTGGCCGAGCGGCTGGAGCGCGAGCGCGAGATCCTGGCCACTCTGTCGCACCCGAACATCGCCCGGCTGTACGACGCGGGCGTGGCGGACGACGGGCAGCCGTGGCTGGCGCTGGAGGTCGTGGAGGGCGAAGGCATCGACGCCTGGGTCGCGCGGTGCGCGCCGAAGCTGCCGGAGCGGCTGCGCCTGTTCGGACAGGTCGCGCAGGCGGTCGCGTATGCCCACGGCCAACTCGTGGTGCACCGCGATCTCAAGCCGGCCAACATTCTCGTGACGGCCGACCAGCAGGCCAAGCTGCTCGACTTCGGCATTGCCAAGCTGCTCGAAGGCGGCATCGCCGAAGCAACGGCGCTGACGCGCGAAGCCGGCCGGGCCTTCACCCCCGAATACGCGTCGCCGGAGCAGGTGCGCGGCGATGCCCTGGGAACGGCGTCGGACATCTACTCCCTCGGCGTCGTGCTGTACGAGTTGCTCACCGGCCTGCGGCCGCCGCGCGCCGCCAGCGGCCTCCCACCGGCCCGGCCCAGCGAAGCGGCACGCCAGCCGGCGCTGCGCGGCGACCTCGACGCGATCGTGCTGAAGGCGCTCGAGCCCCAGCCCGCGGCGCGCTACGCCACCGCACAAGCGCTGGCCGACGACATCGAGCGCCATCTGCACGGACAGCCGGTGCTCGCCCGGCCGGCCAATGCCGGCTACCTCCTGCGCCGCTTCGCGATGCGCCACGCGTGGGCGGCCGGCGCGACGACGGCGGCCTTGCTCGCGGTGCTGGGCGGCGCCGGGGCGGCGCTCTGGCAAGCGCAACTGGCGCGCGCCGAAGCACGGCGCGCCGAGGCCGTCACCGCCTTCATGGCCGATGTGCTGCGCGAAGCCGATCCGTATCGTGCCAGCGACTCCAAGCCCACCGTGGAAGGGCTGATCCGCCAGGCGCGCGACAAGCTCGGCAACCGCTATGCCGACCAGCCGGAGCTGCGGGTGCAGTTGCTGACGCTGCTCGCCGTCAGCCTGACCGGCCTGTCCGCCTTCGACGATGCGCAGACGCTGCTGCAGCAGGCGCTTGCGGAGGGTCGCGCGGCGCTGGGCGAGCGACATCCGGCGGTGCTGCGGGCCCGGCTCGCGATGACCACGCTCTACCGCAACCGGCTGCAGACCGAGCCCCTGGCCGCGGCGATGGGGCCGCTGCTGCGCGACCTGGAGACCACGTCGGGCATCGAGCCGGGCGACCTGGTCGGCGCCTACGAGAATGCCGGGCACCTGGCGATCGAGCAACGTCGGCCGGCCGACGCGGTCGCCGCCGCCGACAAGGCGCTCGCGCTGCTGCGCCGGCAGCAGCCGGTGAACGACGCGCAGGTGGTCGATCTGTCGCTGATGCGCAGCGTGGCGCTGACGTACATGCAGCCGGCGCAGCCGGCGCTGGACGCGGCCGGCCAGACCTTGCAGCTGGCGCTGGCGACCTGGGGCGATGCCAAGCCGCACGCGCGGGTGCTCGATGTGCGCAGCGTGTACGGCCGTGCGCTCGGCAACGCCGGCCACTATCGCCAGGCCGCCGACGAGTTGGCGCGCGTGGTCAACGACGCCGAGGCGTTGCTCGGCCCGCAGGCGCCGCAAGTCGCCTTCTCGTCAGCCGACGTGGCGCGCTTCGAACTGGCCGACGACCACCCTGCCGTGGCGCTGAAGTACGCCGGGCGTGCGATGGCCACGCTCGACCGGGCGGGCATCGACGACGCCTTCAGCCGCCTGGTGGTGCTGTCGTTGCGGGGACAGGCCCTGCTGGCCTTGCGCCGGCCAGAGGCCACGGCGGTGCTCGAGCAGGCCTATGGGCTGGCGGTGCAGTCGCGCGGCGCGCAAAGCCTGACCGCCGGGCACGTCGCGAGCTATCTCGCACTGGCGCAGGCACGGGCCGGGCACACGGACCTGGCACGCCGTACCTTGAAGGCGCACGCGCCGCCGAGCACGGCCGAAGGTCGCGCGCTGGCGTTCAATCTGCACCACCATCAAGGCGTGGTGCTGCGGCTGGCCGGCGACAGCGCCGGCGCGCGCGCGGCGCAACGGCAGGCGCAGGCGTTGCTGTCGGACGACGACAACGATGCCTGGCGGCGACTGGAGATGCAGACCGAACTCGCCCGCCTCGCGCTGGCCGACGGCGACACGGCGCCCGGGCTGGCGCTGGCGCCAGCCCGGGCGGGAGCGGAACCGCCCGGCGGGCCGCGGGAAGCCGCGCGCTTGCAGGTGTTCGGCCTCGCGCTGCGCGCCGCGGGTCGCGCCGATGAGGCGCGTGAGCCGCTGGAGCGGGCCGCAGCGTTCTGGCAGCAGGCCACCGCCGGCGCAAACCCCTGAACTCGATCGCAGGCGTGGCACCGTACGGTTGGCAAGCCCGCCAACCAAGTGCCACGATGGGAGGTGCCAAGTCTCCCGTGTCGACGTGACGTGACGCGATGCCCGCCTAGCCGACGTGCTTGCCGAAGTGGTACAGCGTGCGCTCGAGGGCGGTGGCCGCGGCGCCGGCGTTGTAGGAGCCGCGCTGCTCGCAGTTGAAGCCGTGATCGGCGGCGTAGAGATGGACTGCGACTTCCGGGTGCGCCTGCTCGAACTGCTTCACGCTCTCGACAGAGATGTGCTTGTCCTGGTCACCGAAGTGCGCCATCGTCGGCACCGCCGGCTGGCGTGACGCCTCGCTGCCGGTCGTCATGCCGCCTCCGTAATAGGCCACCGCCGCCGACAGGCCGCGCACCTTCTCCGCCGAGCGCCAGACGAGCAGGCCGCCCCAGCAGTAGCCGACGATGCCGACCTTGCCCGCCGTGGCGGCGTACTCGACCGCGGCCTGGATGTCCTGCAGTACCCCGGGGGCCGGCAACGCCTCGATCGCCGCCTTCAGGCGTGCGCCCCGGCTCACCTCGTCCGGTGCGTAGCCGAGATCGACGTTGCGCTCGATGCGGTCGAACGTTGCCGGCGCGACCGCGAAGTACCCGGCTGCCGCATAACCGTCGGCGACGCCGCGGATGTGCGAGTTGACGCCGAAGATCTCCTGCAGCACGACGATCGCGCCCTTCGGCGTCCCCGAAGGCTTCGAGACGTAGCCGGACGACGTGAAGCCGTCCGCGGCGGTGAGAGTGAGGGTGGAAGAAGTCATGTGGGAACGCTCCGGGTGAGCCGGGCAACGGCAAGGTGTGGCCACTGCCCGGGGTCTTCGCTTTTACACCCGGCGCAATGACCGCTCTCTCAGGCCAGATACCGGCCGCGGGCTTCAACCCGGGTCGGCTGGCTCCTGGTCCGGCCGATGCTGCCGCGCCCGCTCGGCTCTCACTCTGGAAGCGGCGCGGGCCGTGCGAACGAGAAGCACCAGGAGCATGGCGAAGGCGCCGCTCCAGCACCACGCCGCGAGGCTGAGCAGCTGCAGCGGAAAGACGCCGACACCCGCCAGCACGCGGGCGAGCGTCGCCGCGGCGATGAGAAAGGTCGCCCAGATCGGTATGCGGGCGCGCGCCGGATCCTGGCGCGCCTTGAGCGTCGCGGTCATCGCCATGACGTTGAGGGTCAGCGTGCCCAGGCCTCCGACCATGATGATGTGCAGCGAGACGGTTTGCCACTGTCCGGCGGCGAGCGTCGCGCCGTAGACGACGAGGCCGAGCGCCACCCAGCCGTAGCCCGCAGCCTGGCACAGAAGATCCGGCCGGCGTTGCAGGGCCCAGAGCCGCCAGCGCAGCAAGCGCAGGGCGGCCAGCAGGCCGGCGGCGACGAACGCCGCGGCCGCGAGAAGAACGAGAGCGGGCCGATCCGGACCTGCCTGGGCTGCCGTGGCCACCGCCAGGGTGAGGATCAGCGCCGCTTCGATGCGCGGCTGGACCCGCGCTTCGAGATTCGCGCCCTGGCGGTAGAACTGGCCGGCAACCGCGGGCGCGAGCAGCCGCCCGCCCATGAAAAGCATCAGCAGCGCGAAGAGCGGAATCGTGACCGAGAGGCTGCCGCGCTGCGCTGCGGAGAACGCAGCCGCTGCGGCGCAGATCGCGATCAGCACCAGCGGCAGCGCCTGGTTGCGCAGCTTCTTGGCGGCGGCGAGCAGCCTGGGCGCGATCCGTAGCGCGAGGAGCACCGCGAACGCTGCGTTGCAAGCCGCGGCGCCAATGCTTTGCGGGGCGAACAGGAAGGTCATGCGCGCCAGCACCCAGAATCCGAGCAGGGCGCCGATTCGCACCATGCTGCTCGGGCCGACCTGATTGCCCGCGACCACCGCAAGCGCGAAGCCGAACAGCATTTCGTGCGCGTGCCCTGCCGGGGAGACGAGACCGGGCAAGGCAGTGATGCTCCCCATCATCGAGTACAGCGAAGCCGGCAGGACCCCCACCGCATACGCCGCCGCAGCGGGGAAGAAGACGGCGTTGCCGGCGACGCGTGTCATGGAGGCGGCAAGCGGGATGTCGGGCCGCAAGGCACGAGGTAAGAGGCTCGAGATCGAGCACGACCTTTCCAAGGATACAGACCCATGATGTCATCAGCATGGGGCGGATCGCCGCGCTCGCCCCCGACAATCCAGGCATCGGCCCTCGGTGGAGCAGCACGCGTGAAGACCTACGACCTCGAAGTACAGCGCCTGAAGTCGGCCCGCCATGACAAGGGCCTGATCGAGCTCGGCATCGACGTGCTGGTGCTGGCGCGCCCGGCGCGTGACGAGGCGACGGCGGCCAGCTGCCTGCGCATTCCCGTCGAGCACGCGCGCTCGTTGCTGATCCTGCTCCGCCAGCAGCTGGCCGAGGTCGACAAGCTGCAGCCGCGCAGCCGGCGGTCGGGGCGAAGCTGAGACGACAGGTGCGGCCGCAGGCGTGACCGACGGCGTCCTCGGAGGTCGACGCCACCCCTTCACCGCCGCGTGCCAGCGGCGTCTCGCGCCTCAGGCTGGGCCGCAGCCCGGCCGTGCGCAGGCCGAGGCGCCTGGGGCGGCGCCCTCCCAGAGCTTGCCGAACGTCGCCCGCTCGCACCGGTACCGCGACGCGACGACGACGACGACCTGCTCGAGATTGGCGAAGACGTCGCGCAGGGCGGTGAACCTCGCGTCACTGGCGTCGACCCGGGCCTGCAGGGCAGGGGGCACCAGCTTGCCCTTGTAGAAGGCAAGCTCGTCCTCGATGGGCTGGCGGTCGTGGCGAAGCTCGTCGTAGCGGCGGCGAGCGACGTCGAGCTTGGTCGCCACCTTGGTCAGCTCGGCGAGCTGGGCGCGGCGATGGCTGGGCTCGTCGGGGAAGCGCCCGAGGAACTGACCCTCGGCGCGGACAGCCCGTTGTCGTTGCTCCACCGTCAGAGCGCACGGCGGCGGCGGCGGCGGCACAGGGGCCGCATTGATGACAGGGCAGGCGGTGTCCTGAACCGTCGGCCGGCCGCTCGGATCGACGCATCGGTAGACCTTCGCCTGCACGGCTCCGGCGGCGGCGAGCCCGGCAGCGATCGCCAGCGCACGCATTGCGCTGCCGCTTGGGCACCCCGCCCGTTGCCTTCGATCTGCCATGGGGTCGGCTCCTTCGGGAGCGAGGGTAGCGGAGTTGGCCGGCCGATCAGGCTACGCCGGCCGACATCGGCCCGGCTCGCCCCTGGCCAGGGCCAGGGCCAGGGCCGCGCACCGCGTAAGTGACGACCGGCTCCGCGATGCCCTTCACGCTCTCGGCCGGCATCGGCTCGAGCTCGAAGGCGGCGTCGAGGCCGTCGCGCAGGGCCTCGGTGACGAGGATGTCGACGCCGTGCTGGCGCGTCAGCGACTGCACCCGCGCCGCCAGGTTCACGGTGGGCCCGACGAAGCCGTACTCCATGCGCTCGCGCGAGCCGATGAAGCCGGCTAGGCCGGGGCCGCGGTGGATGCCGATGCCGAGCGCGAGCTGCGGCAGGCCTTCCTTCGCCAGCTCGACGTTGTAGTCGCGCAGGCTCTCGCGCATGGCGAGGGCGGCGCGCACGGCGTCGTCGCACTGCCAGGCGTTCGGGTGGATGGCGCCGAAGTACGCGAGCAGGCCGTCGCCGAGGAAGGTCGACAGATGCCCTCGGTGTTCTTGCAGGGCGTCGCTCATGCGCTGGAAGTAGGCGTTGAGGATGCGTGCGAGCACCGCTGGCTCGAGCTGCTCGCCGAGCGCCGTGAAGCCGACCAGGTCGGCGAAGAGCGCGGTCGCCACCTTGCGCTCGGCGGTGCGTTCGGCGCCCTGTGCGTCGCCATCGGCCACCAGCCGATTCACGACGCCGGCGGGCGCGAGCCGCGCGCAGGCGAACTGCAGCTGCTGCAACTCGGCCGCGGTGGCATCGAGCTGGCGCTGCAGCGCCTTGCGCTGGCGCACCTGCACCGCCAGCGCGAGCGCCAGCGTGGCGAGCGCCACGCCGGCAAGGCCGGCGACGACGAGCAGTGTCATGCCGGCTCGTCGAGCACGGTGGCGGCCATCCGGCTGAGGCCATTGGCGATCGCCGCGACGCCGACGGCCTCGAGGAACTGCTCGTCGTTGCCGAGCCGCTCGCGCAGCACGCGGGCGCGGCGCTGGATCGCCGCCGGCTCGTACCAGAGCGTCTCGCGGGCGAACGAAACGAGCAGCCGCTCGACGTCGTCGAGCTCGGGTGCGTCGAGGTGCGCCAGCACCTGGTGCAACGTGTCCGGCGACAGGCCCTCCGCCTCGAGCGCCTGGCCCATCCGGAGCACGCAGCGCTCGCAGGGCAGGGCGCGTGCGATGACAGCGAACATCAGCAGCTTGCAGCGGCGCGAAAGATGCGGCGAGGCCCACATCGCCTGCAACATGTCGTCGAGGGCGACGGCGATCGGCGAGCCGGCGTAGGCCGCCACCAGGTCCGAGTACGGGTACGCGGACGTGGCGGCGAGCGGCGTCGCGCGGCCGCGAGAGTGGTGCGAGCGCATGAACCGATCCATCAGCGGCCGCATGAGCCGCGCCATCAGCTGGTCGGGCATGCGCTCCAGCGGCCGCGAAGGGATCGCCGGAATCGTGTGCACGCGGTTGTGGAAGTCGGTGATCGCGACCGTGAAGGCGAGCTCGCGGAGCTCCTCGATGCCGACGCCGTCACGCCGCATCGCCTGCCACGCCGCCCTCAGCCCGGGCGGGCCGCTGCGCGACTGGCTGCGCCCGAGAGCGATGGCGGCCACGGTGCGTGGCGGCAGGTCGCCCGTCGATAGCACACGCTCGAGCGTCTCTATCCGCTGGCGGTCTATGCCTTGCAGCCACATCAGGGCGCGGTAGGCGGCGAAGCAGTACCGGCACGAATTCTCCTGGCTCACGACCAGGCCGACGAGATCGGCCACGTGCTGATCGAGGTGCATGAGAAGGCCGTACTCGGTGTGCAGGTCGATCACCGCGCGGGCCAGCCAGGGGACAGGCGCGAGGTAACCCACCGCCGGGCTCACCATGCCCATGCGCTTGCGGGCGTAGGCATTCAGCGCCCGGTCGGGGCGCGGCGCGACGGCGCACGGCTCCCACGCGATCTGTTCGAGTGCGACCGTCATCTGTCAGCCCCTGCGTGCGGCGGTACGCGATCGCGGACGCTCACGGTCTGCGGCTAGCTCGCGAGCCGCGCCTTCTTCAGCGCCGCCAGCATCTCCTTGCCCGATGTCTTCAGCTTCGCGTCCTTCGCCAGGCCGTCGAGCGCCTTTTCCGGGGCGCCGGCGCTGCCGGCCCAGGCCTTCTTCAACTTCGCTTCGTCGACGTGCAAAAGAGCGGCGGCCTTCTTGTAGTCGAGCGAGGCGGCCTTCGGCGGCGCCATCTTCATGGCCTTGATGGTGGCGACGCCGGCGTCGAGCTTGTCGTTCATGTCGGCCAGCTCGGTCACCATGCGCCTGAACTTCTCGATGTCGCGCTTGAGCTCGTCCTGCAGGTTCTTGCCGAGCGCCTTCTCGCAGACGGCCATGAACTTCATGTACTTGTCGCCGACCTCGAGCTGCGTCGGTTTCCACGTTGCCCGCACCTTGGCCTTGTCCTGCGCCTGCGCGAACGACTTGTCGTCGCCGTCGGCGGCGGCGCTCTTCGCCAGCTCGATCAGCGTGTCCATCTGCTTGATGCGCAGGCGGGTGACGTCGCGCGAGGTCGTCATCCACGACTCCATCTCGGCCCACTGCGCCATGGCGGCCGCGACGGCTGGATCGCCAGCCTTCTGGTGCGCCATGTCGAGGAGCTCCTTCAGCTTCGTGTAGTTGCGCATGACCTTGCCTTCGGCCGTGCTCGCGTCTCCGGTGAGCGACACGATCTGCTTCAGCGCGTCGCGGTCGCCGGTGTCGATCTTGCCGAGGTCCTCGACCACCTTGCGGGCCCGCGTCAGCAACGAGGAGTAGGCGGCGACCTGGGCCTCCAGCGTCTTGGCGTGGCGCTTGATCAGCGGCAGGTCGTTCGCCCGGATCGCGTCGGAGAGCTTGTTGATCACGTCCTGCATCGGCGGCTTCAGCGCCTCGTTGTCCTTCTCGAGCTGCGCGGTGCGCGGGGCGAGGTCGGTCTTCAGTCGTTGCAGCAGGTCAGGGTCGCTCATCGTGGCCTCCATGTGAGTGCGGCTTGCCGTGGTCGCAAAGGATCGCACGGGCAGCCGGGTCTCCGCAACTGCGGCGCCGGCAGGTCGCGAGGATGGACGTCCGCAGCCGGCTCGGCGACCAGTGGATGCACGTCTACGGCACGCTGCCGGCCTCGGCTCGATCGTGGCCCGCGCGGCGGTGGTCTGGCACCACGGGAGCGCGGCGGTCGCACCCGCCACTCGGAGCCGCGGACGCCGTTGCGGCCGCAGCGCGCGCCTTGGCTACGCCTCGACGGACTTCGCCTCGGCCGGTTCGACTTCGTCGCCCTCGTCGTCGTCGGTCTCGGCCTCGACCGACTTGGCCTTGGCGGACTTCGCGGACTTCGCCTTGGCCGTCTTGGGGGCCTTGGCGACGGCCACAGGCGCCACCTCGGCCGCGGCTGCGGCGGCGGCCTCGGCGAGCAGCTGCTTCGCGAGCGCGACCTCGGCCCGCTGCAGGCCGATTTCGATGCGCGGCCGCCAGCTCGCGTCGAGGCCCTTGTTGGCGAGCGAAAGCCGGGCCGACTCGGTGTAGTGCGTGAGCGCAGCGGAGTCCATGGCGGCCAGCCGCTCGATCAGTGCGGTCTCTTCTTCGTCGCTGAAGGGCAGGAGGGGGGTGGCGATCACGTCTTTTTTCATGGGTCGAGGGTAGCCTCAATTCGTGTCGGGCGGGGCGCTTTCCGTCACCGTGCGGCCACGGGCCACGCCGCGGCGTCCGGCCCTCCTCGAACACGGGGGCCGAAAGCCGATCAAACTTCGGCCTTTGCACCGGCGTGCGTTGTCTCCACGCCTCATCGCCATGGCCGCCGTCGCCTCCTGGAAGCTCGACAATACCTATGCCCGCGATCTCGAAGGGTTCTCCGTGCCCTGGCGGCCGGAGGCTGCGCCGGCGCCGAAGTCGCTTTTCTTCAACGAGGCGCTCGCCCGCGAGCTGGGCCTCGACGTCGACGCGCTGGCGGGCGAGGCCGGCGCCGCCGTCTTCGCCGGCAACGCCGTCCCCGAGGGCGCCGAGCCGGTCGCGCAGGCCTACGCCGGCCACCAGTTCGGCGGCTTCTCGCCGCAGCTCGGTGACGGACGCGCGGTGCTGCTGGGCGAGGTGATCGACGGCGAAGGAAGGCGACGCGACATCGCCCTCAAGGGGTCGGGCCGGACGCCGTTCTCGCGCGGCGGCGACGGCAAGGCGGCGGTCGGGCCGATGCTGCGCGAGGTGCTCATCGGCGAGGCCATGCATGCGCTCGGCATTCCCACCACCCGGGCGCTCGCGGTGGTCGCTACCGGGCAGCCAGTGCTGCGCGAGGCCGTGCTCCCGGGCGCGGTGCTGACGCGGGTGGCGGCCAGCCACATCCGCGTCGGCACCTTCCAGTT
This sequence comes from Burkholderiales bacterium, assembly GCA_038225015.1. Lineage (GTDB taxonomy): Bacteria > Pseudomonadota > Gammaproteobacteria > Burkholderiales > Burkholderiaceae_C > Schlegelella_A. The sequence continues at coordinate 11,584 of JBBRFB010000047.1, forward strand.
CTTCGCCGCGCGCGGCGACGCGGCGCGCGTGCGCCAGCTCGCCGAGTACACGATCGCGCGCCACGACCCCGACCTCGTCGGCACTGGCGGGCGATTCCTCGCCCTGCTCGAGCGCGTCGCCGATCGCCAGGCGGCACTCGTCGCGCAGTGGATGAACGTCGGCTTCATCCACGGCGTCATGAACACCGACAACATGACGCTTTCCGGCGAGACCATCGACTACGGGCCGTGCGCCTTCATCGAGGCCTTCGACCCGAAGGCGGTGTTCAGCTCGATCGACCATCAGGGCCGCTACGCCTACGGCAACCAGCCGTCGATCGCGCGCTGGAACCTGGCGCGCCTAGCCGAGTCGCTGCTGCCCCTGCTTGCCGACGACGAGGAGCGGGCGATGACCGAAGCCATGCGCGTGGTCGACGCCTTTCCCGCAGCCTATCGGCTGCATCTGCTGCGCGGCCAGCGCGCCAAGCTCGGCCTCGAAGCGGCGGCCGGCGCCGACGACGCGGCCGACGCCGCTCTCGCCGACGACTGGCTTGCGCTCCTCGAGGCGGGCCGCGTCGACTTCACCCTCGCCGGACGCCGACTCTGCGACGCGGCGGCGGGCGAGGAGGCGCCGCTGCGCGCGCTGTTCGTCGAGGGCACGGCGCCCGACGCGTGGCTCGACCGCTGGCGGGGGCGCTGCCGCCGCGAGGACGAAGGCGTCGCCGCGGGCGCCGCCGAAGCCGGCGTCGCACGTGCCGCGCGTATGCGTCACGTCAACCCGTGGGTCATTCCGCGCAACCATCGCGTCGAGGAGGCGCTCGCCGCCGCCTCCGACGACGACGACATCGCGCCCTTCGACCGCCTGCTCGCGGCGCTGCGCCGGCCCTACGACGAGATCGCCGCGAACGCGCGCTATGCGGAGCCGGCGCCGGCTGCCGTCACTGCCGGCTACCGGACGTTCTGCGGCACCTGATTCACTCGGTGACGCGCGTCGCCAGTACCCAGCCGTCCTTCGGGTCGATCTCGCATTCGAAGCCGAAGAAGGTGGTCGGCGAGCCCTTGGCCGGCCTGGCCCGGCCGCGGCCGCGCAGCTCGGCGCGGTCGGGCGTGTCTTGCCGGAAGGTGCGGTTGTTGCTGTCGAACGTGATCTGCGAGACGCGCGGCCAGCGTTGCCTGAGCGCCTGCACGGCGCTCGATTCGCACGACGCCATCGACAGGTGGCTCAGGTCGGGCTCGGCCGGTCGGCGCACGGGTGCCGTGCGGGCGACCACCGGCGCCAGCTCGCGGATCACGAGGCCGGTGGCCTCGAGCGTGCGCAGGTCGACGTTGCAGGTGAACTTCACCCGGCGCACGCCGGTCGCGGCATGCCAGCGGCCCTCGCCGTTGAGCACCACCTGGCGGTTGTTCGACAGGCCAGGCTGCAGCGTCGGCGAGGCCTCGAAGGTGATCTCGGCGGGCTGCGCCGTCTTGGCGCCGAGCGTTCGCCGCGCCGATTGCTCGCAGGCGGCGACGGCCTCGTCGCGGGCGGTGGTGGTGGTGACGGCGGCGAGCCCGGGCACGGCGAGCAGCGACGCGGCCAGGCCGGCGAGTGCGGCGGCGTGCCGCGGGGAGGGCCAGGAATGTGTGAAATATGCACGCATGGCGCCAGTGTGAACCCAACCGAGCCGGTTGTCTCCACGCGTTCGCGGGGCGGGCACCGGCGCCGCTGCGCGACGGCCGAATGGCCCCTGCCCTGAGCCGTCGTAACCACGGCGCGGGCCTGCCGATAGCGCAGGCCGGTCCGCCATGAAGACCGCGTCGTGAAATCCGCCTGCGATCAGCAGCCCCGCGATCCGCTTCAGTGCTCGTGCCGGTGATGGATGTCGGGGTAGTGCCGATGCCGATGCGTCACCGGGTCGTGCCGATGCGGATGCGCGTGCGGCTCGCTGCCGTCCCACGCGAAGTCGTGCTCGTGCGGGTGGTGGGCGTCGTGCACGTGCAGGTGGCGGTGCGTCAGGGGCCGGTGGGTGTGGGTGTGCTCGTGGCGCTCGCGCAGGTGCAGCCAGACGCCCGTCGCCATCAGGGCGGCGGCCAGCCAGAAGCGGCCGTCTGGCACCTGCGGCCACAGAGCGAAGGCGATGGCGACCCCGAAGAGCGGCGCCACCGAGAAGTAGGCGCCGGTCCGTGCCGCGCCCAGCGAGCGCAGCGCCACCACGAAAAGCGCCAGGCTGATGCCGTAGCCGACGAAGCCGACGCCGAGCGCGGCCACGACCGGGCCCGGCGGTGGCAGCGACTGCGCGAGCGTCCAGCCGATGGTGGTGTTGCAGGCGCCCGCGCTCAGCCCTTTCAGGCAGGCGACGAGCTGGGCGTCGTTGCCCGACACCTTGCGCGTCAGGTTGTTGTCGATCGCCCAGCACAGGCAGGCGCCGACGATGAGCAGTGCGCCCCAGGAAACGCTGTCAGCCCCGGGTTGCCACGACAACAGCACGCCGCCGGCGACGATGGCCAGCATGCCGAGTGCGATGCGGCGGTCGATGTTCTCGCCGAACACGAGCCAGGCGACGAGCACCGTCAGCACGCCTTCGATATTGAGGAGCAGGGCGGCCGGTGCGGCGTCGGTCAGCGCCAGGCCGGCCATCAGCAGCAGGGGCCCGGCCACGCCGCCGGCGGCGATGGCGCCGAGCAGCCACGGGATGTCGCCGCGCGGGATGCCGATGCCGCCGTCCGGCAAGGCCTGGTCGGCGGCGCGACGGACGAGCAGCAGGAGGCCGAGCCCGATCCCGCTGCCGAGGTAGAGCAGACCGGCGAGCAGCGCCGGCGGCATCTCGACGACGAGCAGCTTGGCCAGGGGCGTGCTGGCGCCGAACAGCAGCGCCGCCGCGATTGCCGGGACAGCTGGACGAACGGACATAGGCAGTCGAGCATAGGGCAGCGACCGCGTCCCTGCTGCGGCCCCGTGATCTCGCGTTTCGCCGCGGCCGCCACGAGTTCGTGACGCTTTGCTCGCGACTTCGGTGCGCCTTCCGTTCTTGCGATTTCGGTCCGGGATCGCACCGCATCCCGACCGGACAATGGCGCCGCACTGCTGACGGTTCGTGGCGACGCACCGTCCCTCATGCATCTCGACATCGCCACCCTGCTCTTCGCCATGACTGTGTGCATGGTCACCTTGGCTGTCGCCTTGCCGGCGGTCATGGAGCGGGGCAGCCGGCCGGCTCGGCTTGCGCAGGCGGGGGCGATCGTCCAGGGCATCGCCTGGGCCCTGCTGCTCGGCTCGGGTGTTGTCGCTTCGGGGTCGATGGCCGACCGGCTGATGTCGACCCTCGCGATGGCCGGCATCACCGCCGGCCTGGCCCTGAACGCGGCTGCATTCGACCTCTGGTGCGGCCGCGAGCCACGCAGTCGGCTGACGATCCTGATCGCCGTCGTCATGCCACTCGGCTACGGGCTCGGCTTCGCGAGCTATCCGTTTCGCGTCGGCTGGGCCAACGGCCTGCTCACCCTGCAGATGGGCTTGCTGGTCGGAGCGGTGTGGCGAAAGCCCGAGCTGCCGGTCGGCAGGTGGCGCTGGCTGCTTGTCGCGAGCCTGCTGGCGCAGATGGCCGTCACGTGGTGGCGCGGCATCCTCGGCGCCTTCTTCACCGAGGCGTACCCGACCTTCCTGTCGCCGCACCCGGTGAACTACGCCTTCGCGATCATCGCCAACGTGACCATGGTGTTGTCACTCATGGCCGTGCTGCTGGCGCACCGCGACGAGGCCGCGCGCGAGCTCGAGCGACTGGCCACGCTCGACAGCCTCACCGGCGCGCTCAACCGTCGCGCCTGGATGAGCCGCGCGGCGACTGAACTCGCCGTCGGCCTCCGCTATGAACACCCGGTGGCGGTCCTGATGATCGATCTCGATCACTTCAAGGGAATCAACGACAGCCGCGGTCACGAGGCCGGCGACCGGGCGCTGCTTTTCATCGCCCGCGCCTTGCAGGCAGCCGTGCGCCCGGGCGACCTGGTCGGCCGCTATGGCGGCGAGGAGTTCTGCGTCCTGATGACGCATGCCGACGAGGCGGCCGCCACCGCCTTCGATGCGCGGATGCGACAGTACGTGGCCGAGGCGGCCGAGCGCGAGCTCGGATTCTCGCTCGCCTACAGCGCCGGCATTGCCATGCGCCACTTGCCCGACGACACCCTCCCGGCCATGCTCAAGCGGGCCGACGCCATGCTGTACCGGGCCAAGGCGCAAGGCCGGTCGCGCACGCTCGACGCCGAGGGCCTGCGTCTGCAGCGAGCTTGAGAAGTCGGGCCCGGCGCGCCGTCATGGGCAGGCGCGCGAACGGCCGCGGTCAGCGGCCGGCGGTGCCGCTCGTCGAAGCGGCCCGGTCGCGCGCCGGCAGCTTCCAGCCCGGCCGCGCGAAGTGGCAGGTGTAGCCGTTCGGCCGTTTCAGCAGGTAGTCCTGGTGCTCGGGCTCGGCCTCCCAGAAGGGCCCCGCCGGCGACACTTCGGTAACGACCCGGCCCGGCCACAGGCCCGAGGCCTCGACGTCGGCGATCGTGTCTTCGGCGACGCGCTTCTGCTCGTCGCTGGTGAAGAAGATCGCCGAGCGGTAGCTGGCACCCATGTCGTTGCCCTGGCGGTTTCGCGTCGTCGGGTCGTGGATCTGGAAGAAGAACTCGAGCAGCCGCCGAAAGCTCAAACGGGCCGGATCGAACTCGACCTCGAGCGCTTCGGCATGGTTGCCGTGGTTGCGGTAGGTGGCGTCGGGAACGTCACCGCCCGAATAGCCGACCCGCGTCGACGCGACGCCGTCCATCTTGCGCACGAGGTCCTGCATGCCCCAGAAGCAGCCGCCGGCGAGCACCGCACGTTCTTGAGTCATTTGATGTCTTCCACCTGGTCGATGTAGTCGCCGTAGCCTTTGCCTTGCATGTCGTCGCGGGGGATGAACCGCAGCGACGCGGAATTGATGCAGTAGCGCAGGCCGCCGCGGTCGGCAGGCCCGTCGGGGAACACGTGGCCGAGATGGCTGTCGCCCGCCGCCGAGCGCACTTCGGTGCGCGCCATGCCCAGCGACGAATCCGTCAGCTCGTTGACGCTCGCCGGCACGATCGGCTTGGTGAAGCTCGGCCAGCCACAGCCCGACTCGAACTTGTCGGACGAGGCGAACAGCGGCTCCCCGGAGACGATGTCGACATAGATGCCGGGCTCGTCGTTGTAGAGCAGGTCGCCGGTGCCCGGGCGTTCGGTGCCGCTCTGCTGGGTGACGCGGTACTGCTCGGGCGTGAGCTTCTTCAGGGCTTCGGGGGTCTTGGCATACGTCGCCATGATGTCGGCTCTCCGTTTCGTGCGTTCGCGGGCCGAGGAGCTTAGCGAAAGTCGGCGTCGCCCGGGTCGCGCCGGCGGTCAAGGCCCCAGGCTCGCGGGGCCATCGTCCTGCTGTCGCCGTGCCGACGCCATCCGTCGCGTCCGCCTGGGTCGCGCCCGATTCCCGGACGCTGTTGGTGGGTCGCGATTCGCGGCCCGACCTTACCGGGCCGACACGATCATCGCCACGCCGGCGACGAGGAGGACGCTCAGCACGGCCTGGTTGAAGCGCGCCGTGTCCAGCCGGCCGTAGAGACGGCGGCCGATCCACGCGCCCGCCACCGTGCCGGGCAGGGCATTGAGGACGAGCCAGCCGACCGGGCCGGTGACGTAGCCCGCCAGCGCCTGCGAGACCAGCGCGAACATCAGCACGCAGAAGTTGAAGCCCTGGAACACGGCGCGGCGCTCGTCCTTGCCCCAGCCGCGCAGGCCGGCCCAGAGCGTGGGCAGCGGGCCCGAGAGGCCCGCCAGTCCGCCCAGCAGCCCGCCGCCGAGGCCGACCAGGCCATCGGCGAGGCGGCCGCCGCGCGTCACGAGGACAGTGCGCCGACTGAGGAGGAGAAAGCTGCACAGCAGGATCAGGATGACGCCGAGGCCGGTCTTGAACGCGGTGACGGACACGAAGGGCAGCAGCCAGGTGCCGAACGGGACGCCCAGGGCGCCGCCGGCGATGAAGGGCGCCATGCGTCGCATGTCGATGGCGTGCCAGATGGCCGGCAGCGTCTGCAGTTGCGCCGCTACCGAGCAGACAACGACCAGCGGCGCGGCGAGGATCGGCGGCAGGACGAGCAGCCACACCGGCAGCGTCACCAGTCCGGTGCCGAAGCCCGTGAGACCCGACACGAGCCCTCCGGCGAAGGCGCCGCCAACGATGAGCCAGGACATGTCGGGCATCTTCGGCCGCGCGTCAGAGCGTCAGGGAGAGAGCGGCTGGCGGCCAGGCAGCGGGCAGAGAAGCGGCGAAAGCTGATGCATCAGGCAGGCAGGTAAGCAGAGGCACGCATTGTGGCCTTGGCGATCGGGCACCTCCGGACGGCGACCCTTGGAAGGCGCTTGTTGACAGCCAAAGACGCCTGTTGACGCCTTCGGAGGCATATGATAAAACATACCAACTGGTTGGTATGTCGTGACTTCCACCCCTCTCCAAGCCGCTGCCCTGCCTCCGCCACACCACGGCACGCCTTCGAAGCTGCTCGACGCGGCGTTGCAGGTGGTTCGCGGCAAGGGCTACGCGGCGACGACCGTCGACGCCGTCTGCGCCGCCGCGGGCGTCACCAAGGGCAGCTTCTTTCATCACTTCAAGAGCAAGGAAGACATGACCGTGGCCGCGGTGGCGCACTGGAACGCCGTCACCGGCGACGTCTTCGAACGGGCAGCGTTCCACGCGCTGCCGGATCCGCGCGACCGGGTACTCGGGTACATCGACCTGCGCAAGGCGATGCTCGGCGGCGGGGCGCAGGACTTCAGCTGCTTCCTGGGCACCCTGGTGCAGGAGACCTTCGAGACCCATCCGCGAATCCGCGAGGCCTGCAACGAAGGCATCTCCCGGCACGCGTCGGTCGTCGGGCGTGACATTGCCGCCGCGAAAGAACGGTACGCACCCGATGCGCCCTGGGATCCCGAGGTGCTGGCGCTCTTTACCCAGGCCACTCTCCAGGGCGCCTTCATCCTGGCCAAGGCGCAGGGCAGCGCCACCATCGCCGCCCGATGCATTGACCATCTGCGACTGCATGTCGCCCACCTGCTGGGCGGCGAGGCCCGCCCGGCGCAGACAGAGGAACCCAAGCCATGAGTTACATCGACGGTTTCGTCACTCCGGTGCCGATTGCGAAACGCGAGGCCTACCGAAAGCACGCCGAGGAAGCGGCCGTGCTCTTGCAGGAACACGGCGCCACCGGCGTTGTCGAATGCTGGGGCGACGACGTCCCGCAGGGCAAGGTCACGTCGTTCTCGATGGCGGTGAAACTCGAGGCCGGCGAGGCGGTGGTCTTTTCCTGGATCACCTGGCCCTCGCGCGCCGTTCGCGACGAAGGCTGGAAGAAGGTCACTGCCGACCCACGCATGCAGCCCGGCGTCATGTCGATGCCGTTCGACGGCAAGCGCCTCATCTACGGCGGCTTCGAGGTGCTGCTGCAAACCTAAGCCCGTCGCTTCCACGAATTTGCGGCGTCGCCGCCGACCCGATGGCGAGCCTGGCCGCCCCTTGTGATCCGCCACCCCACTACTTTCAGGAGATCGACATCATGAATCCCGTGGTTCATTTCGAAATGCCGTACGACGATCGTCAGCGCATGGCGCGCTTCTACGAGACGGCGTTCGGCTGGAAGACCCAGCTGCTCGGCGCGGAGATGGGCAACTACGTGATCGCCGCCACGACCGAGAGCGGCCCCGCCGGGCCGCTGCAGCCGGGCGCGATCAACGGCGGCTTCTTCGAGCGCAAGGCCGACTGGCCGGCGCAGGTGCCGTCGGTCGTCATCGCGGTCGACGACATCGGGGTCGCCATGACGCAGGTGGCGGGCGCCGGCGGCAAGGTGCTCGGCGAGCCGATGGAGATTCCGGGCATCGGCCAGTACGTTTCGTTCGTGGACACCGAGCAGAACCGCGTCAGCATGCTGCAGCCGCTGCCGCGCGCGACGCAGGGCGGCAGCTGAAGCGGCTGCGGTGCCCCGGTCGCGATCGATTGGCGACGAACGGCGTGACCCGAGGCGCCGTTTCCCCCGTGTTCGAGGGGGTCGGCCTGTAAGCGAGTACGCCGAAAGAGTTACCGCTCGTCAGGATCGGGCGTTTCGAGCGGTCTCACCCCGTGGTCGTGGGGTTACGACGCGCACACCGCATCGCTAGATTCTCTCCATCGCATCAGCCACTCCCGGCGGTGCACTGGAGCCAGACCATGAAACTCAGTCCCCTCGTCGCGCTGCTCGGCCTGACCGCCAGCGTGTCCGCTTTCGCCGTGCCCTTCGTCCCGAACAGCACGACGCCTTCCGTCATCGGCGCCGCCCCGGGCACCGAGCAAAGCCTGCAGACCATCGCCGATGGCCTGTTCGGACCCGGCTCCATCAACGTCGACACTGACCAGAGTTCGGCCGCGCTGTTCTCGTCGACGACGCCGAGCGTCGCCTCGTCGATCCCGACACTGGTTGCCGAGTTCACGGCCAACGCGAGCACGCAGATCTTCGGCATCTGGTTCGGCACCGATACCAGCAACGTCATCACCTACGACCTCCTTCTCGGCAGTTCGGTCGCCGGCACCGCCGCCGGCATGACGATCAGCGGCAACACCCTCGACGTGTTCGGGCCGGCGTGCGGCGTCAAGGTCAACTGCGGCACGCTCAACAACGCCCTGATCAGCGCCACCCAGTTCGGCTTCTACTTCAAGGCGTCCGACGACGCGCCGACCTACTTCTCGCTCGACCAGCTGAACCCGGCCGGCCGTCAGGACCGCGTCGTCGCGTACCAGAACGGCATGTCGACGAACTGGCTCTTCGCCTACGAAGATGGCACCGACTTCGACTACAACGACATGGCGGTCAAGGTCGAGTCGATCCAGCCGGCGGTCCCGGAGCCCGAGACCTACGCCCTGATGCTGGCCGGGCTCGGTGCCCTCGGCTTCATGAGCCGTCGTCGCAGGAAGGCCTGACGGCGCTTTCCCGGCCTCGGTTGCCGGAGATCGACAAGGCGGGCTTCGGCCCGCTTTTTCATGTCCGTGTACGCTGCCGCCCTGGTCGCTTCACAACTCGAACGCATGAGCCTCGCCCTGACAGTGGACTCCCCGGTGGTCGTCATCGGTGCCGGCATCATGGGGGTGGGCATCGCGCAGGTCGCCGCCCAGGCCGGTCACCCGGTCCGGCTTGTCGACGCGCGCGACGGTGCCGCGGCCGCCGCACAGGCGAAGCTGGCGGCCACGCTCGACGGCCTGGCCGCCAAGGGCCGGCTCGACGCCGCCGAGGCGAAGCGGATCGCCGCGCGCGTCGTCGTGGCGCCGGGTCTCGCGGCGGCGGCTGGCGCCGGCCTGGTGATCGAGGCGATCGTCGAGAGCGCCGAGGCCAAGCGATCTCTGCTTCGCGACCTGGAAGCAATCGTCGACACCGACTGCGTGCTCGCTTCCAACACCTCGTCGATCTCGATCACTGCGCTCGCCAATGGCCTGAAGGCACCGGGACGTGTCGTCGGCATGCACTTCTTCAACCCGGTGCCGCTGATGAAGCTGGTCGAGGTCGTCTCCGGCCTGGCCACCGAGCCGGCGGTGGCCGCCGCCGTCTTCGAGCTCGCCCGGCGCTGGGGCAAGACGCCGGTACACGCCCGTTCGACGCCGGGCTTCATCGTCAACCGGATCGCGCGCCCGTACTACGCCGAGGCGCTGGCCCTGCTGCTCGAGCAGGCCGCCGAGCCGGCGACGATCGACGCCTGCCTGCGCGGTGCCGGCTTTCGCATGGGCCCGTGCGAGCTGATGGACCTGATCGGCCACGACACCAACCTCGCGGTGACCGAATCGGTCTTCGCGGCCAACTGCGGCGACAGGCGCTACCAGCCGTCGCTGGTCCAGCGCGAGCTGGTCGCCGGCGGCCGCCTCGGGCGCACGGCGGGTCGCGGCTTCTCCACGCATCCCGCGGCGCCGGCTGCGGCCGAGGCGGTCGCCGCCCCGGTCAGCGCACCCGAGATCGCACCCGGCGTCATCGTCGCCCAGCACGGCGTCGGCGTCGCCGTCGACCGCTGGGCCGCGCGGCTCTCGCAAAGCGTCGTCCAGTTCGAGCGCGTTCCCGGCAGCCGCTGGAGCGGCCTGCAGACGACGAGCGGCGAGCTGCGCCTCACCGAGGGTCGGGCAGCCTC
>JBBRFB010000048.1:0-21574 GCA_038225015.1 Burkholderiales bacterium
CGAGCCGGGGTAGAAGAACACCGGCCGCGTGCCGGCGTCGAGGTCACGGGGAAGGTCGAGGGCCGCCGAGAAATCCTGGCCGAGCCCGACCATCTCGATGTTCGGGTGCTCGCGCTGCGCCTCGCGCAACGCGTCGCGAAGGAAGTCGACCGAGATGTCGACGGCGACGTAGCGGCGCGGCTCGAGCAGAGGAAAGAGCTCGACCGCCTTCTGGCAGTTGCCGGCGCCGAGGTCGATCAGCGTCATCGCCGAGCCGATCGCCGTGGCCATCGACGCACCGTGCTCGGCGAAGATCGCCGCCTCGGTGCGGGTCGGGTAGTACTCGTCGAGCGCGGTGATGGCCTCGAAGAGCTGCGAGCCGAGCCGGTCGTAGAAGTACTTCGGCGCGCAGCTCGCCGGCTCGCCGAGCAGGGCCGCAGCGGCCGCGGCGCGCTCGGCCGCGGAATCGGGGGTCCAGGTCTGGATGAAGCGGGGCTCTGGGGCGTTCGACATGCACGGGACCGGTGGCGAGAGGGCGGACAGGAATCGCGAGACCGGGTCCGCACCTTACCCGGTATCGCCCAGAATCACCGAATGCCCGCCTCGTGCCGAACCCGATGGCCTGTCACGCGGCGGCGTGCGCTCGGGATCGGCGCATCGCTGCTCGCGGCGGGTGCCGCGGCATCGTGGCCGCATCCCGCCCGCGCCGCCTACATCGTCAGGCCGTGGCCGGTGGCAAGGCCCGTGCCCGGCCTCGACCTCGCCGATCTCGACGATCATCGCTGGTCGCTCGCCGCGCTCGTTGGCCGGGTCGTCGTGCTCAACTTCTGGGCCACCTGGTGCGAACCGTGCCGGGCCGAGATGCCGTCGCTCGCGGCCCTGGCGGCGCGAATGCGCGCCGAGGGCGTCGTCGTCCTCGCCATCAACTACAAGGAGCCGCCGGCGCTGATCCGCCAGTTCGTCGAGCGGCTGCCCTTCACGGCGCCCGTCCTGCTCGATGCCGACGGCGATGCTACGTTCGCGTGGTCGCCGCGCGTCTTCCCCAGCACGGTGCTGATCGGTCGCGACGGCCGGCCGACGGTGAGCGTGCTCGGCGAGCTCGACTGGGGCGGCACGGTCGCCCGGGAGCTGCTGGAGCCGCTGATCGCCAAGGCGCGCTAATGTGGCGAGCCAAACTATTCTGCGGTTATGCGGACCTGGAGGGTCCAGCTATGGACTGGCCGGTGCCTGGGTCGCGGGTGTCGCGGAAACTGTCGACACCGGTCATTCGGCCGCGCACCCCGACGGGCGGCCCCCGACCCATCAGCGACACTCGTTGGGCGCGATTGCCCGCCTCGAATCAGGCGATCGACTGTCAGAGCGTGGCCTCGACGCGCACTTCGAGCAACTCGTGACCGCGGCGTTCTTCCTGGCATGAGGAGAGGGCGCTCGATCTGAACCCATTTGTCAACCCGCTCGCACTCTTGTCATAGCAGGCCAGGCACCCAGAATGCCGCGGCTACAGCTTGGGAATGGCCTGCAAATAGATCGACACGTCGTCGATGTTCTGCCGCGTCAACTCGTGCGCGACAGTCTTCATGACGGCGCCCTCGGGTCGCTCGTCGGTGCGCTGGAACACGACGAGTTGCTTCACGAGATAGTCCGCGTGCTGGCCGGCCAGTCGGGGGAACGTCGCGTTGCCCTCACCTTTAGTGCCGTGACAGCCGGCACAGGCAGGTACGCTTTTGTCGGCGATGCCGTTCTCGAATAAGGTTTTGCCCGACGCGATCAGGGCGGCATCGCCCTCGATCGCCGCGGCAACCGGCTTCTGCGCGGCATAGTAGGCCGCCAGCCCCTTGACTTGCTCGTCCGTCAGGCTGCGACTGATGCCCCACATGTATTCGAAGCCGGGAGGGTCACGTCGGTCGTGACTTTTGAAGCTGTTGAGCTGTGCGACGAGGTATGGCTCGACCTGGCCGGCCAGATTCGGGAAATTCGGCGACACGGCGTTGCCGGTCAACCCATGACAGTTGGAACAAACCTGCTGCGCCAGGGTGCTCGCCGACACTTTTGGATTGGCGAGGTCACGGGAGCGCTCGATGTTCGAGCATCCAAGGAGCATCAACGCTGCAGCGATGAGCAGCACTCGTGCGGGTGGCGGGGATTTCATGCGGAGTCCTCCGGGGATGAGGCACGGTTCAATACGCCACCCAGGCGTATACGAACAGCGTGTTGTTGTCGCTCGCATTGCGACCGAAACCGTCGTAGTTGCTGGAAGCGCCGTTAAAGCGAAGATAGGCGGTGTACTGAGCGCCGATGCGTACATACTGGATCGGCGTCCAGAAAGTCTCGAGCGTCAGGCCGCGCGTCGCGGGGCTGCCGGTGCGGTTGCCGTCGACCTGCCGCAGCGACGGCGCCTGAGCGGCCGGGTCCGTCGTGACGGTCAAGGTGCCCGGGTCCAGGCCTGCGGTGAGGTTGGCCGTGTTGGTGCTGCCGGTGAGGTTGAAGACCCCAACGCTGCCACCGTACTTCGCCTGATAAACATAGGTCAATTTGGCGCGCAGCAGGTGATTCTTGTCCGACTCGTTCGTGGCTCCCAGCACATTGCCGCTTGCGTCGACGAAGGCAACCGGCTGGTTGGCCAGCGACGCCGGATAGCGGTGCCGATTACTCGTGTAGACGAACTGCGCAGTGATCGAATGCGGGTCCAGCAGGTACTGATACTGCGCATCGACGGCCAAGTCCGTGTAACGGTGCGTCGTCGCTGGATCCGACGTGTCCAGCGGGTCGTCGTACACACGCGCCACCATGCCCGAGGTGCCGATCATCAAGCTGTGCGCGCCCCACTGGCGGTTGTAGGCCAGGCGCCAGTATGGGTTGATGCCGCGCAGCTTGGTGTTGTCCGCGCCGGCAATTCCGGCACTCATGAATCTGGCGACGCCGCGAGATGTTCCGTAGCCCCCCATTTCGAGATAGACGGTCTGGTTCCAGAACGCGTAGGCGCTCAATCCGGCGATGTTGCCGCCAGAGCCGAAGCCTGGATACGGCGCGTTGCCATCGATGAAGCGACTGCTGGTCGGGCTCGGCACTGGAACGTACTGCATCCACGCGGCTGCGGTATTCCAGGGATCGGAGACCGACGGGTTGTTGTTCGCAGTAATACCGAAGATCAGGTCGTTCCTGGTACTGATGAACCGGTCCGCGTAGCGAATGTCGATGTTGTCCGCGTTGCTGTGACCGTGGAATGCGCCATTGGCATCCTGCGTTGCATAGGGATCGTAGGTAATCTGCACGAATGCACCGATGTTGTCCGTCACCTTGCCGCCGAGCAGCAAACTTGCCGTCGCGAGGATGACCTTGCCGTCTTTCTGAAAGTCGGCGGCAGGGTCATCACTCTTGGACGTGTTGGCCACCTTGGACATGCTCGCGACCGCCATCGCCGAGATCGGCACCGTGCGCTGGCCGATCGTGTATCCCGTCATCTTGAACAGGCGGCCGTAGGGCGTCAGCTCGGGGAACTGGCCACCGGCGTGGCACGCGACACAGTTCTGCCCGGTCTGACGGTTGAATGCGGGGATCGCGTTGGCGCTGTTGGGCAACCAAGCAAGCAATGCACACGCGAGAAACGGCTGCAATGCCTTGAAGACCATCGTGCATACGCGCGTGATTGAGATGCTCATTTCGGGTCTCCCTATGGGCGTGACCTTATGAGACGCCTGCGCATCGCATAGGAGCATGACTTGGATCAAATGCGCTGCGTACGCACCCATTGAATATCGGATCGCTTTGATTGCGCGTCTGTTCGCTGCCGCACAGTGGACCGGGCGACCGGGCGAACAGCGAAGGTGATGGAAGTTCAGCTGAGACGCCGCAAAGCCGCCCGTGGCCAGCGGCAGGAACTGGCCGATCGCGGACGCCGACACGGTGCGGAGATTCAGCCCTGAGACCGGCGGGGCCGGTCCGCGGTTCCTTAGTCCGGGCAGGCGATCGCCGGCGCTTGCAAAGGCGCGCAGAAGCCGGGGCGCCATGGCGGAAGCTTGAGACCTCGCAGTAGCGCCTCGAAGCGGGGTTCATCCTTGAGATCCACGGAGCACATGGTGAGGAAGGGCAGGTTTACGTCGTGGACGTCTTGCGCCTTTTGTAGCCAATCGAGCGCGCGTCCGCGCTCGCCCAACGAGCAATACAAGGACGCGATCATGGTGGGCGGCACGTAGCGCCGCTCGGCGAGCGCGAGCAACGTGGCGAGAACAATGCGCGCTTGCTCTTGCTCGCCGGTGCGGGCGAGCAGCACACCGAGATTGGCAGTCGGCTGCGTGCTACCGACTGCCAAGGACTGCGCCTTGCGCAACTCGGCCAGCGCGTCTTCCGTCCGCCCAGCGCTGACCTGCAAACCTGCAAGCAATTGGTGCGCTGGCCAGAAACGCGGCTCAAGCTGAAGGGCCTTGTCGAGTCGCGCCCGACTCTCCTCCTTCAAGCCGCGCTGGCGCAGGTAGCTCGCTTCGATGACGTTGGTGATCAATGACATCGGGTCGAGCTCGCGTGCTCGCTGCACATGCTCAAAACCTTGGTCGCAGCGTTGCTGCGAGCACAGCAGATGGCCAAGGCCTAGCTGGGCCTCGGCGACATTGGGATTGAGAGCCACGGCGCGACGGAACGACTCTTCCGCGCCGGGCCAATCCCATTCGCTCCACCACCGCATCCAGCCGAGCGCAGCATGCGCTTCAGCCGAGCCTGAATCGATTTGCACTGCCCGCCGCGCTGCCTTCAATCCTGCTGCGAGCGCCTCGGCCGGCGGTGCGTCGAGGCCGATGGCCATTCGCCGGTAGCTGTCGGCGAGGCCGGCGTAGGCAAGCGCGTAATTGGGGTCGACATCGATCGCGCGCCGGAACAACTGGAGGCTCTCGGCCACGCCGTCAGGGCTCAGTCCCTGAGCGTGAAAGCGCGCAGTCAGGTACAGCTCGTAGGCGGCGAGGTCGCGACTGCCCGTCGTCGCCAGCCGCTTGCGCTCGTCGCGCGACAAATGGGGCACCAGTTGCTGAGCGACGCGCTCGGAAATGTGATCCTGGACCGTGAAGACGTCCTCGAAGCGGTCGTCGAAGCTGCCGCTCCAGCTGGCAACGCCGTCGGCCGCCCTGAGCAGCCGCGCAGTGACGCGGACATGGTTGCCCCAACGCTGGATCGTGCCATCGAGGATCCATTGCACATGGAGCTCGCGCGCGGCGTGCAGCGGATCCTGTTCGGTGCCGCCGAAGCGCCGCACCGATCCGATCGAGCGCACGACCAAGCCGGGTGCCGAACTCATGCGCGCGATCAGGCTGTCGGCCATGCCGACCTCCAGCACCTCGTCGCGGCCGGCGATGGTGAGAGGCTTGAACGGCAGCACGGCCAAGGTCGTGAGCAACGGCACGGGCGGAGCGCGAGAGCGGCCGATCAGGAACAGCACAGCGACTCCGAGCGACAGAAGAAGCACCGGTAGCACCACCTTGCGCGTGTGCCGCCGCCAGTCGGAGGCGGCCGACGCGCGCGTCGCGGGCGCAGCCGCTCCAGAACGCATGGTCGGGTCGGAAGGGATCACCGCCGAGTTCCGTAGGGGCACCGGTTCGGGAGAAGCGGGTGAATGCGCTGCCGCCGCCGACGCTCCGCATCCGCCCGCTTCGTAAGCACCGGCCCGACGAAGCGGAAGCCGCGACGCGGCACGGTCTGGATCCATCGGCTCGCCTGGGCGTCGTCGCCGAGGGCACGGCGCAACGTCGAGACCAGTTGATTCAAGTTGTTGTCTTCGACCACCAGCCCCGGCCAGAGCGTTCCTAGGAGGCTCTCCTTGTCTAGCAGCTGGCCCGGCCGTTGCACGAAATAGAGAAGCGCGTCGAACAACCGGGGCGACATCTCGACCAAGCTGCCATCGCGGCGACAAAGGCGGCGCTCGAGTGCAGCGAGTCGAAATTCGCCGAATTCGTACTCGACCGGCTCGTCGCGCCACAACGTTTCATCGCTATTCATAGGCTTTCACGCCTCGGCAAAGACTCGCGTCGCATCTCGGCAGATTGTGACCATGCCAGCGTCCGAGGCGGCGCCGGTTACTCAACCACAACTTGTAGAGGATCGATACCATGAACACTCGTCTGACCACCCGCCACTGCGCGCTCGCGCTGATCCCCGGCCTGCTTGCAGCCCTTCTCATCCAGGCTTGCGGCGGCGGCGGTGACGCAGTTGCGCAATCGGCGCCTGATGCCGATCCGATCGAAGGGGCTTGGCAGTCCGCAGTCACCATCCGCGACTGTGCCAGCGGCGCCATACTGCGCACGTTCACCGGCTTCACGGTGCTTCACCGCGGCGGTACGGCATCGGCTACCAACAACCTGCCGCCCACCAGTAATGGGCCCGCCTTCGGCTCGTGGAAGCGCGGCAGCGCCGCAACCAGCTACACGACGACGTTGCGATTCTTTCGTTTCAATGCCGACGGCAGCTTCGCGGGCGCCCAGAATCTGACCCGCAGCTTGGTGATGGCGGTCGACGGCAAGTCGCTGACCGGAACCCTTTCCGCTCAGGTCGTCGACCCCGCGGACGTCGTCCTGCAGACCACTTGCGGCACCGAGACGGCGCTGCGGGTGGCAGTGAGCTGAGGGAGACGGATACGGCCGAAGGCAAACCGCGCCTCAGTCCACCGGCGGGCCGCCCTGGCCCGCCGGTGCTTGGCGGCAGGCCTGCTGCATCGTCGATATCGACCCCAAGGCATCGGACGTTGCTTTGCCCGGGGAGTGGTCTAGGCAACGACCCGATTGGCGCGCGCCAGGAACGATGGGCAAGCGGAAGTCCAGGGCACCCGCGCTCTTCTGGTTCACGGCAAGCTCGGCGGTGTTCGGCTGCTCGGTGGGAAGCTCCTCAGCCGTGACGGGCTTGAGTATGCAATCGATCTGACAGTGCGAGGTGTGCGCGGCTAGAGTACAGAAATGCGGGGGAACGGCCCCTGCAGCGCCCGGCAGTCGCCGCACGCCCGCCGAAAAGCAGACGCTCCCGTAAGTCAGCTCTTGGCCGGGCCCGAACTTTCCTGGCACGTCGGTCGGTGACCGATCTGCAACGCTTACCTGACCCTGGCCGATCATTGGCTGACGCTCTCGGTAGCGCGCGCTCGGGCCTAGTGCAGTCTATTTCGGCCCCCTGCATCAGTGCTGACCGGCGGAACGATCGCGCGGCCCCGGCCCCGGCCCCGGCCGCGGTCACGCGCGGTCTGCCGGCGGCGCCGATAATCGCTCGCGTGAGCGAACCCTTGACCAGCGCCGATCTCGCCGGCAAGCACATCGTGCTTGGCCTGAGCGGCGGGATCGCCTGCTACAAGGCCGCCGAGCTGACGCGCGAGATCGTCCGCGCCGGCGGCACGGTGCAGGTCGTGATGACCGCCGCCGCCGAGCAGTTCATCACCGCGGTGACCCTGCAGGCGCTCTCGAACCGCGCCGTCTACACCAGCCAGTGGGACGCGCGTGAGGCCAACAACATGGCCCACATCAACTTGACCCGCGAGGCCGACGCCGTGCTGGTGGCGCCGGCGAGCGCCGATTTCCTTGCCAAGCTGCTCCACGGCCGTGCCGACGACCTGCTCTCGCTGCTCTGCCTGGCGCGGCCGGCAGAGCGTTGCCCGCTCCTGGTGGCACCGGCGATGAACCGAGAGATGTGGGCGCACCCGGCGACGCAGCGCAACATGGCCCAGCTCGTCGCCGACGGCGCCGCGGTGCTCGGCCCCGGCAGTGGCGACCAGGCCTGCGGCGAAACCGGCGACGGCCGCATGCTCGAGCCGGCCGAACTGCTCGCCGAACTCGTCGCCTTTTTCCAGCCGAAGCTGCTCGTCGGCCGGCGCGTGCTCGTCACCGCGGGTCCGACCTTCGAGCCGATCGACCCGGTGCGCGGCCTCACCAACCGCTCGAGCGGCAAGATGGGCTTCGCCATCGCCCGCGCCGCCCGCGAAGCCGGCGCCGAGGTGACGCTGGTCGCCGGCCCGGTGGCGCTCGACACGCCGCGCGGCGTGCGCCGCGTCGACGTGATCACGGCGCTGCAGATGCACGAGGCGACGCTCGCCGCCGCACCGGCGTGCGACGTCTTCGTGGCCACCGCCGCCGTCGCCGACTGGCGCCCTGCGACGGTCGCCGACGGCAAGATCAAGAAGGGCGCCGGTCGCAGCGTGCCGCCGCTCGAGCTGGTCGAGAACCCCGACATCCTGGCCGCCGTCGCCGGCCTGCCGAAGCCACCCTTTTGCGTCGGCTTCGCTGCGGAGAGCAGCGACGTCGTCGCCAACGCGAGCGAGAAGCTGCGGCGCAAGAAGGTGGCCCTCGTCGTCGGCAATCTCGGCCCGGCGACGTTCGGCCGCGACGACAACACGCTCACGCTCGTCGACGCCCAGGGCGTGCGCGAGTTGCCGCGCGCCGGCAAGCTCGAGCAGGCGCGCCGGCTGGTCGCCGAGATCGCGGCACGGCTCGACGCTGCGCCGGCCGCCTGAGCGCCGATGGCGGTCATCGACGTTCGCGTCCTCGATCCGCGCATGGCCGCGCAGATGCCGGCCTACGCGACGCCGGGAAGCGCCGGCCTCGACCTGCGCGCCTGTCTCGACGAGCCGCTGCTGCTCGCGCCGGGGAAGGCGACGCTGGTGCCGACCGGCCTGGCCATCCACATCGCCGACCCGGGCCTGGCGGCGTTGATCGTGCCGCGCTCGGGTCTCGGCCACAAGCACGGCATCGTCCTCGGCAACCTGGTCGGGCTCATCGACTCCGACTACCAGGGCCCGCTGATGGTCAGTTGCTGGAACCGCAGCGAGACGGCGTATGCCGTGCAGCCGATGGAGCGAATCGCCCAGCTCGTGGTCGTGCCGGTGGTGCAGGCGACCTTCCGCGTGGTCGACGCGTTCGACCAGAGCGGGCGCGGCGTCGGCGGCTTCGGTTCGACCGGCCGCGCCTGAAGAGCACTTCGCCGCCGGTCCAGCCAACTCTGCCCGTTGCCTGCAAGACGGTCGGCAGCGCGGGGGCTTGCCGAAGCCGCACAATTCGCAATCCATGAAGAAGTCGCTGTTCGCCGGTCTCGCCGGTGCGCTCGCCATCGCCGTCGTTGCCGGCTATCTCGTCGTCGGCGGCAAGCGTGCCAGCGATGCGGGCGGCGTCGTGGCGTCGGCCTCGCCACCGGCCGGCCGCGCGTCGGGCGCCGGCGGCGGGCCGGTCAGCGTCACCACGGTGCCGGTGCAGGTGCGCGATCTCGACGTCGTCCTCGACGCCACCGGCACCGTCAGCGCCCTCAACAGCGTCGACATCCGGCCGCAGGTGGCCAGCACGATCACCCGGGTTCATATCCGCGAAGGCCAGTTCGTCACCGCCGGCCAGTTGCTCTTCACGCTCGACGCCCGCAGCGACGAGGTCGCGGTGACGAAAGCCCGCGCCCAGCTCGCCAAGGACCAGGCGAGCCTGGCCGACGCGGAGCGTCAGCTGGCGCGCAGCCGCGACCTGTTCGCGCAGAACTTCATCTCGCAGGGCGCGGTAGACACCAACCAGACGCTGGTGGAATCGCAGAAGGCCGTCGTCGCGGCCGACCAGGCGGCCATCGCGGCGGCCCAGGTCGGCCTTTCGTACAGCAGGATCACGGCGCCGGCGGCAGGTCGGGCGGGCGCGATCAACGTCTTCGCCGGCAGCCTGGTGCAGCCGAGCGGCGCGCCGCTGGTCACCATCACCCAGCTCGATCCGATCGCCGTCACCTTCAGCCTGCCGCAGCGCAACGTCGGCGACGCGCTGGCGACGCTGCGCGGCGGCGGCGGCAAGGTCGTCGCCGTGTTGCCGGAAGCCGGCGGCACGGTCGTCGGCAAGCTCGGTTTCGTCGACAACGCCGTCGACCCCGCCTCGGGCACGATCAGGGTCAAGGCCGAGTTCGCGAACAAGTCGGAAAAGCTCTGGCCCGGCGCCTTCGTCGCGGTGCAGCTCGCGGTGCGCACGCTTCCTGCGGCCACCATCGTGCCGCAGGCCGCCGTGATCCAGGGCCCGCGAGGCAAGTTCGTCTATGTCGTCGACGCCGAACGCAAGGCGTCGCCGAAGCCGGTCGAGATCGTCTACGCGACAGGCGAGTCGGCGGCGGTCACCGGGGTGCGGCCGGGCGACCGCGTCGTGCTCGAGGGACGGCAGAACCTGCGGCCCGGCGCGACGGTGATCGAGCGGGCAGCGGTCGACGGCGCACCGGTTCGCGGCCGGCGCGGCGCCGGCGCATCGGGGTCGGCGTCTGGCGCGGCATCGGCGGCAGACGGCGGACTGACGGTGCCGCCGCGCAGCGGCGCACGCGGCGCCAGCGGCGCCGCCGCCAACGCAGTCTGAACGCGGCGCGCCGGTGCGACGAGGAGGCGGCACGTGAATCTGTCTGAAGTCTTCATCCGCCGCCCGGTCTTGACGGTTCTGCTCAACGCCGCGATCGTGGTCGCGGGCGTCATCGCCTTCAACAAGATCCCGGTCGCAGCGCTGCCGAGCTACAACACGCCGGTCATCAACGTCTACGCGGCGCTGCCCGGCGCGAGCCCAGAGACCATGGCGACCTCGGTCGCGCTGCAGCTCGAGAAGCAGTTTCAGACGATTCCGGGGCTGTCGGTGATCAGCTCGACCAACACCCTCGGGGCGACCTCGGTGACGCTGGAGTTCGAGCAGGGTCGCGACATCGATGCCGCCGCCGTCGACGTCCAGGCCGCGCTGCTGCGGGCGCAGCGCCAGCTGCCTCAGGACATGACGGTACCGCCGTCGTACCGCAAGGTGAACCCGGCCGACGCGCCAGTGTTGTTCGTGGCGATCACTTCGCCGTCGATGAGCCTGTCGGACCTGAACGACTACGCCGAGCACCTGATCTCGCCGACCCTGTCGACGCTCGATGGCGTTGCCCAGGTGAGCATCTTCGGCCAGAAGCGGTACGCGGTGCGCGTGCGCGTTCAGCCCGACGCGCTGGCGGCGCGCAACATCAGCCTCGACGAGCTGACCCGGTCGCTCTCCGCCGCCAATGCGAACACGCCGGTCGGCACCCTCGAGGGGCCGGCGCAGACGCTGACGCTGCAGGCGAACCGTCAGCTGCG
Source organism: Burkholderiales bacterium (assembly GCA_038225015.1). GTDB lineage: Bacteria > Pseudomonadota > Gammaproteobacteria > Burkholderiales > Burkholderiaceae_C > Schlegelella_A. Next base: position 11,033 of record JBBRFB010000048.1, read on the forward strand.
CAACGCCGCCGAGTTCGCCGACCTGATCGTCGCCAGCCGCAACGGCAACCCGGTGCGCCTGCGCGACGTCGCCCAGGTCGAGGACAGCTACGAGACGACGAAGACGGCGGCGACCTTCAACGGCGAGACGTCGATATCGCTCGCGGTGTATCGGCAGCCGGACGCGAACACCGTGCAAGTGGTCGACGCGGTTCGCAACGCGATGCCCGGGTTCCAGTCGCAGCTGCCACAGTCGGTACGGATCAACATGGTCAACGACCGCTCGGTGTCGATCCGGGCCGCGCTGCACGACGTGACGCTGACGATGATCGGCACGATCGTCCTCGTCGTCCTGGTCATCTTCCTGTTCCTGCGCCGCTTCGTCGCGACGGCGATTCCGACGCTCTCGCTGCCGGTATCGCTGGTCGGCGCGGTGTCGATGCTCTGGGCTTTCGGCTACACCATCGACAACATCTCGCTGCTCGGGCTGACGCTGGCCGTCGGCCTGGTCGTCGACGACGCGATCGTGATGCTCGAGAACATCATTCGTCACGTCGAGAACGGCGAGCCGCCGTTCCAGGCGGCGCTGCGCGGCTCGCGCGAGGTCGGCTTCACGATCATCTCGATCTCGAGCTCGCTGGTCGCGGTGTTCATCCCGATTTTCTTCATGCCGGGTGTGATCGGCCTGCTGTTCCACGAGTTCGCGGTGATCGTCTCGCTGGCCATCGTCGCTTCGGCGTTCGTCTCGCTGACGCTGGTGCCGATGCTGGCAAGCCGCTTCCTCTCCGACGAGGCGCACAAGAAGCCCCCCGGGGCGATCGTGCGCTCGTTCGAGCGCGGTTTCGACGCCCTGCTCGGCGGCTACTCGCGCTCGCTCGACGTCGCCCTCAGGCACCGTCGCATCGTCCTCGCCGTCGCGCTGGCCACCTTCGCCGCCACCTGGTGGCTGTTCGTCAGCATGCCGAAGGGCTTCTTCCCGGAAGAAGACATCGGCCAGATCCGGATATCCACCGAGGCGGCGGAAGACACGTCGTTTCCGGCCATGGTGCAGCTGCAGGACCGGGTCGCCGCCATCCTGCGCGCCGACCCGAACGTGAAGACCGTCAACTCGTTCAACGGCGGCGGCGGCGCCCAGAACACGGGGCGACTCTTCATCAACCTGAAGCCGCGCGGCGAGCGGCTGCCCATGAAGGACGTGATCGAAGGCCTGCGCAAGAAGCTGCGCGAGGTGCCGGGCATCGCCGCCTACATGCAGCCGATCCAGAATCTGCGACTCGGCGGCCGCTCGAGCAAGGCGCAGTACCAGTACATCCTGCAGAGCGTGAAGGCCGACGAGCTGAACGACTGGGCACTTCGCCTGCAGGAGCCGATGCGCGCCGACCCGCTCTTTCGCGACGTCACCAGCGATTCGCAGCTGCGCGCCCTGCAGGCCTCGCTGAAGATCGACCGCGATCGCGCCAACACGCTCGGCGTGTCGATCGACTCGATCCGCACGGCGCTCTTCAGCGCCTTCGGCGAGCGCCAGGTGTCGACGATCTACACGCCGGCCGACAGCTACCAGGTGATCATGGAGGTGGCGCCGAACGCCAAGCAGGACGAGAGCGCCTTCAACAACATCTACGTGCGCTCGAGCAACGGCTCGCTGGTACCGCTTTCCAGCTTCACGACGGTGACGCGGACGATCGGGCCGACGGCGATCAATCACGTCGGGCAACTGCAGGCGGTGACGGTCTCGTTCAACCTGGCGCCCGGCGCCGCGCTCGGCGACGCCACGAGCGCCATCGAGAAGTACCGCGCGCAGGTCGGCATGCCCTCGTCGGTGATCACGAGCTACGGCGGCGACGCCGCCGTGTTCAAGAGCTCGCAAGGCAGCCAGGCGATCCTCATCGTCTCGGCCCTGCTCGTCATCTACGTGCTTCTCGGCGTCCTCTACGAAAGCTATGTGCACCCGTTGACCATCCTCGCCGGGCTGCCGTCGGCGGCGGTGGGTGCGCTGCTGATGTTGAAGTTCGCCGGGCTCGACCTCACCCTGATCGCGACGATCGGCATCCTGCTGCTCATCGGCATCGTGAAGAAGAACGCGATCATGATGATCGACTTCGCGCTCGACGCGCAGCGCACGCGGGGCATGCCGGCGGAAGAAGCGATCCGCACCGCGTGCGTGCTGCGCTTTCGCCCGATCATGATGACGACGCTGGCCGCACTGATGGGTGCGCTGCCCATCGCCATCGGCCTCGGCACCGGCGCCGAACTGCGTCAGCCGCTCGGCCTCGCTGTGGTCGGCGGCCTCGTCTTCTCCCAGGCGATCACGCTCTACATCACCCCGGTGATCTACCTCGTGCTCGACCGGTTCAGCGGCAAGGGGCCGGTGACCACGGCCGAGGGCGCGGCGCTTGCCGCGCCGGCGAGCTGACCGCAGGGGGGGTGCCTCACCGTAAACCCGGCCTCAGTGCAGCGGCGCTGCGGGCGGCGGCGTGGCCAGGATCGTGATGCCGTCAGCGCCGACGCTGCCGGCCTCGATCTCTTCGTCGGTCGCTTCGCGAATGTCGCGAACCGCCAGCGCCAGGCGCAGCGCGATGCCGGCCAGGGGATGGTTGCCGTCGAGGACGACGTGGTTGGGGTAGACCTCGGTGACGGTGTAGATCGCGTCCTGACGCAGGCCCGGCGTTGCAGCACCCTCGGGCGGTCCCTCGAACTGCATGCCCGGCTCGATCGCTTCGGGAAAGAGCGAGCGCTGCTCGAAGAACACCAGCTCGGGATCGTAGTCGCCGAAGGCGTGCTCGGGCTCGAGGTGCAGTGTCGTCTCGTAGCCGACGGCGCGACCGACGAGCGCTTCTTCGACCTTGGCGAGCAGGTCGTCCCCGCCGACGAAGAACTCGACCGGGTCGGAGAGCTCGTCGAGGCGCTCGCCCTGGGCGTCGGACAGCTGCCACGTAAGGCTGACGACGCAGGGGACGGCGACTTCCATCGATCGATCATCGCACAATGACCCATGAACTTGGCCCGCGCCCTGCCACTGCTCGGCGGCCTGTCGGCGCAGGAATTCATGCGCCGGTACTGGCAGAAGAAGCCGCATCTCGTGCGCTCGGCGCTCGGCGATGCGTGGCCCGGACTCGACGCGACCCGGGTGTTCGCGATGGCTGCGCGCGACGACGTCGAATCGCGTCTCGTCGAGCGGCACGGCGGCGACTGGAGCGTTCGCCACGGTCCCTTCCCGCGCCGTGCCCTGCCGGCGCAGAAGACGCCGAACTGGACACTGCTCGTGCAAGGTGCGGACCTGCACGCCGACGCCGGTCGCGAATTGCTCGAGCGGTTCCGCTTCGTGCCCGACGCCCGCCTCGACGACGTCATGCTCTCGTTCGCGAGCGACGGTGGGGGCGTCGGGCCGCACGTCGACTCGTACGACGTCTTCCTGCTGCAGGTCAGGGGCCGGCGGCGCTGGCGGATCGGCCGAGCGGCGGCGCCGCGTCTGCGCGACGACGTTCCTTTGAAGATGCTGGCCGGCTTCGAACCGGAGCAGGAGTGGCTGCTCGATGCCGGCGACATGCTCTACCTGCCGCCCGGTTGGGGCCACGACGGCGTGGCCGAAGGCTGCTGCATCACCGCGTCGATCGGCTTTCGCTCGCCGCGCGGCACCGAGCTTGCCGTCGAGACCCTGCAGCGGCAGCTCGAGGCGGCCGCCGAGTCGGCGCAGGACGAGGAGTCGAGCGACGGCGACAGCGCGGGTGCAAACCGCCGCGGGGGCCGGTATCGCGATCGGGCGCAGTCCGCCACCCTGCACCCCGGGCGCATTCCGGCAGCGATGCAACGGTTCGCCGACGATGCCGTCGCCCGCTGGCTCGCCGACACGGGCAGCCGGCGGCGCGCTCTCGGCGAGGTGCTGAGCGAACCGAAGCCGCGCACCGCGTTCCTGCCCTGGCACGAGGTCCGCATCGAGGCCGCCGTGCAGCTCGATCGCCGAACGCGCATGCTCTACGACGAGCGGCATGTCTACATCAACGGCGAGTCGTACCATGCCGGCGGCGACGATGCCTTGCTCATGCGCCGGCTCGCCGATCGTCGTCGCCTCGAGGCGGCCGAGGTCGCGCGGCTCGGCCCCGAGGCTCGCCTCCTGCTCGACGAATGGGCCGAGGCGGGGTGGTGCCGGCCGCAGGAGTCGCCGCGACGATGAACTGATCCGCTGTTCGAGAGGAGTGAAAGATGAAGGCCGACAGCTTCACCCTGATTGCGACCCGCAACGAGTTCGACGCGGCGGTGCGCGCCGCCATCCATTTCGCGGCCGAGGTCGATGCCCACGAGATGGTGTTCATCGACCCTCATTTCGCCGACTGGCCGCTCAACGACCGCGATGTAGTCGAGACGCTGGGTCGGTGGGTGAACAGCCAGCGCAAGCTCGTCGTCTTCGCTGGCGCCTTCGAGGAGATGGCGCGCCGCCAGCTCCGCTTCGTAGAGTGGCGCCGGCAGTGGGCGCACGTGGTGCAGTGCCGCAACGACGACGAGGTCGAGGCCGAGCAGGTGCCGACGCTGCTTCTCGTGCGCGGGCATCTTTGCGTTCGCCTGGTCGACCGGGTCCGCTTTCGGGGCAGCATTTCCACCCAGGCCGGCGACCTCGTGGTCGGTCAGGAAGCAGCTGACGCGCTTTTGCAACGGTCGGTCGAAGCCTTCCCCGTGACAACGTTGGGACTCTAGGGAAAGCCCTTAAGGCCCCTATAATGTGGGATTAGGCGCCGGAAATGCGTCACGCTTTTCGTGTGCTTGAAGAGATGGGGGTCCTCGCTGAGGGGTTTCCCACAATTGAACCGTAATTGTCCGAACCTGGAAATCGAGGAGAAATATGAAAAACGCTTTGTTGATGGTTTCGCTGGCTGCCGCCGTGTCGTTCGCTGCGTGCAGCAAGAAGGAAGAGACCACGACGACGACCACCACCCCCGCCGCGCCGACCGCTGTCGTCGTGACGCCGCCGCCGATGGCCGATGCCGCCTCGGCGAGCATGGCTGCCTCCGACGCCGCGACGTCGGCGATGGATGCCGCATCGTCGGCTGCCACATCGGCGATGAGCGCCGCATCGTCGGCCATGGAATCGGCTTCGATGGCCGCGTCCGGCGCGATGAAGTAAGAAGTACTGTCATCGAAAGAAAAGCCGCCCTCGGGCGGCTTTTCTGCGTGTGCCGTCGACTCAGCTCACTTCGAGCCAGCCGAACCCGATGCCCGGATCGGCGACGACGACGTCGGGCGGCTCGCGACCCCACGCGCTCGCCAGGGCCAGCTGCGCGATCTCCGGGCGATTGTTCTCGCGACTCAGGTGGGCGGCGACGACGTGGCGCAGCCGCGCGCTCCGGCATTGCGTCAGCAAGTCGGCAGCCGTGCCGTTGCTGAGGTGGCCGAGCCGGCCGCCGATCCGGGCCTTCAGCGAGGGCGGGTAGCGCGACCCCGCGAGCATGGCCGCATCGTGGTTGCATTCGAGGACGAGCCCGTCGCAACCTGAGATCGCGGCGAGCATGTGCGGCGTGATCGAGCCGAGGTCGGTCAGCACGCCGACACGGGCGCTGCCGTCGGTGCAGCAGAGCTGCAAGGGCTCGGCGGCGTCGTGGGCGACCGTGAAGGGATGCAACTCCAGGTCGCCGACGCTGATCGCTTCGCCATCTCGCGCGAAGCGGACGCCCGCGCGCCAAGGCTGCGGGCCGAGCGAGCGCCACGTGCCCCGGCTCATCCAGACCGGCAGGTCGTGACGCTCGGCGAGGCCGAGCGCGCAGCCGACGTGATCGCCGTGCTCGTGGGTCACGAAGACGGCGTCCAGATCGCTGGCCTCGAGGCCAGCGCGCGCCAGGCGGAGGTCGATCTCGCGCAACGAAAAGCCGGCGTCGATGAGGAGACGCGTCGTCGTGATCCCGGAGCTGGCCTCGACGATCGTGGCGTTGCCGCTGCTGCCGCTGCCGAGGCTGCAGAACCGGATCACGGCGCCGGGCGAGCGCCGCCGAAGCGCCTCACTTCAGGTCGTCGAGCAGGAGGCCGGCGATGCGCTGCTCGGTGGCGCCGTTCTCCGCCTTGCCCTGCGAATCGAACACGGCCACGGTGCTGGTGGCGCCTTCGCCGGTGACCTTGACGCGGTACTTGATGGGGCTGCCCTCGTCGGTCTTCTTGCTGCCGAAGCTGAACAGACGCGAGAAGAACCCCGGCTCTTCGCGGCCGGCGAACTTCGGATCGACGTAGCGTACGAAATAGAGTCCCTGCGTGCGATCGCGATCCTCGACGGTGAAGCCCGTGCGATCGAGCGCCAGACCGACGCGCCGCCAGGCGCGGTCGAAGCTGTCGTCGACCTGCAGCGTCGGCGTCGGCTGGTTGGCCACCAGGCGCGCCCGCGGCGGCCCGGCAGGTGCCGCCTCTGCGCCGGCCAGCACCGTCCGGGCCTGCTCGTCCTTGGCGCCGAGCTTGACCATCAGGCGGGCGAGGAACTCGCCTTCCAGCTGCGGCTCGACCGGGCGCGGCTGCCAGATCGTGCGCTCCTTGCGGTCGCCGACGTAGACCTCGGCCATGCCGCGATGGGAGATGAAGACATCGCTGCCGGTGGCGGTGCGCTCGATGCGGGTGCGGAACTTGTCGAGCTCACCGGTGGAAAAGGCCGAGTCGAACACCTTGCCGATCGAGTTGCGGATGAAGTCCTGCGGCAGCCTTGCCCGGTTCTCGGCCCAGTCGGTCTCGAGCACACCGGCCTCGGGCCGGTCCTGCACGAGAGCGAAGCCGTTGTCCTTCCAGAAGGCGCGCACCTTCGGGTACAGCTCCTCGGGGCTCAGCGAGGTGCTGAGCCAGCGCTCGTTGCCGAGCCGCTCGAGATGGAAGCTGCCGACCGTGCGTGGCGCGACGGTCGGCGTCGCCTCGGCGACGGCGTTCGGCGTGCCCGGGCGAAAGGTCGAGGCACTGACGGTGCCGCTCGGCGGCCTGTAGCGCGAGTCGCGCGTCAGCTGGGTCAGGTCGGGGGGAACCTCGAGGCCCGAGGTTCGGGTACTCGAGCGGTAGTCCACCTTGTCGCCGACGAGAAAGTTCTCGACGTTTGAGCATCCGGCGAGCGCCGCCGCGGCTGCAAGGCCGAGTACGACCGCGGGGCGTAACGCAATAGGAAAACTCACTCTGCAATCTCCATGGAAAGGGGCCTGATCGACGCGCTCGTGCGCATCGCGGCGATGACGCGGCAGCCGCGGGCTCGGCTCAAAGCAACTCGGCTTCGCGCAACGCGGCTTCGACAACCGCCTGGCCCGCCGGGCTGAGCGGCGTGATGGGAAGGCGCACGTTCGCCTGCATCCGGCCCAGCTTGGACAACGCCCATTTTGTCGGTGCCGGGCTCGGCTCGACGAAGAGCGCCTGGTGAACGGGCAGGAGCTGCAGTTGCAGGCGGGCGGCCTCGCGCGCGTTGCCGGCCAGCGCGGCGGCGCAAAGTGCCTGCATCGCCCGCGGCGCAACGTTGGCCGTGACGCTGACATGGCCGTGGCCGCCGAGCAGCATGAGGGCGACCGCGGTGCCGTCGTCCCCCGAGTAGATCGAGAAGCCCTTCGGTGCTTGCCTGATCAGCGTGCAGGCTCGCTCGATGCTGCCAGTCGCTTCCTTGATGCCGACGATGCCGGGAACCTGCGCGAGCCGCAACACGGTCTCCGGCAGCATGTCGGCCACGGTTCGCGACGGCACGTTGTAGAGCACCATCGGCAGGTCGGCCGCTTCGGCGACGGCGCGAAAGTGCTGGTAAATGCCTTCCTGCGACGGCCTGTTGTAGTAGGGAACGACCGACAGCGTGCAGTCGGCCCCGGCCTTCAGCGCGAAGCGCGAGAGCTCGATCGCCTCGGAGGTCGAGTTGCCGCCGGTCCCGGCCATCACGGGGATGCGACCTTTCGAATGGTCGACGGCGAAGCGGATCAGCTCACAGTGCTCGTCGACGCTGACAGTCGGCGACTCACCGGTCGTGCCGACGATGCCGATGCATTGCGTTCCTTCCTCGACATGCCAGTCGATCAGGCGGCCGAGCGTTGGGAAGTCGATGCGCCCGTCTTCTTGCATGGGCGTGACCAGCGCGACGATGCTGCCGGTGATGGGTTTCATGCGGTTTCCCCTGAATCGGTCGATTCTAGCGACCCGCCGTGCCAGCTAGGCCGTCAGCCGGTGACGCGGCGGCGGGCCGGCAGCGCCTGCTTCGCGCACGGCGGCGATCCGCTGCACGAAGCGCTCCGGGTCGTCGAGGAAACCGTCTTCGTAGGCCACGATGCGCAGACTCGCCATGGCACCCAGAAGTTCACCGGGTTCGAGCAGGAACGCCGGATTCGAGGGCTTGCCCACCGTCGCGTTGCCGACCGCAAAGGTCTCGTACAGCAGGGCGCCGCCAGCCGCGAGTGCGCCCACCAGGTCCGCGAAAAGCGGCCGCCACAGGTAGTTCGTGACGACGACGGCGTCGAAGCGCCTGCCGGTGAGCGGCCAGGGACCGCGTTCGAGGTCGGCGACGATGGCCTCGATGCCCGCCGGCAAGGCGGCGAGCGCTTCGCCATCGCGGTCGACCGCCGTGACTGCGTGGCCGCACGCCGCGAACCATCTCGCGTGGCGGCCACCGCCGGCGGCGACGTCGAGGACACTTCCTGCCGGAGCCACGAGGTGGGCCCAGCGGCGGATCCAGGGCGAAGCGTCGGAGGCCCCGTGCGCGGGCACTAGAAGCAACTCCAGAGCCGGTTCGCGAGGTCTACCGCCAGCCCCGGCTGCCGGTAGGCGGCGAAGGCCCCCGCGAGCGCCGCGCAAACGGCCAGCCAGGCCAGGACGACGGCCGCGCGGCGCTTCATGCGACGGCCGGGCGGACGACCGGCTGCTCGCGGATCGGCAGGTTGATGAGCGCGGCGACGATGCCGAGCGCCACCGCGATCCACCAGACGATGTCGTAGCTGCCGGTGGTGTCGTAGAGCCGGCCGCCGAGCCAGGCGCCGAGGAAGCTGCCGATCTGGTGGCTGAAGAAGACGAAGCCGCCGAGCATCGACAGAAAGCGCACGCCGAAGATGGAGGCGACGACGCCATTGGTGAGCGGCACCGTCGACAGCCACAGGAAGCCCATCGTCGCGGCGAAGAGGTAGACGCTCCAGGGCGTGAGCGGTGCCAGCACGAAGGCGGCAATGACCAGCGCACGCAGCAGGTAGATCCCCGACAGCAGCGCCGGCTTCGAGAGGCGCCCGCCGAGCGAGCCGGCCACGTAGGTGCCGAAGACGTTGAACAGGCCGATCAGTGCGAGCGCCGTGGTGGCGACGCTCGGCGCCAGGCCGTGGTCACGCAGGTAGCTCGGCATGTGCACGCCGATGAACACGACCTGGAAGCCGCAGACGAAATAGCCGAGGGTGAGGAGCTGGAAGCCGCGATGGCCGAGCGCCTCGGTGATTGCCGCCCGGAATCCCTGTGCGCCGGCCGCCGCGACGGCGTCGCGCGGCGGCTCGCGCAAGCCGAGTGCCAACGGCATCATGGCCAGCGCGGCGGCGGCGAGCACGAGCAGCGCGTTCTGCCAGCCGAGCGCGCCGATCAGCCCGCCCTCGACGGGCACCATGAGGAACTGGCCGAACGAGCCGGCCGCCGCGGCCACGCCCATCGACCAGCTGCGCCGCTCGGGCGCGACGTTGCGGCCGATGACACCGAAGATGACGGCGTAGGTCGTTCCCGACTGGGCGAACCCGATCAGGAGCCCGGCGCCGCCGAGGAACGTGGCACCGTTCGTGGCCAGCGCCATGCCCGCCAGGCCGAGCGCGTAGAGCACACTGCCGATGGCGATGACGCGAAAGGCGCCGAAGCGATCGGCCAGGCCGCCGGCGAGCGGGCCGGCGATGCCCCACGACAGGTTCTGCACGGCGAGCGCGAAGGCGAACGTCTCGCGGCTCCAGCCGCGGTCCATGGTGATCGGCTGCAGCCACAGGCCGAAGCCATGGCGAATGCCCATCGACAGCGTGACGATGAGGCCACCGCAGATCAGCACCTGCAGCGTCGAGAGCGTGCGCGGCGCTGCAGGTGCGGTCACGGCGCCGCGCTCACGTGATCGAGCATCTCGATCGACGGCGTGTCAAGGCGAAGCACGGCGGCGCCGACCAGCTCGGCGAGCTGGGCCGGCGACGTCGCGCTGGCGATCGGCGCGGTGATCGACGGCCGGTCGATCTGCCACGCCAGCGCCACCTGGCCGGGTGTCGCGCCGACGGTGTCGGCCACGGCATCGAGCGCACCGAGCACCGCCAGCCCCTGGGCGTTCATGTATTTCTCGGCCGACGCGCCCCGCGGGCTCTTGCCGAAATCAGCGGCGCTGCGGTACTTGCCGGTCAGAAAACCCCGGGCCAGCGCGAAGAAGGGAATGACGCCGAGCCCGTGCGCGACGCATACGGCCTCGAGCGCCTCTTCGTAGGCCGGCCGCTCGACGAGGTTGTGCAGCGGCTGCAGCGATTCGTAGCGCGGCAGCCCATGCGCCGCGCTCACGGCCAGCGACTCTTCCAGCCGCGGGGCGCCGGAAGTAGGTGGGCCGGAGACCCCGAACATTAAAGCGCCGACGGTGGAGGCGAAAGCGCCCCACCT
>JBBRFB010000049.1:0-21467 GCA_038225015.1 Burkholderiales bacterium
GCATCGGCATCTTCGAATTTGCCAGCAACGATGAAGGCGTCGATCCCGACGTGGTCATGGCCTGCGCCGGCGACGTGCCGACGCTCGAGACGCTGGCCGCGGTCGAATTCCTGCGCGGCCACTTCCCCGGGCTGCGGATCCGCGTCGTCAACGTCGTCGACCTGATGAAGCTGCAACCGGGCTCGGAACACCCGCACGGCCTCGGCGACGCCGAGTTCGACGCGATCTTCACGGTCGACCGGCCGATCGTCTTCGCCTTCCACGGCTACCCGACGCTCATCCACCGGCTCACCTACCGGCGCCGGAACCACGGCAACCTGCACGTGCGCGGCTACAAGGAGGAGGGCACGACGACGACGCCGTTCGACATGGTCGTTCTCAACGACCTCGACCGCTTCCACCTCGCCGGCGACGTCATCGCCCGCGTGCCGGCGCTGCATGCCGGCGCCGCGCCGGCGCGTGAGGCGATCGCCGAGCGGCTGCGCGCGCACCGCGCCTACGTGACGGCGCACGGCGACGACCTGCCCGAGATCCGGCACTGGCGCTGGCGGGGGCCGACTGCACCAGAATAGGGGCACGGCCGGCTTGCCGTCCTGCCGCGAGGTGCCCCATGCCGCTCTACGACGGACTGCTGCAGATCGAGGACCCGACGACGCGCAGGCGCGTCGTCGACGGCCTGCGGCGGCTGCGCCCGGCGCTCAGCGCCGCGGTGCCGGCGCGCACCGCGACCGACACGCTGCTGGTCGCGACCTGGAACATCCGCGAGTTCGATTCCGGAAAGTACGGCTTCCGGCCGCTCGAGCCCTACTACTACATCGCCGAGATCCTGAGCCGCTTCGACCTGATCGCCGTGCAGGAGGTGCGCGACGGTCTCTATCCCTTGCAGGAACTGCTGCGCCTGCTCGGGAGCTCGTGGGACTTCCTCGTCACCGACGTGACGCTCGGCACGGCGGGCAATTCGGAGCGCATGGCCTACCTGTTCGACACCCGCAAGGTCTCGTTCACCGGGCTGGCGGCGGAGCTGACGCTGCCCAACAAGGTGGGCGCCGACGAGACGCCGGTCGAGATGGCGCGCTCGCCTTACCTGGCGGGCTTTCGCGCCGGCTGGGCCTACATGACGCTGGCCACGGTGCACATCTACTACGGCACCAGCGTCGCCGTCGATCCGCGCCGGCTGGCCGAGATCACCGCGTTCACGAAGACGCTGGCCAAGTACGCCGGCAAGCTCTCGGGCGCCCCGCAGGACGAGCCCGGCGCACCGCCCGCTGCCGACAACCTGCTGCTGCTCGGCGACTTCAACATCTTCAATCGCACCGACGTGACGATGGAGGCGATCGTGAAGGCCGGCTTCGTCGTGCCCGAGGCGCTGCAGCAGGTGCCGGGCTCCAATGTCGACAAGAACAAGCACTACGACCAGATCGCGTTCTTCAAGAAGCTGTCGCACCTGCTGCCGACCGGGCGGGCCGGTGTCTTCGACTACTACGAGCACGTCTACCGCAGCGGCGACGATGCCGCCTATGCGAGCGAGCGCGCCGCCAAGCCCGGGCGCAGCTTCAAGGACTGGCGCACCTACCGCATGAGCGACCACCTGCCGATGTGGATCGAGTTCGGCATCGACGACGCCGACGCCTACCTGAACTCGCTCGAGTAGACGGGGCAGCGCGGCGGCGTTCGTCGTCGCGCTTCGAAGAGGCGTGGCCGCCGGCCCGGCGCTCTCTCAAGACTCGAGCCGGTAGAGGTGCGTCCACGCATCGGGCTCGTCCGAGCCCTTCTTCTTGACGTTGAACTGCTCGGCGCCGCCCGGCGGCACGAGCGGCGTGGTGCGCCAGAGCGACGGCCGCTCCAGGAACTGCTCGCGAAAGGCCCCGGTGGCCCAGATCTGGCCGGGCTCGACGAGCGGCTCGACCCGCGCTGCCCACAGGATGGCGTCGCCGCCGACGATCTCTGGGCCGCCCTCGTCGTCGCCGCCGCGCGTCTGCACCTCGCCGTGATGCAGGGCGATGCGCAGGCGCGGCTGCCCTGGCGCCTGGTAGACGTCGTCCATCAGGTGGCGCGCCGTCTGTGCCAGCGCCACCGGATCGTCGGCGACGACGAGCACGGCGTCGCCGGCGCGCACTTCGGTGATCGAGGCGACCGGCGCCCATCGCTGCACCGACGTCTCCAGGGCGGCGCGCACGGGTGCGTCGGCGCCGGCGCGCATGAGGCTGGCGAACGACTGCACATCGGCCTTCAGCACGCAGCACTGGCGCACGGAAAGCGTGGCGTCGATGTTCCTTGTCTCGCGCCACGGCCGGTCGGTGCCGACGATGTTGACGCGGTCGATCCGTTGCAGGAAATCGGGATTGATGCGGCCGATGACGTCGAAGAGGACGGGGTGGACGAGGTAGTGCGTCGCCCGCGGCAGCACGCCCTCGGTCTGCAGCGTCGCCTCGCCCGGCCGAAGGAATCGTTGACGCCACTCGCCGCGCACGCGGTCGTGCTGGACGTAGCCGAGCAGACCCACCCGGTAGAGCGCGGTGAGCGCATCGCGTCCCGGCGTCGGATCCTCGGCGGCGGCGATGATCGTCTCGGCCTCGGCGTGCGTCAGCACGTGCCCCGGCAGGTGGCGGAACAGCCGGTCGGGTTCGAGGCCGGCGACGTAGGGCGCAATCTCGGCCAGGTACTCGTGCGCTATTTCGGTCGCCGCCTGGTTCACGGCCTCCTTCAGCCGGTACTCGTTGCGCCGCTCGTCGGGGCGCAGCGCCGTCAGCCGCTCGCCGATCGTCATCAGGTCGCGTGGCCGGAGCAGGGTGTGCCGGCAGACGTACTCGAAAGCGTCTTCTTCCTCTCGGGTGTAGATGTCGACGACGCTGGTGCGGCCGAGGAAGGCCTCGAGCGGCCGCGCGCGCACCAGCTCGGGCTGCACCATGCGCTCGGGCTTCACGAGGCGGACGTTGTTGACGAAGATCTCGCGCAGGCTCTCCGGCGCATACACGATGTCGACGGCGCTGCCGCGGTATTGCTGGACCATCGCCGTGCGCTCCGGCAGCCGCGCGTAAGCCTCCTTGCGGATCGCCGCGAAGATCTTCAGGTGGTGGTTGATCCGGCGCAGCTGGTACGCCACCTCGACCAGGCCGAGCTGCGAGAAGTACCAGACGTTGGGCGACAGCTCGCCGGTGACGCTCGGGCTGGCCGGCAAGTCCTCGACGTGCTTGTTGAAGTACTCGTCGATGCCGTCGATGAAGATGGCCAGCGGCGACTTCAGGGCGCGCAGGCGCGGCACCAGGTGGCCGTCGGTCTCGGTGGCACAGCGCTGCAGCTCGCTCGGCGTGAAGTCGAGCAGTCGCACGAAGTGATCGATGACGCTGTGCAGATGCACGTCGGCGACGAGACCACCGAGGCGGGCGCCGAGCTTCATGCCGCCAGCGGCGCCGACATGCTTGAGCACCGTCAGTGCGATCGCCGACAGCCAGACCTTCGACCAGGGCAGTGGCGATGCGGAGAACAGGGCGATCGACTCGCGGCCGAAGATCTTGTCGCCGATCGGCTTGTCGAGCAGGTTGCCGACGGGCAGGCAGATGGCAGTGCCGCCCTGCTGGTACAGGACCCGCTTGGCCTTCAGCAGCAGCGTCTTGCCGAAGCCCTTGGTGCCGATGACGATGAACTTGTCGTCGCGGTCTGGCGTGAGGAAGCCCTCGATCTCGGGAGTGCGGTGCAGCAGCGAATCGTCGAAATCCTCGGCGACACGGATGTCGTCGGCATCCACGGTCCACGCGCGCATCGGGCCACTCCCAGGCTCCTCGTTGCGGCCGAGGATAGGCCACGTGCCCGGAGGCGTCCAGGCGGAGGGCCGGCTGGACGCCGCGCGGGTCGCTAGGCGGGCCGCCGCAGGGGAACCGCGAAGCCGCGCTGTACCGCCGGGCGCGCCATCAGCGCGTCGTACCAGCGGCGGACGTTCGGGTAGTCGGCGAGATCGACGCGGTGTCGTTCGTGGCGCCAGGCCCAGCCGAGGATGGCGAAGTCGGCGATCGACAGCTCGGCGCCGGCGAAGTATTCGTTGCCGGCCAAGCGTCCGTCCATGACGGCGTAGAGGCGCTTCGTCTCGGCCATGAAGCGCTCGAGGCCGTAGCGGCGATCGTTCTCGTCCTTCAGGGCGACGAAGTGATGGACCTGGCCGGGGATAGGCCCGAATCCGCCCATCTGGAACATCAGCCATTCGAGCGTGGCGATGTGCGCTGCGGGCTCGGCCGGCCAGAACCGGCCGGTCTTCTCGGCGAGGTAGATCAGGATCGCGCCCGACTCGAAGATGCCGAGCGGCCGGCCGCGGGGGCCGTCCTGGTCGACGATCGCCGGGATCTTGTTGTTGGGGCTGATCTTCAGGAAGGCGGGCTCGTGCTGCTCGCCTTTGGTGATGTCGACCACGTGCACCTGGTAGGCCAGGCCCATTTCCTCGAGGGCGACGCTGATCTTGCGGCCGTTGGGGGTGTCGAAGGCGTAGAGGTCGATGGTCATGAGGCAGGAAGGTGTGATGGGGCCGGGGTCCAGATCATGCCGCCTCCTTCGATCGGGCGACCGCCCCTGGCCGCACCCAGCGCTGGCTCGCTGCCACCACCGCGATGAGCACGATGCCGAACAGGTCGCTCTGCCAACCCGGCTTGATGAGCACGATCGCCGCGACGAAGAGCAGCACGCGCTCCCAGCTGCGCGCCTTGCCCCAGAAGAAGTGCTCGTGCAGGGCGCCGGCGAGGCAGGTCACGCCGATCGTCGCCGTGATGGTGGCGAGGGCGACGGTCGCCCAGTCGCCCATGAGCAGGAGCGCCGGCGCGAAGACGAACATGAACGGGATGATGTAGCCGGTGAGCCCGAGCTTCATTGCCGCCCAGCTCGTCTCCATCAGGCGGGCGCCGGAGATGCCGTTGGCGGCATAGACGGCCATCGCCACCGGCGGCGTGATCGCCGAGAGGACCGCAAAGTAGAGGACGAACAGGTGCGCCGCCTCGACCGCCACGCCGAGCTTCACCAGCGCAGGTACGAGAAGCGCGACCTGCACGATGTAGGCCGGCGTCGTCGGCAGGCCCATGCCGAGCAGGATGCCGGCGAGCATGGTCAGCAGGAGCGCCAGGATCTGCGAGTTCTGCGACAGCGCCAGCACGACGCCGGTGAAGCTGAGGCCGAGGCCGGTGAGCGTGATGGTGCCGATGACGATGCCGGCCGAGGCGCACGCCAGCGCCACGACCACGGTGTTGCGCGCGCCGGACTCGAGCGCCTCGCCGATGGCGCGCCAGCTGAAGGTGTGGCGCGTGCTGGCGCGCAGCCACGTGGTCGGCACGACCGAGAAGATGCCGCACAGGGCCGAGAACGCGGCGCTGCGCCCGGCGAGCAGCACGGCGACGATGACGACCAGCGGCAGGAAGAGATGGCCCCGCTCGAGGAGCACATTCTTCAGCCGCGGCAGGTCGGCCTTCGGCACGCCCACCAGGCCGATCCGCTTGGCCTCGAAGTGCACCGCCATGAAGACGGCGACGTAATAGAGCACCGACGGCAGCAGCGCGAAGGCGGCCACGGTGAGGTAGGAGACGCCGAGAAACTCGGCCATCACGAACGCGGCCGCGCCCATGATGGGCGGCATCAGCTGGCCGCCGGTCGAGGCCACCGCTTCCACGGCGCCGGCGAACGCCGGTCGGTAGCCGGTACGCTTCATCAGCGGGATCGTGAAGGTGCCGGTGGTCATGACGTTGGCCACGGCGCTGCCGGAGACGGTGCCGAACAGGCTGCTCGTGATCACCGCCACCTTGGCCGGGCCGCCCGACGAGCCGCCCGCCAGCGCCAGGGCGAAGTCCATGAAGAGCTGGCCGGCGCCGCTGCGCTCGACGAAAGAGCCGAAGAGGATGAACAGCATCACGTAGGTCGCCGACACGTAGATCGGGATGCCGAAGATGCCTTCGGTGGTGAGGTAGAGCTGATCGAGCATGATGCCGGGCGCCTGGTGCCCGAACGTCAGCCCGTAGGCGAGGAAGACGATCGCCGTGATCGGCAGCGCCCAGCCCGTGGCGCGCCGCGTCGCCTCGAGGATGAGCACGATCAGCGTGCCGCCGAAGACGTAGTCGGCGATGCGCGGATCGTCGACGTAGTACATCCGGTTGAGGATGTAGTCGAGGCTGGCGCCGGGGTAGAGCGACGCGGCGGCGGCGGCGACGACGAGCGCCATGTCCCACCAGCCGACGCGCTCGGCGTTGCCGTTCCGGCCGGGCTGCAGCAGGAACGCGAGCACCAGCGCGAAGGCCAGGTGCGAGCCGCGGAAGACGTACGCATCGGGCGGGCCGACGAAGGCGACCCAGAGGTGGAACAGCGACATGCCGACCGCAACTGCGGTGATCAGTCGGCGGGTGAACGTCACGGGGATCGAGAGCATTCGGCACCCAGGCACCTGGTGGCGCCCCGTCAAACGGACGCGCGGGCATCAGCCCGCGCGTCCAGGTCGTTCAGCGTCCGGTCAGAGGGCGCCGACTTCCTTGTAGTAGCGCAGCGCGCCCTTGTGCATCGGCACGCCGATGTCTTCGGCCATCATCTTCGGCGTCGTGCCGGCCATCGCATGCGCGATCGCTGCCAGGTCGGCCTTGTGGTCGACCATGCCCTTCAGCACCTTGTAGACGACGTCGGGGTCGAGGTCGCAGCGCGCGATCACGTGCGTGGCATAGCCGATCGTCTGCACATCCTTGGTCTGCTTCGGGTAGCTGTTGGCCGGGATGACGAGCTTGGTGTAGCCGGGGTTGAGCTTTCGCATCGCCTGGAACTTGTCGTCGGGGATGGCGACCAGCTTGATGTCGCGCGCCGAGGCCAGGTCCATGATGGAAGATGCCGGCACGGTGGTGCCGAGCGTGAACGCCTGCGCGTTGTTGTCCTTCATGAGCGAGACGGCATCGGTGTACGAGACGTAGCTCACTCGGCCGAGATCGGAGGGCTTCAGGCCGTAGACCTCGAGCGCCTGCTGGCTGATGAATTCCGCGGTATTGCCTTTGGGTTGGAACGCGACCGGCTTGCCTTTCAGGTCGGCGAGCGAGTTGATGCCGGAGTCGGCGTTGGCGACGACCTGGAAGTACTGCGGGTACAACGTCGCGACGTTGCAGACGTTGCCGGTCTTGGTATCGAACGGGGCCCGGCCGGCGACGCCGTCGACGGTGGAGATCGAGTTGCCGAAGCCGAAGTCGGCCTTGCCGCCCTGCACCGCCTTGACGTTGGCGATGCCGGCGCCCGGAAGCACCTGCACCTTGACGCCCGACTTGTCGGCGATGTTGGCGATGGCGCCACCGAGCGGGTACCACGAGCCGCCCTGCGGGCCCGTCATGAGCTTGACCTGTTGCGACTGGGCGCCGGCCGCACAGGCCAGCAAGGTGGCCGCGAGCGCGACCGCGCGCGTGCGATGAATCGTCATGCTTGTCTCCTGGGATCGATGAACAGCACGATCGTAGGCGACCATGGCGCCGGTCCTATCGGCAAAAACGCGCACGGCGGCTCCGGGAAAGCCCGGAGAAATTCGCCCTGCTCCCGCCTGAATCGGCCGTCGCGCCTGGTGTGATGCGCCAAGCCGTTCGGTACTTGTCCCGGAGTGGCCCCCACATGCACAAGCCTCGAACAGCGGGTAGCCGCTCGAAGCGGAAAACGTTTGCCACGCGGTGACCAGCGTGCCGGGGGAAGGTGCAGTCACGCGGCGGATGAACCTATGACGTTGATGGCGCGGTGCACATGGGCGTCCATGTGCGCGCGTGCAGCCAGAGAGAGCATCTCCCGGATGCATGTGTTGGACTGCGCAAGATTGCCCAGCCCGGCGCTGATGCGAGCCTGGTCAGCGAGAATCTCGACCACCAGCGCGACATAGGGGTCCGTCTCCCTGACGCTGCGCTTTCGCGCCTCGCGCAACCACTCCAGTGCCCGTTCTGAGCTGCCGGAGACTTCGTGGCAACGCGCCATTGCGCGCGCCACGGCCGCTTCCCAGCATGGGTCGGCGAGTTGACAGCTGAGCGCGAATGCCCGCTCCAGTTCTTGCATGACGGCCGCCGGATCGATCCGCAGGCGAAGCCTGGATTCGCCCAGGAGCGCGCAGGGCCAGGGCCGAAAGGATGTCCAGCGCAGCTCATCGACCAGAGTCAAGCAGTCCTGGAGCCAGCGGGACGCGTCTTCCGCACGGTCTGCGGCCAACAGTCCCCACGCGCCCAAGCCCATCGTCCAGGCCTGCCGACGGCGATTGCCGGCGCGGTTGGCGTGTTCGAGCGAAAGCTCGTAGTGCGCCAGGCCTTCGTCAACTCGGCCCCAGTCGACCAGATTCATGCCGATGACCCCATGCGTCCCGGACAGCGCAGCATCTTCCTCGGCGAGCCGGAGCGACTCGGCGAGATGGGCCGAGGCGCTCGGGCGGCGGCCTGCGAGTGTGTCTACGTAACCGAGCTCGCGGTAACCCGTGCAGGCCATGGACGCGTCCCCGCAGCGATTGGCGAACTCGATGGACTGGCGTAGGAGGATGGCTCCCTCATCATCGTGCCCGCGAACGGAATGCACCAAAGCCGACCCCAATTCGAGGAGGGTCCGGCCTTGCAGGCGAGCATCGCCGCAGCTTTGCGCATCGGCGGCAGCACGGCGCAGGCAATCGACGCCCGTATCGATCGCGCCGGCGGACAGGGCGGCCATCCCTGCTTCCAGCAACGACTCGACAACGGCGACCGGCGACACGCCGCTGGGAGGCGACGACAGAGTGCGCCGCGCGGCGCTGTGCAAGGCGGGCGATGGCGCTCGCCCGAGTTGCTCCCTGAACAATTTGTCCGTCGCCTCCACATGCAGGCCTGCCGCGTCGAAGCGGCTGCCGGCGACCAAGGTCTTCAAGAGCAGGATGTGAGCGCCTTCGTCGAACGGCATGCGCCTGACACTCAACTCGGCCAGGCGAATGGCTCTCGCCGCGTCGCCCACCGCGATAGCCTGTTGCGCATCCTGGCGGACCCGCGAATCGACCAAGCTCGTAATGCGTTCGCGCTCGACCAGCAGCCAGGTGGAGAACTCCGGGCCGCACTGAGGCTCCACGCCTTCCAACAGGGGGCCTGCCGATTCGACATCGAAGTCGGCATTCGACAGTGCATCGACGTCGACCAGGGTGCCGGCGGGCAGTGCCGTGGCGATCGGGTCGCCGAGCAAGGCGCCGGGACAGTCGAGCGCCTTCCTGAGCGAAGCCAGTGCCCATCGCAACGACCCCAATGGGTCGACCGTGTCGGGGAAAAGGTCGTTGGCCAGCCCCCGCCGGCTCAACGGGCGCGGCGACAGCACCAACCGCGCGAGCAGCGCCCACGCCTGATGGCCCCGAACGAGCTGTGGCTGGCCACCCGCCGTGGTTATCTCGGGGTTACCCATCAATTTGATCCGCAGGGTCATCGACGAGGCCTCGCATCGCGCAGATGCCGTTCCACCCGGAGCTTGCGCCCGAACCGTGTGACCCGCCGTGTGATGCCCGAATGGGCGACGTTGGCAGGGGAATACGCGCGATCCCACGGTCGACAACCAACATGATGCCTCCTCATCACTCCTCAGGAGAGACTTCATGCCCCGATTCATCGTCGAACGAAATATCCCTGGCGCCAGCACCCTGAGCGCCGCCGAACTTGGTGATATCTCGGCCAAATCCTGCGAGGTCATCGCCGGTCTGGGCGAACCTTACAACTGGATCACGAGCTACGTGGCGGGCGACAAGATCTATTGTGTTCATGAGGCGGCCAGCGCAGAGGTCATCCGCCGCCATGCGCGCCAAGGCGGCTTCCCGGCAGACATGGTGACCGAGGTCGCTGCCGTGATTGGCCCGGCGAACGCGACGCCCGCATCGGCTTGACAACCGCACCGTCACCGCCAAGAACCGTCCAGCCGCGTCCGAGACCATCACGTCCCGACAACAAGGCGCCGAAGAATCCTGGCTGGAGAGCTGGCAGCGTGGTCCGACGCGCCTGCGATGGACCAGCGTACCGTTGCAGGCGGGCGATACAGCGCCCGATCTGGAATTGCAAGCCGCGAGGGGCGGCACTGTCCACCTGCGGCGGAACCCGACCCCAACCCGACACCCGGCACACCGATCCCGACAGCGCCAAGCTGCCGTTCAACGACACTGATATGCTGCATCGCAACAGGCGTCACGCTGTATCTTTGATCGCGCAGCCTGCTCCAGTAGACGGCATCCGCTTCGACTGAGCTTCTCTTTCCAAACGACCTGCATGCGACCCGAACCTGCCGGCGAGCGCGGAAGCGATCGGGCCCATGGCCAGTGTTTGCAGAGGCGAGATGTACACGGCAAGGCATGCAGCCGCATAGCCCCCTCGAGCGATGACCGCGACAGCCGCCGTTGCCAATGCAGTCGCCGACTACGCGCTCTCGGCGCGGCTCGTCGTGGATACCGGCCGACAAGTGCTCCTCTTCGGTTGCCGCCGAATCTCATCGACGCAACGTCGTCATGGTCGCGACACCCGAGTGGCGCGACGAGCAACCGCCGCTGGAAGCCGAACGAATCGGCGCCTGCACGGTCTCGAATGAGCCTGTGACCACCGATTTGAAGCTCGATGTTCGCCGCAGCGGACGCCGCTTCGAAGCCGAGGCGATGCTCGACCTCGGTGCCGATACGCAGACCGTTTGGGACACGATCACCGACTACGACACCTTACCGAGATTCATGCCGGGCGTCCACGCTTGCCGCGTGATCGAACGACGGTCGCTGACGAAGGAAGCCGAGCATCTCGTGGTCGAGCAGCGGGGCGAGTTCCGTTTCCTGCTGTTCGCCCAGGCGATGACGGTGCGGCTGAATATCGAACACCAGCTGCTAAGCGTGGCAGAGGCAAAGGCCGTGAGCTTCGATCTCGGCCTGTTCAAGAGCCGTGCGATCGATGTGTTCGAGGGTCGCTACGAGTTGATGCCGCAGGACGGACGACGCAGCGCGCCGCGGACGCAGTTGCGCTACACGGCGGTGATCGGACTTCGCCTGCCGCCGCCGCCTGCCGTCGGAAGCTTGGCGGTTCGGCAGAACCTTTCGATCCAGCTCGAGGCGGTGGCCCGGGAGGTGGAACGTCGCAGCGGACGAATGCGATCGACATCGATTCGCCGCTAGCGCAGAGCCCTCGCGTGCCGTGATGCCGCCTTCGCAATCGTCAATCCCCGCCCTGTCCCCGAGTGCCCCACGACTCGAACAAGGCGCGCTCATGTTGGTATTCGGCGCCACTGGTTACATCGGATCGCACCTCGTGCCGCGTTTGCTGTCCGAGGGTTGTGCGGTGCGAGCCACCGGGCGCCATCGCGACGTTCTCGAGGCGCGCGATTGGCCGGGAGTCGAGTTGGTCGAGGCCGACGCGTTGCTGCCCGATACGCTGCCGGCCGCGCTGGCAGGCGTGGACACCGCCTTCTACCTCGTGCACTCGATGGCGGCGGGACAGGACTTCGGGCGCCTCGACTTGCAGGCTGCCGAGAACTTTGCCGCGGCGGCGGACCAGGCCGGTGTGCGCCGCATCGTCTACCTGGGAGGTCTCGTTCCTGACAACGCCGACTCCGAGCACCTGGTGTCGCGGCGCGAGACCGGCGAGCGACTCCGCGCAGGCCGTGTGCCGGTGACCGAGATACGGGCCGGCATCATCGTCGGTCCCGGCTCCGCCGCCTACGAGGTGGTCCGCGACCTCGTCAACCATTTGCCGCTGATGGTGACGCCGCGGTGGGTGCGTTCGAAGTCGTCGCCGATCGCGCTCGACAATCTGCTCGAGTACCTAGTGGGCGTAGCCTGCCTGGACGAGGCCGCCGGCAAGATTTTCGACGCGGCCGGGCCCGACTACATCAGTTACGAAGACGTGATGCGCCAGTACGGCGAAGTCGTCGGCAAGCGGCCCCGCATCATTCGCGTTCCGGTGCTGACGCCGGAGCTGTCGGCTCGCTGGCTCGGCCTGATCACGGCGGTGCCGGTCAACATTGCGCGCGCCCTGATCGGCGGCCTGAAACACGACCTCCCCGCCGACGACCGCGAACTGCGCCGCCTGGTACCGCAAGATCTCTTGAGCTTTCGCGAGTCGGTGACCGCCGCGCTGCAGGCGGAACGGTCGCAGACGGTGGCCGACCGATGGACCGAAGGCCTGCTGATGTTCCGCGGTTTCCAGCTCGACAATGCGTTCTACGCCAAGCGCGCCAGCGGCACCGCGGTCGGTTGCGCGTCGCCCTCGGCGGTGTGGCACACCGTTTCGACCATCGGCGGCGACAACGGTTACTACACCATGGATTTGCTGTGGCAGATACGCAGTGTCATGGACTGGCTCGTCCGCGGCCCCGGACTGACCCGCGGCCGGCGTCACCCGACCGAGTTGCGGATCGGCGACCGCATTGACTACTGGACCGTTCTCGCACTCGAGCCCGGGCGCCGGCTCACTCTGCATTTCGGTATGCGGGGGCCGGGCTCGGGCGTTCTCGAGTTCGAGGTCGATCCAGAACCTGACCCCCATCGCGGCCATCGCACCCGGCTGACGATTACCGCCTACTGGCATCCGCAGGGGGTATGGGGCTTGCTCTATTGGTACTTGCTTGTACCGGTGCACCTGTTTTTATTCGACAAGATGACCAAGGCGATGATGCGCCGCGCTGAACAGTTCGACGCGACCGGACCAAGGACCACGGCGTCGCAGGCTGACCCGCGTCAAGGTCCGTGAGGGCGCCTCGCGGCGGCCTTGCGAGATGCCGGCGTCGATGTAGTGGCGAGTTGCGCCTGCGTTCCTGGTGTCGCCAAATCAGCCCAAGAGGGCTCCGCAGATGTCGACCCGCAAATGCTCCATGCCTTCGAGCGCACCACACTATCGGGGTGCGGCCTTCTCGCGGGGAGCTTCGCGGGCCAGCCGCACCTGGAGCTCGCCGGTACGGATGTTGAGGTCGCGCTGCGGGAAGGGGATCTCCAGGCCGGCCTGGACGAGCTCCTCGTGGATCTGCCACTTGTACGCCGCCTCGACGCGCGCGGGCGAAGCCACCGCCTCGGCGCCGATCCAGACGACGAGCTCGAAATCGAGCGACGAGTCGCCCATGCCGACCAGCCAGACGTCGGACTTGTGCTTGGCGTCGACGACCGTAGTGTCGAGCGCCTGCGCGGCGCGCAGGCCCGCTGCCTTCACCTTTTCCTTGTTGCTGCCGTAGGCGACGCCGAACGGGATGTGGATGCGACGGAAGGGGCTGCCGAACGTCCAGTTGACGACCCGGCCGTTGATGAACTCCGAGTTCGGCACGATCACGTCGACATCGTCGTTGGTGGTGATGCGCGTGTAGCGCAGACCGATCTCGTGCACGTGACCGCGGGTGCCCGACTGCAGGTCGACGAAGTCGCCCTCCTTCAGCGTCTTCTCGAGCAGGAGGATGATTCCGGAGAAGAAATTGCTGAAGATGTTCTGCAGGCCGAAGCCGATGCCGACGCCGATCGCCCCGCCGATGACGGCGAAGCTGGCCAGGTCGATGCCGAGGTAGTTGAGGCCGATGAGCGTGGCCACGACCCAGATGGCGTAGCGCGTGACGCGGGCCCAGGCGTAGATGCTGCCGGCGCTCGAGGTGCGATGCTTCGCCAGGCGCCGGATCGCGAGCTCGATGCGGCCGGTCAGCCACCAGGCGCCGACGATCAGCAGCACCAGGCCGAGCATGCGCATCGCGTTCACCGGCGTGCTGCCGATGGTGAAGAGCGGCGTCTGCAGCCAGCGCCACCAGGCGGTGTCGGTCATGTCGTGCGGAGCAGCCGCCGGGCGGCGTACCGGAGCTGAGGTCGTGGCAGCGTGGTCGTCATGGTCGGCGCCATTGTGGCTGCGTCGAAGCGGCCGAGGAGCAACGATGGTCGCGATCAAATAGCGGTGACGGCAGGTCAGACACGGCCTACAGTGATGCCGATGAACGCTCCAACCGCCCCTGTCGTCATCCGCGAGGTCGGCCTGCGCGACGGCCTGCAAAGCCTCGCCCGCACCCTCGCCACCGAGCACAAGCTCGAATGGATCGACAGCGCCTACGCCGCCGGCCAGCGCGAGATCGAGGTCGGCTCGTTCGTGCCGCCGCGGCTCCTGCCGCAGCTCGCCGACACGGCCGAGCTCGTCGCCTACGCGAAGAAGCTTCCGGGCCTCGTCACCTCGGTGCTCGTGCCGAACCTGAAGGGCGCGCTGCGTGCCATCGACGCCGACGCCGATCTCATGCTGCTGCCGCTCTCCGTCAGCCACGCGCACAGCCTAGCGAACCTGCGCAAGACGCCCGACGACGTGCTGCGCGAGATCGAATCGATCCGCGAGGCGCGCGACGCCGCCGGCTCGCGCTGCCTGATCGAGGTCGGCCTCAGCACCGCCTTCGGCTGCACGATCCAGGGCGGCGTCGAGCCGGCCGAGGTGATGCGCCTGCTGCGTGCCGTGCTCGACCTCGGCGCCGACCGGGTCGGCCTGGCCGACACCGTGGGCTATGCCGATCCGCTGATGGTGCGCGATCTCTTTCGGCAGGGTTTCGAGATTGCCGGCGACAAGCTCGCCTGTGGCCACTTCCACGACACGCGCGGCCTCGGCCTGGCGAATGTCTTCGCGGCCTGGCAGGAAGGCGTGCGCCGCTTCGACGCCTGCCTGGCCGGCATCGGCGGCTGCCCGCACGCACCGGGCGCCAGCGGCAACGTCGCGACCGAGGACGTCGCCTACCTGTTCGCCAGCATGGGTGAGGCGACCGGCCTCGACTTCGACGCCCTGATCGCGCTGCGCGCGAAGGTGGCAGGCTGGCTCGAGGGCGAGGCTCTGCACGGCACCCTCTGGCGTGCCGGCCTGCCGAAGACCATGCGCCAAGCGGCGTGAAAGCATGACGACCGGCGAACGCGACGACAGCCTGGCGCCGCAGCCGCTCAGCGGCCTGCGCGTCGTCGAGCTCACGCACATGGTGATGGGCCCGACCTGCGGCATGGTGCTGGCCGATCTCGGTGCCGAGGTCGTCAAGATCGAGCCGATCGAGGGCGAGGGCACGCGCCGACTGCTCGGCGCCGGCGCCGGCTTCTTCCCGATGTTCAACCGCAACAAGAAGAGCATCGGCGTCGACCTGCGCCAGCCGGCCGGAGCCGAGGTGGCGCGCCGCCTCTGCGCCAGCGCCGACGTCGTCGCCGAGAACTTCAAGCCCGGCACGCTGGTCAAGTTCGGCCTCGACTACGCCTCGCTGGCGGCGATCAACGAGCGGCTGATCTACGTCAGCCACAAGGGCTTCCTCCCCGGGCCGTACGAGCATCGGCCGGCGCTCGACGAAGTCGTGCAGATGATGGGTGGCCTCGCCTACATGACCGGCCGGCCGGGCGACCCGCTGCGTGCCGGCACCAGCGTCAACGACATCATGGGCGGCCTCTTCGGTGCGATCGGCGCGCTCGGTGCGCTGATCCAGCGCGGCATCACCGGCAAGGGCATGGAAGTGCAGTCGGCGCTGTTCGAGAACTACGTCTTCCTGATGGGCCAGCACATGCTGCAGTTCGCGGTGACGGGCCGGCACCCGGCGCCCATGCCGGCGCGCGACAACCCCTGGGCGGTGTACGACGTGTTCACCGTCAGGGACGGCGAGCAGATCTTCCTGGCCGCGGTGAGCGACGCCCAGTTCGCCGTCTTCTGCGACGTGCTCGGCTTTGCCGACCTGAAGGCCGACCCCGCGCTCGCCACCAACAACGATCGTGTCCGCGTGCGCCCGGCGCTCCTGGCGACGCTGCGCGAGCGCCTTGCCGACCGCTCGGCCGCCGAGCTCACGGTGATCTTCGAACGTGCTGGCCTTCCGTTCGCACCGATCCGGCGCCCCGAAGACCTGTACGACGATCCGCACCTGCAGGCGACAGGCGGCCTCGCCGACGTCGTCCTGCCCGACGGCGACAAGGCCGGGCAGACGGTGAAGACGACGCTATTTCCGATCACCCTCGCCGGCGAGCGCCTGGGCGTGCGCCTCGATCCGCCGCGCTTCGGTGAACACACCGACGAGTTGCTGGCGGGAGTCGGGTACGCTCGCGCCGAGATCCACGCGCTGCGCGCGACCCGTGCCGTGGCCTGATGCGCCGGCCGCGCCGGCCCCTTTCGAACAACCAACGATCCAGGAGACGACCATGACATTTGCCGCACCCCGCCGTACCGTCCTGCGCACGCTCGGCGTCGCGTCGTTTGCGCTCGCCGCCTCGGGCCTGGCGACGAGCGCGCTCGCCGCCGACTTCACGATGCGCATCAGCCACCAGTTCCCGCCGGCGCACCAGACGGCGAAAAATCTCGAGCAGTTCGCCAAGGACGTGAAGGAAGCGACCAAGGGCCGCGTCGAGGTCCAGCTCTTCGGCGCCGCGCAGCTCTTCAAGCCGGCGCAGAACCACCCGGCGGTGGCGAGCGGCAAGATCGAGGCGGCGACGATGCTCAACTTCCAGTGGGGCGGCACGATCCCGGAGATGAGCGTGAGCATCATCCCCTACCTGATGACCACGGTCGCCAAGCAGAAGGCCTTCCTCGGCTCCTCGGCGGCGAAGATGCTCGACGCCAAGATGGAGGCCAAGGGCGTGAAGAACATCGCCTGGATCGTCGACACCAACGGCGGCATCTTCACCTCGTCGAAGAAGATGCTGGCGTCGCCTGCCGATTTCGCCGGGCTGAAGATCCGCGGCCTCAACAAGCTGTTCGATGCCGGCCTCGTGGCGATGGGCGCCTCGCCCTCGGCGATGCCCGGCTCGGAGGTGTACCAGGCGCTGCAGACCGGCGTGCTCGATGCCGGCTTCACCGGCGTCGAGGCGGCGAACAGCCGCAAGTTCTACGAGGTGCAGAAGTACGGCGCGGCGTCGAACATCATCCTCGCGTTCGACAACCTGGTGGTCAACCCGGCCTGGTGGAACGGCCTGCCGGCCGACATTCGCAGCGCCATCCAGAAGGCCGCCGACAGCGCCGTGCAGCGCTCGATCAGCACCGTCGACGGCGTGCCGCCGCAAGACGTGAAGGTCCTCAACGACAAGGGCATGCAGGCGATCGCCCTGACCAAGGCGCAGGAAAAGGCGATGGCCGACGCCATGCAGCCGGCGGTGAAGAAGGAGTTCCTGGCCGAGAGCGGCGCCGACGGCGCCAAGCTGCTCGAGATGATCGACAAGCTCTAAAGGGCTGCGCGGCAGCGGCGCGAGCCTTCCGGGCGTGTCGACAGGCCCCGGGCCGGGGACGGCCGGCGAGGGGAGCCGCCGCGCGGTTCCCGAGAGCCGGGCTCTGCGCGCCTTCGCGCGACTCGTCAGCGGGCTGGCGGCGTTCGCGATGGCGATAGCCGCCGTGTGCCTGCTGGTGGCGCTGGCGCTGATCGTCTGGGCGATCGTCATGCGCTACGCATTCAACGCGGCGCCGACCTGGGTCGACGACATCGCCGGCTTCGCGCTCGTCGCCGTCGTCATGCTGGCGGCCGCCGAGACGCTGCGCCGCGGCGAGCACATCGGCGTCGACCTGCTCGTCACCCACCTGTCGCCCACCGGCCGTCGCTGGGCCAACGGCTGGGCGGCGCTGGCAACGGCGGCGATCGCCATCGTGCTGATCGCCAAGGGCTGGGAGGCCTCGGCCTTCGCCCGCCAGCTGGGCCTGCTCACCGAAGGCCAGCTCGAGTGGCCGACCTGGTGCCTCATGCTCTTCATGCCGCTCGGCGGCACCCTGCTGCTGCTGGCCGCCGTCGAGGCGCTCTGGCGCGCCATCGTCGACGCTCCGCCGACGGCGCTGCCCGCAGCGATGATCGAGCGCGACAGCGCATGACCATCGCCCTCATCCTGCTCGGCCTGCTGCTGCTGCTCTTCACCGGGCTGCCGATCTTCGCCGGCCTGGCCCTCTTCGGCGGCGCCCTGCTCTACGTGACGCAGGGCGAGCTCGGCTCCGTCACCGAGGTCATCTTCGGCGAGCTCAACCGCTACCTGCTGGTCGCGATTCCCCTGTTCGCCTTCATGGCGCACGTGATGATCCGCGGCCGCATCGTCGACGACCTCTACAACACCGCGTACACGCTGACCCGCCACCTGCCGGGTGGCCTCGGCGTCGCGACGATTGCTGCCTGCACAGTGTTCGCCGCCATCTCGGGCTCGAGCGTGGCGACGGCGCTGACGATCGGCGCCGTCGCGATCCCGCAGATGATCCGCTTCGGCTACGAGCCGAAGGCGGCCTACGGGCTGGTGGCCGCCGGCGGCACGCTCGGCATCCTCATTCCGCCGTCGGGCCCGATGGTGCTGTACGGCGTCACCGCCAACGCCTCGATCGGCGGCCTCTTCATGGCCGGCATCCTGCCCGGGCTGCTGATGGCGGGCGTGTTCGCCGCCTGGAGCATGACCAGCGTCGCCCTCGCGCACCGGCACGTGATGCGCGAGCCGCGGGCGACGTTCCGCGAAGCGATCGTGGCGATCCGCAAGGCCATCTGGTCGATCCTGTTGCCGGTGTTCGTGCTCGGCGGCATGTACGCTGGCCTCTTCACCGCGACCGAGGCGGCCGCCGCCGGCGCGGCGCTCGCGCTCGTGCTGGCGACGCTCGTCTACCGCACCGTCGGGCCGCGCGGGATCTGGGATTCGGCGCTCGACGCCTGCCGCATCTCGGCGACCCTCTTCATGATCCTGGCCGGCGCGGCCGTGTTCGGCCACGTGCTGACCAAGCTGCGCATCCCGCAGCAGATCGTCGCCGCCGTGATCTCGGCCGACATCGGCGTCGCCGGCTTCCTGATCGTCATGATGGCGCTCATCTTCGTGCTCGGCATGTTCCTCGAGTCGATCTCGATCATTCTCATCACCACGCCGGTCGTCCTGCCGGCAATGGCCCAGCTGCACATCAACCCGGTCTGGTACGGCATCCTGCTCGTCATCAACCTGGAGCTGGCGCAGATCACGCCGCCGGTGGGCATGAATCTCTTCACCATCAAGGCGATCACCGGCTCGCCGATGGCGCCCATCGTGCGTGGCTCGCTGCCCTACGTGGTGCTGATGATCGCGGTGATGGCGCTGGTGATGGTGTTCCCGCAGATCGCCCTCTGGTTGCCGGCGACGATGCGGGGCCGCTAGAGACCGTCGCCGTTGCTGCCGTCGTCGCCGTTCGACTTCGCCACCGCGGCGGGGCGCTCGCCCTGCCGCCCGGAGCGTTCGACCATGTCCTGGGGCATCGACAGCAGCCGCGCCGTGTTGATGAGCGCCATGTGCGTGAGCGCCTGCGGGAAGTTGCCGAGCATGTGGCCGGTTGCCGGCTCGATCTCCTCGGCGAGCAGGCCGACGTCGTTGGCGAGCGCGAGCAGCCGCTCGAACAGCGCCTCGGCTTCGGCTCGCCGGCCGCTCACCGCCAGCGCATCGGCGAGCCAGAACGAGCAGGGCAGGAACGCGCCTTCACCGGGCGGCAGGCTGTCGACGCCGCTGACGGTGGCGTAGCGCATGACGAGGCCGTCGACGACGAGCTCGCGCTCGATCTGCGCGATCGTCGCCAGCACGCGCGGGTCGTCGGCCGGCAGGAAGCCGACGAGCGGAATCAGGAGCAGGCTGGCGTCGAGCTCGCGCGAGCCGTAGTGCTGCACGAAGCATTGGCGCTCGGGGTCGAGCCCGCGGACGCAGACCTGCGCATGGACCTCGTCGCGGCAGGCTCGCCAGGCCTGCACCGGCCCTTCGAGGCCGAAGCTCTCGACCGACTTGACGGCGCGGTCGAAGGCGACCCATGCCATCACCTTCGAGTGCGTGAAATGCAGCCGCGGCCCGCGGATCTCCCAGATGCCTTCGTCGGGCTCGCTCCAGTGCTCGACGAGGAACTGCATCAGCGCCAGCTGGATCTCCCAGGCGCGCGGGTTGGGCGGCAGGCCGGCGGCGCGCGCCAGGTGCAGCGTGTCCATGACCTCGCCGTAGACGTCGAGCTGGAACTGCCGCGTTGCCGCGTTGCCGGTGCGCACCGGCGCGGCGTTGCCGTAGCCGGGCAGCCAGGAGAGCTCGGTCTCGTCGAGCCGGCGCTCGCCGGTGACGCTGTAGAGGATCTGCAGATCGGCCGGGCTGCCGGCCACCGCGCGCAGCAGCCATTCGCGCCAGGCCACCGCCTCGTCGACGTAGCCGGCGAGGAGCAGCGCGTTGAGGGTGAAGGTGGCGTCGCGCAGCCAGCAGAAGCGGTAGTCCCAGTTGCGGATGCCGCCACGCTGCTCGGGCAGCGACGTCGTCGGCGCGGCGACGATGCCGCCGGTCGGCGCGTAGGTGAGCGCCTTCAGGGTGATCAGCGAGCGCAGCACGGCGTCGTGCCAGCGTCCGCGGTAGGTGCAGCGCTCCGACCAGGCATGCCAGTGGACTTCGGTGTCGGCGACAGCCTGCAGTGGGTCGATGGGCGGCTGGATTTCGGTGTGCGAGGGCCGGTAGTTGAGGACGAACGGAACGCTCTCGCCCGCCGCCACGGTGAAGTCGGCGAGCGTCTTCATCTGCTCGCCTCGCGTCTCGACCGGCGTGCGCAGCTCGACCGTGTCGGGGCCGGCAGTGACGAGCAGCACGTCTTCGACGCGATGCACCCAGGGCACGATCGAGCCGTAGTCGAAACGAAGAACGAGCTCCATCGTCATGTCGACCCGGCCGCTCAACCCCTCGACGACCCGCACCACGTCCCAGCGCTCGTTCGACAGCGGCATGCAGTCGATGACCCTGACGCTGCCGGTGGCGGTCGTGAAGTCGGTCTCCAGGATCAAGGTGCCGTCGCGATAGCGCCGCGTGACCTCGACCGCCTCGTGCGCTGGCGCAATCAGCCAGCGCCCATGCGCCGGGCTGCCGAGCAGGGCGGCGAAGCAGGCGCCGGCATCGAACCGCGGCAGACACATCCAGTCGATCGAACCGTCTCGACCGACGAGGGCGGCGGTGTGGCAGTCGCCTATCAGGGCGTAGTCTTCGATGGCGAGGGGCATTGCCCACATTGTCGCGTCTGCGTCATTCCGTCGGCGGCGCAAGGGCCACCGCCCGGGGGTTGCGGCAGGCCGGCACCTGGGGCCAGACTGGCGCCATGCGCGGCGAAGGTTCGCGCCCGGGAGACCGAGATGCCCAATGCGGACGACGTGCTCTGGTTCAAGAGCCAGTTCCAGTCGCAGATCGAGCCGGCGCTGGCGGGAACGCCGTTCAGCGTCGACATGCTGACGGCGGTGGCTTGCCAGGAGACCGGCGAGATCTGGCCGGCGCTGCGCAGAAGGGGTCTGCCCGTTGCGCGTGTGCTCGAGCTCTGCATCGGCGACACGATCGATGCTTCGGCCACCGGCGGCGGGCGCCGCGCGTTTCCGAAGAACAAGGCCGAGCTCCTCGCCGAGCCGGGCGGTGGCCAGATGTTCGACATCGCCCGCCGCGGCCTGGTCGAGATGGCCGAGCAGATCCCCGGCTACCGCGGCGCGGCGGCCCGGCCCGACAAGTTCTGCCACGGCTTCGGCATCTTCCAGCTCGACCTGCAGTTCTTTCGCACCGACCCGTCGTATTTTCTCGAGCGCCGCTACGCCGACTTCGGGGCCGCCCTGGC
>JBBRFB010000050.1:0-21283 GCA_038225015.1 Burkholderiales bacterium
GCTCGCTGATGTCGGCCTTTCGGTAGTTGACGGCCACCTGGTCGGCGAGCATGGGCTTCTTCTCGTAGATGCGCAGGATCGCGCCGTGGGCGACGACGCAATAGAGGCACGCGTTGGCGCCGCTGGTGGCGACGATGATCATCTCCTTCTCGCCCTTCGTCAGGTGGCC
Organism: Burkholderiales bacterium; assembly: GCA_038225015.1. Taxonomy (GTDB): domain Bacteria; phylum Pseudomonadota; class Gammaproteobacteria; order Burkholderiales; family Burkholderiaceae_C; genus Schlegelella_A. The sequence goes on from JBBRFB010000050.1 coordinate 170, forward strand.
TTCGCGCAGCAGCAGCGCGTCGTGGTAGGCGAAGAAGGCGCGGAACTCGGCGGGTCGGTGCGAGAAGGCGAGGAAGACGTTCGGCACGAAGCCGGCCTTGTCCTGCACCTCGAGGATCTTGGTGCGGATGTCGTCCGGCAGGTCGGCCAGCGGCGGCACCGGAAAGCGGCTGATCGGCGGCTGTTCGACGGGGGTCGTGGTGGTGGTGGTGGCGGTGGTGGCGGTGGTCGTGCGGGTGTCGGTCATGGTCATTTCCTGAATTGAAGCGCGTGCAGTCGCGCGTAGAGGCCGCCCGAGGCGAGCAGCTCGGTGTGGTTCGCTTGCTCGACGACGCGGCCGGCGTCGAGGGTGACGATGCGATCGGCATGCTCGATGGTCGAGAGCCGGTGCGCGATGACGAGGCTGGTGCGGCCGCGCATCAGCGTCTCCAGCGCCTCTTGTACCAGTCGCTCCGATTCCGAGTCGAGCGCGGACGTTGCCTCGTCGAGGATCAGGATCGGCGCGTCCTTGTAGATGGCGCGGGCGATGGCCAGGCGCTGCCGCTGCCCGCCCGAAAGCTCGCCGGCGTTGTGGCCGACGACGGTGTCGATGCCCTGGGGCAGCGAGTCCGCGAACTCCAGCAGGTTCGCGCCGGCGAGCGCCGAGCGGACACGGTCGCGGTCGATGGTCGCGCCGAGCGCCACGTTGGCGGCGACGCTGTCGTTGAAGAGCGAGACGTCCTGGCTGACGAGCGCGAACTGGCGTCGCAGCGCATCGACGTTCCACTCGGCGAGCGGCCGGCCGTCGAGCAACAGCGTGCCCGAGGTCGGCTCGAGAAAGCGCGGCAGCAGGTTGACGATCGTCGTCTTGCCTGCTCCCGAGGGGCCGACGAGCGCCACCGCCTCGCCCGGCTTCAGCTCCAGGCTGATGTCGTCGACGGCCGGTGGCTGATCGTCGCGGTAGGCGAGGCTGACGTGGCGGAATTCGATGTGCCCGCGCGCCCGGCCCGGATCGAAGCTGCCGCCGCCCTGCGCCGGCGACGTGTCGATCAGGGCCACGCCTCGCTCGAGGGCGGCCAAGCCGCGGGTCACCGGCGCCGAGATCTCCGAAAGATGCTTCATCGGCGAGATCAGTTGCAGCAGCGCCGTGATGAAGGCGATGAAGCCGCCGATCGTGGCCTGGTCGCGCCCGCTCTGCCAGATGGCGGCGGTGAACACGGCGGCCAGGGCGAACGACGCCAGCACCTGGGTCAGTGGCGTCATCGTTGCAGCGGCGATCACCGCCTTCAACGACAGCCGTCGCAGGCGATCGCTCAAGGCATGGAAGCGCGACGACTGCGCCGGCCCCGCCGCGTGCAGGCGCACGCTCTTCCAGGCGAGCACGTTTTCCTCGACCGCGTAGGCCAGATCGTCGGTGGCGCGCTGCGCCTCGACGGTAAAACGGTGCAAGCGCTTGCCGTAGTAGCGCATGACCAGCCCCACCGCCGGCAGCAGCACGGCGACGATCAAGGTGAGCTGCCAGTTGAGGTAGAGCAGCACGACCAGCATCGCCACCAGCACGAGCGAATCGCGGACCAGGCTCTGCAGCGAGTAGACGAGCTGCGTGGCGCCGTTCTGGACCTCGAAGGTGAGGGTGTTGATCAGGTTGCTCGCCGTGCTGCGCGTGAAGAGCGCGGGCTCGGCGTCGAGGAGCCGGCGGAACATCGCCTCGCGCATGTCCATGACACCTCGATTGGCCGCCCACGAGAGGCCGTACTGCGAGACGAAGCCCGCGAGGCCTCGAATGAGCGTCAGGCCGATGATGGCGGTCGGCACCGTCCAGAGGGGCACGCCGCCGAGCCGAAAGCCATGGTCGATCAGCCACTTCAGGAGCAGCGGGATCGCAGGCTCGGTCGCGGCGCCGACGATGGCGCCGGCCAACGCCAGTCCGAAGCCGCGCCGGCTGCCCGCGAAAAAGGGAGCGATGCGGGCGAGGCGTGAGCGAAGCGTCGGCCCGGAAGACGTCATGGCGGGCGATTATCGGCGCCGGTCGCGGCTCGCCGACCGCGTCGGGCGGGGCGGCGCCGCAGCGTCCCGTTCGGACCCCGGCGCGCCCTGCCTACAATCGGCCTGCCATCGAGCCTTGGTCGCATGCGATCCGACACGCTCTCGGTCATCCTCATCACCCGCAACGAATCGACCCATATCGACGCCTGCCTTGCGTCGGTGGCGTTCGCCGACGAATGGATCGTCGTCGATTCGGGCAGCACGGACGACACCTGCGAACGGGCCCGCCGATTCGGTGCCAACGTCACGTCTTCGGCCGACTGGCCCGGCTTCGGCGTGCAGAAGCAGCGCGCTCTCGACCGCGCGACCGGCACGTGGGTCTTCGCGATCGACGCCGACGAGCGGGTCACCCCCGAGCTGGCGGCAAGCATCCGCCGGGCCGTGGCCGACGCCCCCGAGAACGGGCCGGCGGCCTATTCGCTCTCCCGCCTGTCGAGCTTCTGTGGCCGCTGGATGCGCCATGGCGACTGGTATCCGGACCGCGTGGTCCGCCTGTTCCGGCGTGGCCAGGCCCGTTTCTCGGACGATCTCGTGCACGAGCGCCTCCTGGTCGAGGGCTCCGTCGGCCGGCTCGACGGGGAGCTACTGCACCACACCATGCCCGACCTCGAGCACGCGCTCGACAAGATGAACCGCTATTCGAGCGGCCGCGCCGACGACCTGGCCGGGCGCGGCGCCAAGGGCGGGCTGGGCAGTGGGATCGGCCACGGCCTCTGGGCGTTTTTTCGCAGCTACGTCGTCAAGCGCGGCTTTCTCGACGGTTCCGCCGGCTTCGTGCTGGCCGCCTACATCGCCGAAGGCACCTTCTGGCGCCACCTCAAGACGGTGGAGCGCGCACGCCGCTTGCCAAACAACGCCTAGCCTGGACCCGACTCAGTGAACCTTCGCGCCAAAGACGACTCTCGTTCATTCATGCTCGATCGAAGGACCTTCTGCGCGGCCACTGCCGCCGGCATCTCAGCGCCCGCCTGGGCGCAGTTCCGGGTCGAGATCAGCGGCGTCGGCGCCACCCAGCTGCCGATCGCGATTCCCGCCTTCCGCGACGAAGACCGCGTCGCGCAGCCGCCGTCGGCCGTCATCCGTGCCGACCTGGCGCGCAGCGGCGTCTTTCGCATCGTCGACGCCAGCGTCGCGCTCGACGAGACGAGCCAGCCGGCGATGGCCGACTGGCGCTCGCGCAACGTCGATGCCCTGGTCGGCGGCTCGCTCGCCCGGCTCGCCGACGGTCGCTTCGACCTTCGCTTCAAGCTCTGGGACGTCGTCAAGGGCAGCGAGCTCGGCGGCCAGAGCAGCGCCGTCGAGGCGCCGGAGCTCCGCCTGGCGGCGCACCGGATCGCCGACTTCATCTACGAAAAGCTCACCGGCGAGAAGGGCGTCTTCTCCACCCGCATCGCGTACGTGACGCGCTCCGGATCCCGGCACACGCTGCGCGTCTCCGACGCCGACGGCCTGAACGACCAGGTCGCGCTCAACAGCGGCCAGCCGATCATCTCGCCGGCCTGGTCGCCGAACGGCAAGGAGCTGGCCTATGTGTCGTTCGAGCGGCAGAAGGCCGTGGTCTTCGTGCACAACGTCGCCACCGGCGAGCGGCGTGCCATCGCCGACTTTCGCGGCTCGAACAGCGCCCCGGCCTGGGCGCCCGACGGTCAGCGCCTGGCGGTGACGCTCTCGCGCGACGGCGGCTCGCAGCTGTTCTCGATCGGCAAGAACGGCGAGAGCCCGCACCGGCTCGCCACCAGCCCGGCGATCGACACCGAAGCCGAATACACCGCCGACGGCCGCACCCTCTACTTCACCAGCGATCGAGGCGGCGCCCCGCAGATCTACCGCATGCCCGCCGGCGGCGGACCGGCAGAGCGCGTCACCTTCGCCGGCGCCTACAACATCAGCCCGACGGTGAGCCCCGACGGCCGCCTGCTTGCCTATGTCGCGCGCAGCGGCAATGCCTTTCGCCTGTCGCTGCTCGACCTGGCGACCCCGGGCGCGCAACCGACCGTGATCACCGACACCACCGACGACGAGCACCCGAGCTTCGCCCCGAATGGCCGGCTCCTGCTCTATGCGACCAAACTGCAGGGCCGCAGCGTGTTGATGACGACCACGCTCGATGGCAAGATCAAGGCTCGCCTGCCATCGGCCACGGCCGATCTGCGCGAGCCTGTGTGGGGGCCGTTCGGGCGCTGAACCAAGAGCCCTTCCCGCGGGCCTGAGGCGCGCATTTCAAAAAAGGAAAGTCCATGAAGACCACCCATCGCCACCTTCTCACCCTCCTGGCTGCCGCCTCGCTCGCCGCCTGCTCGAGCGTGCCGCTCGACAGCAACGCGCCGGTCGAGAGCCGCACCGGGGCCGCCGTGGTGCCCGGCAACGGCACGGCCGGGCGAGACGGTGCCGGTACCTCGCAGACGCGAGTCGCTTCCGTCGACGTCACCGCGAACAATGCCGCGGCGATGTCGAACCTGCCGCGCACGGTGTATTTCGACTTCGACAGCTATGTCGTGAAGGACGAGTACCGGCCGGTGATCGAGGCGAACGCCAAGGCGCTGTCCACCAATCGCAAGGCGCACGTCACGGTCGAAGGCAACACCGACGACCGCGGCAGCAGCGAGTACAACCTTGCGCTCGGCCAGCGCCGTGCCGAATCGGTGGTGAAGGCCCTTACCCTGCTCGGTGCCGAGCCGAACCAGCTCGAGGCGGTGAGCTTCGGCAAGGAGCGGCCGGCGGTGCAGGGCGAGAACGAGGAAGCGTGGGCGAAGAACCGCCGCGCCGAGCTGGCCCGGCGGTGAGCTTGCGCCTGTTTCCGGGCGCACAGAAGGCCGCCGCGGCGGCCTTCTTCGTCGGCGTCGCTTGCGTCGCACTGCCCGCGCATGCCGGCCTCTTCGACGACGATGAAGCGCGCCGCGCCATCCTCGACCTGCGCCAGAAGCTCGAGCAGAGCAACGAGCAGGCGAGGGCGCGCCAGACGGAGCAGATGACGCAGATGGCCGACCAGATCAGCCAGATGAAGCGCGCCCTGCTCGAGCTGAACAGCCAGATCGAGCTGCAGCGGTCCGACAACGCCAAGCTGCGAGGCCAGATCGAGCAGCTCACGCGCGACATCGCCGAGGTGCAGAGGAAGCAGTCCGACATCGCGCAGGGGGTCGACGAGCGGATGCGGCGCTTCGAGCCGCAGAAGGTGACCGAGGGCGACAAGGAGTTCCTCGCCGACCCCGAGGAAAAGCGCCAGTACGACGACGCCCTTGCTGCCTTTCGCAAGGGCGACTTCGATCGCGCCGCGTCGTCGTTCGGCGGCCTGCTGAAGCGCTACCCGAACACCGGCTACCGGGAGGCGTCGCTCTTCTGGCTCGGCAACGCGCAGTACGCCCGGCGCGACTACAAGGAGGCGATTGCCACGTTCCGCAGCCTCGTGGCCGCCATGCCGCAGAGCCCCCGGGCGCCGGAATCGCTGCTCGCCATCGCCAACTGCCAGGCCGAGTTGAAGGATGCGAAGGCGGCGCGCAAGACGATCGACGAGCTGCTGAAGACCTACCCGAAATCGGAAGCGGCGCAAGCTGGCCGGGAGCGCCTCGCTGCGCTGCGATGAACGTCGCCGCCGCTCTCGCGGAGTCGCCCGAGGCGCCGCTCGACGCCGATCTCGAACGCCGCTTCGGCGGCCTGCGCCGCCTCTACGGCGACGCCGCCTACCAGCGCATTCGCGCTGCCGGCGTTGCCATCGTCGGTGTCGGCGGTGTCGGTTCGTGGGCGGCCGAGGCCCTGGCGCGCAGCGGCTTCGCTGCGCTGACCCTGATCGACCTCGACCACGTCGCCGAGTCGAACGTGAACCGCCAGGTCCAGGCGCTCGGCAGCACCCTCGGCATGGCCAAGGTCGACGCCCTCGCCCGGCGCGTGGCCGACATCCATCCCGGGTGCCACGTGACGCAGGTCGAGGAGTTCGTCGACGCTGGCAACTGGCCTGGCCTGATGAGTGGAAGGGCCGCCGACGTCGTCATCGATGCCTGCGACGACGTTCGCGCCAAGACCGTCCTGGCCGCCTGGGCCCTTGAGACGGGCGCGTCGCTCGTCGTCGTCGGTGCTGCCGGCGGCAAGCGGCACGCCGAGCGCGTCGAAGTGGGCGACCTGGCGACCGCCACCCACGACCCGATCCTCGCCGCGCTGCGGCAGCGGCTGCGCAAGCTGCACGGCGCGCCTCGGCTGGGCGACATCGGCCTGCGTTGCGTTTTCTCGCGCGAAGCGGTGGTCCGCCCCGGTGGCGCCGCCAACGACGTCGACGGCTCGCTCAATTGCAGCGGCTACGGCTCGAGCGTCGCGGTGACCGCAAGCTTCGGCATGGTCGCCGCGACCCTGGCGCTGGAATCCGCCGCGCTCGCCGGGGCCCGGTCGCCGAGGTCTGCCACCTTATAATCGTGGGCTCGGCGGGTTGTTAGCTCAGTTGGTAGAGCAGCGGACTTTTAATCCGTAGGTCGTGGGTTCGAGCCCCGCACAACCCACACCTACCCACCGAGACGCATCAGTTTTCGGGCTCTTAGCTCAGTTGGTAGAGCAGCGGACTCTTAATCCGTAGGTCGAGTGTTCGAGTCACTCAGGGCCCACCAGAAAAATCAAGGGGTTAGCTCATTCGGGCTAGCCCCTTGATCCTTCACCGTAGCGAAAACGAGCCACCGAGCTTCTGCAGATCGTGGGTCGGAACTCCTGCCTGGCGGTGCCAGGTGGCGAAGGCGTGCCGCAAGTCATGCCAGCGGAAGTCCTCGATCTCGGCCCGTTCGTTGCCCTGGCGCAGCCGGGTCGCCACCATGCAACGGTTGCTGGAGCAGCGCGACGATCGAACCGAGCACGAGAACGGCCGCCGAGGCGCCCAGCCCGACGTCGAGCGTCGTGTAGAGGTCGCTCAGGAAGCCGGCGAAGACAGGCCCTGCGATCTGCCCCACGGCGAACACCACCGTCATCGCCGCGAGTGCAGGTGTCTGTTGTGCACGGCCGATGTTTGCCTTCACGAACAGGGTTGCCCCCGAAGGCACCATGAACACGCTCGCGCCGACCAGAATCGCCGAGCCGAGAATTCCGAAGACGTTCGGCAGCAGCAACGGCAGCGCGACGCCCGCGGCGAGGCAGCCGATCGACCAGGCCATCGGCCGGCCGTCGAGCCGCTGCTCGACGACAGGCCGCCACAGGCGCGGTGCCACCAGGGTCGCCGCGCCGAGCACGCACCACAGCACGGCGGTTGCCGCAGCCAGGCTGAGCGTCGCGATGCCTTCGTCTTTCAGCCAGGCGATCATGAACGTCATGTACGAGATGTAACCCATGCCGAACAGACCGTAGGCGCCGAGCACCGGAAGGCAGCTCCGCCACGGCCATTCGCGAACCGTCTTCTCGCGAGCGCCGGCGTCGGCCCTGGGTGCCGCCCACCAGGCGGCGGCAGTGATCGGCACGCAGGCCAGCGCCATCAACAGCCAGGCTTCGGGCCAGGCCAGAGCTCCCCGACTTGCGAACAGCCAGGGCAGGGCGGCGCCGCTCGCGATCATTCCGACCCCGGCGCCGCTGAAGTAGACGGCGACGGCGCGTGAGCCGAGGCGGCCTGCCAATACGCCGCCGCAGATGAAGGTTCCGGCAGCGCCGAGGCCAGAGACGAAGCGCCAGGCCAGGAGCCAGACGATGTCGCGTGTGAGGCCGCAAAAGAGCAACGAAAGCGTCGTCAGCAACAAACCGGCGCTGAACAGCGGCCGGTCGCCGACGCGGGTGGCGAGCGCGATCACCAGGAGCGCCCCGGCGAAATAGCCGATGGCGTTGGCGGTGTTGAGACTTCCGGCCGCCGTGTAGTCGAGCGCAAGATCGGAGCGCATCGCCGGCAGGACGAGCGCGTAGCCGAAGCGCGCGAAGCCGACCGATACGGCAGCACCGCCCGAAAGCGCCACGGCGCGCCAGAACAGGTTCATGTCGACGTTTCGACGCGCAAATGCACCATCAGCCAGCGCCCGATGACGACAAGATAAACGGAACGCTCAGGAGTCGCGCATCAGCCCCCGTGCGAGGTCGCCGTGAGTTTCGGACCCGCCCGCGTGTTGATCATGTACGTGATGACGACCACGACGATGACTGCGGCCTGCGCCAGCAAGGTCTGCAGAGACGGATGAATGCCCAGCACGTCGATGCGCGGAAAGGCGACAGGATTGACCGACAGGATGCCGGCCTCCTGTAAGGCGGCCATCCCCTTGCCAGCCAGCACGACGGCCAGCACGGCGACGAGCAGGGAGCTCGCAGCGAAGAATTGTCCAATCGGTAGCCGGGCGCTGGTGCGAAGCAGAACGGCGGCGAGGACGCCGAGCACAACGATGCCGCTGCCCAGTCCAGCGAGCAGCGGCAGGCCGTTGCCCGGCGTCCATAGCGCGGCGTAGAACAGCACCGTCTCGAAGACTTCCCGGTAGACCGCGACGAACGATAAACCGAACAGCAGCCAGGCCGTGCGCCGGTTGAGTGCCGCCGAGAGCTTGGCTTGGAGATAGATCTGCCAGCGCCCCGCAACGCTCTTCTGGTGCATCCACATTCCCACGCCGAGGAGGACGATCGCAGCGAAAAGGGAAGAAAACCCTTCGGTCAGCTCGCGACTCGCACCGCTGATGGCGACGAGGTAGGTCGCAGCCACCCAGGTGACGCCGCCACCGGCCAGGGCGACGGCCCAGCCAGCGTGGACGTAGGGCAGCACATCGCGGCGCTCCGCTTTGCGCAGGAACGCGATCATCGCGACCACCACTAGAAGTGCCTCGACCCCTTCACGCAGAAGAATCGTCAGGGCGCCGACGAATGTCGACACGGCATCGCTTTCGGACGGCGCCAGCCGGCTATCGACGCGGTCAAACAAGGTGAAAAGCGAGGCAGCGGTCGATTCGATTTCGGCGGTTGCGCCGTTCGCCACCTTCGAACGATAGTTGCCCATCGCGGTTTCGACCTCGCTCATCAATGCGGCGTCACGCGCCTTGAGCGCGGGCTCGAGCGGCTCGAAGCCGTCGAGATACGCCGCGAGTGCCAGCCGCGTCGCCGCGGCACGATCACCAGCGCGAGCCGCCGCGACACTCTCCGTCAGCCTGGTCCTCGTCAGCGATGTGGATTGATCGCCCCCGTTTGCCAACTCGGCAGGGTGGCTGCGGGCCCAGGCCATCAACTGCGCCGCCGTGGCGGGCGGGATCTTCGCTGCCAGCGCGCTCTCGGACGCCTGCGCCAGGCCGTCGAGCGTCCCGACAAGTTCCCGCGCCGCGGATGCAGACTTCCATGCGGCGGCACCGGCGCTCTTTTGCGCGTCGGAGTAGGCCAAGGTCCCGGCGAAGAAGGCAAGCGCCCAACGATCTTCGTCGGACACAGAGGACTTGAAGCTCGGCATGGCCGTGCCGCTCACGCCTTGGGAGATGACCTGGTACAGGGCGGCAACCGACCGCTCGCGCGCTCGGGTCTGATCGGCGAGATTGGTCGGATGCGGATTCAGGTTCGCGGCGAGCGGCCCGTCGGCGTGTCCGCTCGGCCCATGGCAGGCTGAGCACTGCGACGCAAACAGAGTCGCGCCACGGGCGACATCGGGTGCGCGCGACGGCGACAGCGGAAAAGGGTAGGCCTTCAGCAGCCCGCTCGCCAAGGTGTGCGCCTTTGCCGCGACGACGCGCGGTTCGGCCTTGCCGGCGACGAGTGTCTTCAACGCTTCCGCGTCGAGCTGCAAACGCGACCGCGCCGCGCTCTCGGGCAATGTCGACAGCGCGCTTGCGGCCGTCTGCGCGAACTCCGTCATCTCGGCGTATTCCGACTCATGCACGACCTTGCCGTCGGCGACCGCGCCCGCGTAGTCGACGGCGATGTAGTCGAGCAGCTGCCAGGCGCGCCTGGCAGTTTCGGTCGGGTCGGATTCAGCTGCACGCGCCCCGATGACCGTCATCAGCAGGACGATAGTCAAGGGAACGAACCTGCGTAGGCAGTCCAGCTTCATGGCACCTGAATATTAATCTAAGTGCGAACTATTATCGTCGACGATCGTCGCGTTCGTCCACTTTTCGGCAACGCCATCTTCAGACCGGAGCGATCGGGACCGGCGCGCGAAGGAGTCGCAGTCCATTCGCGACGAGCAGCAGCGTCGCGCCCAGGTCCATCGCGACGCCGATATCGGCACTGTCCAGGGCGGGGACTGTGTCGATCGCTACGCCGAATCTTGCCGATGGTCGAGGAACTTCTTCCTCGTTTGTCGGCTCGGTGTTCCCAGTGCGCGGGCAAGGCGCCCCGACCGAAGCGGACCGGAGTCGATTCCGTTTTGTCGCTCGGATCGTGTTCAAGCGCGGCTCAGTGCATGGTGCGAGGCGAGACCGGCAAGTGACAGCAAACTGAAGGCAGCCCCTGCGAAAAATGTTGCCGAGGGTCCGATGTGGTCCCAGAGCAAGCCGGCAAGCGCGCTCGACACAAGCAGCGCGATCCCGCTCGCCAAATTGAAAAACCCGAAGGCTGTGCCGCGCAGATCCGCCGGCGCAGCATCGGCCACCATGGCGCTGAGGATGCCCTGGGTCATTCCCATGTGCAGGCCCCAGAGTGCAACGCCGACAAGAACGGCCTCCCAGCCGGTGGCAAGCGCCAGAACGATATCGGCCGCGACCAGGACGAGCAGGCCGATGAAGAGCAGGGTGACCCGGCTCATGCGGTCGGCCAGTCGGCCGAAGGGGTAGGCCGAGACGGAATAGATGACGTTCATCGCCACCATCACCAAGGGAACCAGCGCAATCGGCACGCCGCGCTTTTGAGCAAGCAGAACCAGAAATGCTTCGCTAAAACGGGCCAACATGAAAATCCCGCCAAGGGCCACTACCCCCCAATAAGCCTTGTCCAATCGGTGCAGCGCTTGCTTTCGGATGGGATTGGGCGGCTGCGAACTGGTCAACTGTGCGGGTTCCTTCACCCCGAACAACAACAACGCAGCTGCGAGCAGACCCGGCACCACCGCGGTCCAGAACACGGCCCGAAAGTCGTTCATCCAGAGCAGCATCAAGCCCGTCGCCAGCAGCGGGCCGACGAGGGCGCCGACGGTGTCCAGGGACTGACGCAGGCCGAATGCGGCGCCGCGCAGATGCCGTGGCGTGAGATCCGCGACCAGCGCATCCCTGGGTGCACCGCGAATCCCCTTGCCGATCCTGTCGGCGAACCGGGCAGCGACCACCATTCCGACTGAGGGCGCCAACGCGAAAAGCGGCTTGGTCAGTGCTCCGAGTGTGTAGCCGACAACTGCAAGGACCTTGCGCTTGCCGAGGTAGTCACTCAACGTTCCCGAGAAGACCTTGGTGACGAGGGCGGTCGCCTCAGCCACGCCTTCGATGATGCCGACCGTTACCACGCTCGCCCCGAGGACAGTGACGAGGAACATCGGCAACAGGCTGTGGACCATCTCGGAGGAGACGTCCGCCAGCAAGCTCACGAACCCAAGAACCCATATGCCGCGTGGCAGTCGACTGACCTTGCTGTCGTTCATCGCCGCATTGTTGGCACAGGTCGACCGGCGTTACCAGCGATGCCTGACCCGTCGAGGCGGCGCACCGGCGCTTGCCGTGGCCCCCCGAGGGTGTCAATCTACGCCAAAAGCAAGATAACCCCTACGCGACATACGACTACACCAGGAACGAGACCTCTCGTGGAGCCCGCAGCAGCGGCATCTGTCGCGCTGGGCGACTCGTTCGGCATCATCGGCTTGCGGAACACGCCCTTTGGCACGGAGAGACACGTCCCTAGGGATGGCATCCCACCCAACCGGCAGAGGACGGGTCAGAATTTCCCGGGTCGCCCAGATCTTGTCAGGCATGTCGATCCGGACGGGGAAGCGGTTCCAGGGCAGTGCCGCCCCGCGACCGAAGTGCGCGCGCGTTTCCCAGGCGGCCAGAGAGATCGACGTCTCGGTGCCTGCGGAATCCGCGGCAGATTGCACGCGTGCTGCCGCTTCAGGGCCGACGAACTGACGGCCAATCGGTCTTGCGCCGAAGCACGCCACGCCCGGCCTTGACGCGTGAAGGACGGACTTTCGCGGCGCGTCGAACATGCATCGATACATGAGGAAACGCGGTAGCCATCACGATCGTGTCGCTCGCCTGTGAAGTCCAGGGGCCAACCCCTGCACCGAGCAGGCGCAACGACGCTTTCATGGGGGCTTCGATTCTGACTCCGGAGCTGGCGACGGGATCTCTCGCTTGCGATAGATCAAGCCCTGACCGCTCAGTCAGTCCTAACGTAGTTGTCGATATCGGAATTGCTGGATGATGCAGAACGTGGAGTCGAATTCCTACCGGCCTGAGTCGCCCATCGACACTTTTTCGCAGTGTCATGTAGGCATCTTGGCGATGCTGGATACCCTGTCTGAGCTCCCGCCCCTGGTGGCGGCTGCCGCGCGCGCCCGCACTGTCTCAGACGAGTTGCTCTCGTTCTTCGACACCGCCGTGCTCGAGCATCATGTCGAGGAGGAGCGCGACCTCTTTCCAGCAGTCGTGGCCAGTGCCAGCCCAGGTGACGAAAGGAACCGCGTACAGGAGGTGGTGAACCAGCTGACCAGCGAGCATCGGGCCATAGAGGCAGCTTGGTCAAGCCTGAAGCCAGCCCTCAAGCGAGCCTCCAGGGGGCGACGGACTGAGCTTGACGTCGCTGCAGTAAGGGCCGTGATCGACAACTATCGGGCGCATGCTGCGTTCGAAGAGCAAGTGTTTCTGCCGCTGTCGTTCGAGATACTGGGCCGCAATGACAACCATATGGCCGCCCTTGGCACTGCCCTCCATTTGCGACATCTCCTTCCTGGGGTGCTCGCTCGATATTCGGGTCGAGCCTGACCTTCGAAAGGGCCTTTGAAAGGGCCTTCGCGCGAGACAACGTCGAGACGGCATCCTGGTGGCCTGAGTCCCGCGCCGCGGCGGCTCGGATTCGCCGCGGACACGACAAGCGCAGGCGCTGGGCGCCAATTCCGGTGGCCCGGTGCACCAACCGATCATCAGTCCATCGGATCGACGCATCGAGGACGGATTCGAGCGGCGCCGCGCGCCGCCCGAATCCGTCCTCATGGCCGGCGTCAGTGCGACATCAACACGGGGACGGTCATCGACGCCATGAGGCCGCGAGTCGCGCCTCCGAATACGCGCTCCCTCCAGCGCGCATGCCCATACGCACCCATGACGATCAGATCAGCTCCGAGGTCGGCGACGCGAGAAAGCATGGCGTCGGCGATGCCAAGATCGACCATGCGCTCGCTGTGACTGACGGCGGCAATGCCGTGTCGCGCCAGCCACAGACGAGCCTCGTCGAGATCCAGCCGTCGCTCCTCGCTTGCCTCATCGATTCCCTCGTACCAGTTGACGAGGTGTACGCGCTCCGCACGGCGCATCATGGGCAACGCATCGGACAGCGCACGCGCTGCCTCGCGGCTTCCATTCCACGCCGCGAGTACGGTGCGACCACCTCCCTCAAACTTGCCCGCGTACGGAATGACGAGAGTGGGCCGGGGGCTGTAGAGCACGACTTCTTCGACGATCGCTGTCGCGCGACCTGCGTCGGGTGCCGAGGGGTCGGCCTGACCCACGATGACGAGATCGGCCATCGGCGCGCGACGAACGAGCGATGCCGCGGGCGCGGACTCGTCGATCAACGTCTCGAAGGATGCGAAGTCATTCTTCTCGCAGACCTCGGTGAACATTCGGGCGGCCGTTTCGGCTTGGCTTCGCATCGCGCGCCAGGCGATGTCCGCGTAGTCGATCAGCGATGCCGCCCCGTCTACAGCCAGAGGAAGCTTGGCGACATCCGTGGCGGCCAGGCCGATGATGTGCGCCTCGTGTGCCCTCGCCAGCTCGATGGCGTACTGTGTCCGGCGTTCGCATACCGGGTCTTGGTCGAGGAAGAGGAGGATGCTGCGGTAGGACATCGAAGGATCCTTGATCGTGCTCGTTTGATTGTTCGCCGGAACAGCGTGCGGGCATTGCGCTACCGCAAGTCCGACACGATCGCGTCGGCGCAAGACTTGGACCGATTTGGCTCGTGGCCGCAACTCGGGCCAGGAGAGTGAACAGGGTCCAGTCGAACGAAGTTACTGAAGCGCCACGACCAGCGCGGCCTGCAGAATGAAGAAGCGCCCGTCGCCTGCCGTCGTGCCGTCGGGATCGAGGAGAGCGGCCAGATGCGCGGTTGGATGGTTTGACGAGGCAAGGGCGTCGAACACCGGCACGCCAGCATGTTGCTTCGCCCTTGTGACAAAGTCCGCTGGTACGCCTTGACACTCGATTGCGTCATAAAGGCGGCCCAGCATTCGAACCGCTTGCAGAGCCTCCTCAGGTTGCGCCAGCACCAGGCTGGGGCGGACGTCGGCAACGCGGGCGCCGAGTCCTGTCGCGGCCCGCAAGAAGAAGCGCGCGTCGTCGCTCGTCTGGTCGACACACAGCATGCCGAGATTCTTGCCGCGAAGGATCTGCCGAACTTTGCCCTCTCGAGCTGATCGGCGCAGCGACCGGGCGTGGCCCAGCAGCGCACCGGCATCCTCGGTCGAGAGTTGCTCAAGGCGAAGAAGAGAGCGATCCAGGGATGTGTCCATGAGACGCGGGAAGCACGACGAGCGAACGTTCAGCGTAGAGCGTGACCAGCGGACCGTCTTGATTCACGTCAAGCGGCTCCCTGAAAGTCGTAGCGTGTGAAAGCGATTACGCTGCGTTAACGCAATGTCACCGGACGACGCCATCCGTTCGCACTTGCGTGGGCACCCGCTCCTACCCTCCGTCATCTCTTCCCGCGCCAGGATTCGCCGATGCTTGATATCGCCTCATTTCAAACGCACGTCGCGGCAGAACCAGAGGAGTGTTTGACGGCGCCCCCGGCACCGGTCTCGGATTCGAGCCTTGATCGCCGGCGGCCAGTTGCCATGCGCATCGAGGAGGCTCTCGGGCTTCTCGCGATGGCCGTGTCGCCGCGCCGGCGCGTCGTCCACGAAGGCGATCGCATCTATGGGGCGGGCGAACAGTTCGTCAACCTCTACGTCATCAACTCGGGGCTGATCAAGCTAGTCAACCTTGCCGCCGACGGCAGGGAGCAGGTCGTCGGCGTCAAGTTTCGCGGCGACTGGTTTGGTCTCGACGGCATCGCCGACGGCGAATTTGCATGCGACGCGATCGCGATGGACACCAGCGAGGTCTGGGTCATCGGCTACGAAACGCTGCTGAAGGCGTGCGCCCGGGAGCCTTCGCTCATGAATCTGCTGCATCAGGCGATGGGTCGGCAGATCGCCAGCAGCCGCGACTCGCTGATGTCGATCTGCACCTTGCCCGCGGACGCACGGGTAGCCGACTTCCTCCGTTTCCTGGCGGAGTCGCTGGCCGAGCGTGGCCTGCGCACTGATCAGATCCTGCTTCGAATGACCCGTGCGGAGATCGGCAACTACCTTGGCATGACGCTCGAGTCTGTCAGTCGCGCGCTCTCGCGGTTGGCACGAGACAAGGTGATCGCCTTTGCCGGCAAGGGCCGGCGCGATGTACAGATACCGGATATTGGCGCCTTGTCGACCTTCATTCAGCGCTGCCTGGTGGCTTGCTAGTCGCTACGTCAATATCGAAGCGGACGCACTGGCCGTCAACGCTTGCCAATGCGAACGCAATCATCGCTACACCTGCAGGAAAAGGGCGCGTTCGGCGAGGTATGCCGGGCAACGACTCACTCGCCGGTTCAAGCGGCAATGAGTTCCTGCGAGATGGCGATGACCAGCGTACGAGCCAGGTCGTGCAAGCCGACGCGGCCGGCGCGGTTGCTACCCGGCAATGACAGGGCGAACGCACTGTCGTCATCGACCAGTTCGATGACGCGAAGACGCGGCTGGGCCGTTCGAATCTCGTCGACCAGGGCCGAGCAGTCGGCGCGGTCGACCGGCACGCCGGTCACGACGATGTCGGGCAGTCGATCCTGAAGCGATGCGCGCGCTTGCTCGATGGTAACCGTCGCGTCGACGCGCATGCCTGCGGACTGCATGAGCCGGTGGGCGTAGAGCCGGGTCATGTCGCGTGGCTCGACCAAAAGAACCTTGCAGCCGACCGCAATCGGCGTGCGCGGCAGAAGGGCAGCGCTGCGCTCTGACGGATCGTCGCCGCTCACGGGTGCCTGGGTCGGAAAGCCGAGCATCAGCGTCGTCGTGTCACCGACCGATATTCGCTGTGGACTCAGACCGCTGGTGCGCGAGAGCAAAACGAACAGGTGCCAGGACAGTCCGTGGTCGTCAGCTTCGCCGTCGCGGCGCAGAAGGTGCAGCATTAGCATGGGGTGCGCGGGTATCCCCTGCATCGCAACCTCAACATCGATCGTCGCAGCGATGCGAAGGGCCTCTTCCGTCGCGAGATCGAGTAGCTGCTCGATCACGCCCGGGACAGCATCGACAGGCAGAGGGGTGGCGGGCAGGGCAATCCGGATGTTGCGCTTGGTCGCCGCGCCGGCCCATTCGGCGAACGTGCGCCGCACCGCCTCCGTCAGATCGAAGGCTTCGGGCAGCGCCAAGCCTTCCCCGGAGAGCACACGCGCGGCCTGCTGCAGCTGGATGCCGAGGTGCTCCAGGCGCCCCAGTTCGTCGAGTGTCGATTCGAATGCGACGTCCTCCCGCCCGGAAGACAGCCTCGCCGCTTGCCCCAGCGCCTTCTGGATACGACACGCGGCCGCTGCGAAGGTCTCGCCGGCGCTCGCAAGGATGTCGGGGGGAATGTTGGCCACGGTGAAATGGGGCCGCTGCGACGTCGCCGACGTCGGGCTGTGCTGACTGCGAGCATCGAAGGACATGCGGGAACTCAACGCAATAAAAGTCGAACCAATGGGTAGACCGGACGGAACGCAAGAGCCCCGAATTTACCGACCCCTAGCTGAAGCATGTGTGTTCCTTTCACACTGTCGGTCCTACGATATTCAATTCAGCTATCGCCGGATTGATCTGGCGCAACCTGTGCCGGGCCACGAACCGACGTGACGCCGCCGGGTTCGAACGCGGCGTCGAACGGGAAGTTGGATCGTCGGTTCGAGTTTGCCTCCTCTTCCGGTGATTCATTTGTCTTGCATCAGTTCCGCGCTCGAGTCTGCGGTGAGACGCTCGTCGTCCAGCCGGTCCGCATGGCTCGAGCGGACGAGCTGAGCCTTGATCGCATACGACGCCGCTGCCCTTTACCCAGAGCTCCGGCGTTTCCCTTGATCTGACAAGTCGGGGGTCAGAAAGGGGGTGGGAGCTGCTCGAGCAACCGCGGGCGCGGAGGGTCCGGCCTCCGTGACTCATGTCTGGCTTACCGCCGCGATGGCCCGAGCAATCTCGGCACGGCTGAAGGGCTTGCGCAGCAACTCCCACCTGGCCGGCGCGTCCCGGTCTGCGTCGAGCAGTTCGGCTGAAAAGCCCGACATCAGTATCACGCCGAGCCCCGCGGTTGTGGCCTGGGCCCGCGAGGCGAGCTCCGTGCCGCGCATGCCGGCGCCGAGTGCGATGTCGCTGACTAGGACATCGAAGCCTTCGGCTCCCAGCATGCCCAGCGCTTGCTCGGCATCCGCGGCCGGCGCCACTGTGCAGCCAATTCTTTCGAGAAAGCCACGGATGACGGCGCGCACTTCGGCATCGTCCTCGACCAGAAGCACCCGCAGCCCGTTCCGGACCGTCTCGCGCCTCGCAACCTCGGCGGGCGTGATGGCACCGCCAGATATGGCGGGGATATAGAGTGTGATAGTCGTACCGACACCTTGCTCGCTTGATAGTTCGATTGCGCCGCGCGATTGCTTGACGAATCCATAGACTGTGCTGAGGCCAAGCCCGGTGCCTCGGCCAGCCTCCTTGGTCGTGAAGAACGGCTCGAAGGCGTGCTCCTTCACTTCTTCCGTCATGCCCATTCCGGTGTCGCGGATCGACATGGCCACATAGCCGGCGGCCGCAAACTCCGGCCCCGATCCGCCTTCGTCGGCCTCTGGAAGATCCGTCCGCAGCGCAGCTCGAAAGGCGATCGAACCGCCTTCGGGCATAGCGTCGCGTGCGTTGATGGCGATGTTCAAGAGCGCTGCTTCCAGCTGGACGGGGTCGGCCAGGCAGACGGGGCTGCCGACCACTTCCAGGTCAATCTGGATGCGCTGGTCGAGCGTGCGACCTAGCATGTCGGCCAGAGAGCGGAGCAACAAGCCGACGTCAGTCGGTACGGGCTGCAACAACTGGCGGCGCGAGAAGGCAAGTAGCTTGCCGGTCAGATCGGCGCCGCGGCGGGCCGCACGCATAGCCGCCTCGACCACGTGACGACTCTGGGCGTCGCCCGACAGGGCAGGAGATTCCTCGAGCACCTGAAGATTTCCCTGGATCACCGTCAGAAGATTGTTGAAGTCGTGGGCGATACCGCCAGTGAGTTGGCCGACGCTCTCGAGCTGCTGCGAATGCGCAAGCGCTTCTTCGGAATCGGCCCGCTGCAGGCTCGTCGCGAGAAGACTCGACACCGACTCGAGGAAGCGAATATCTTCGGCGCCGAACGGCTGCGAACGGCATGAGCCGACCAGGAGCGCGCCAATGATCCGTCCTCGGTCGGACACCGGTACGCCGACCCCTGTTTTGAGTCCGGATCCGACGTCGCCGGGCGCCACCTCGAACCGCTTCTCGTGCGCGAAGTCGACAATCGTCACCGGATGCCCGCTGGAGAGCACGAACCCGGCCGCTGCATCAGGGCGGTTGGCGACCACCGTGCCAATGGCCTCGCCGGCAAGCGTTCCGGCGCGACTCGCAATGCGAAGGTGCTTTCCGCCAGGCTCCAGCAGGAACACGGCAGTGCTGTCTGCATGCAAGGCCTCGGCGACGACAAACGACACGCGGTCGAGCAGGACCTGTCGATCCCGAGCTTCGACAGCGAAATGGCCGAGCTCGGCCAATCGCTCGCTGTAGCGCGCCCGCTCGATTGCTTGCTGGACACGTGGGTAGGCGCCGATGTCACGTATCGACGCGACGACGAGCTGTGCTCCCTCCGACTGCAGAGGGCTAAGGGCGATCTCGACCATGACTTCACTGCCATCCTTGCGGCGGGCGGCAAGCTCCATTTGCGTGCCCATGGGACGGGTACGTGGATCGAGCGCGTAGTCGTGACGATACGAGGCATGGCGGGCGCGTGAGGCAGCGGGCACGAGCTCATCCACAGCCAGGCCAAGCAGCTCGTCGACCGAGAAGCCAAGCAGCGCTTCGGCGGCCGGATTCGCGAGGACGACGTGCCCCCCTGCATCGACGACGAGGAGCGCATCGGGATAGGCCGCATGGAGGGACCGGAAGATGGCGTTTTCGTCGATGGATCGGCCCGTCGGGGCCCGAGATCGAGCGGCGCGCACCTTACCGTCCTCGCAGGTCGGCAACAAGAACGTAGCCGGCGCCCCGTACCGATTTGATGATCCGAGGCGGATCAGCGTCAGGTTCCAGCTTCTTGCGCAGCCGCCCTACCTGGACGTCGATCGTCCGGTCGAGGGGACCGGCCTCGCGGCCGCGGGTCGTTTCCAGCAGAAAGTCGCGCGAGAGGACGCGGCCGGGATGGCGGGCGAAAGCCGCGAGGAGGTCGAACTCGCCGGTGGTGAGCCCGATCTCACGCCCTTGCTCATCGTGAAGCGTACGCGCGGCGAGATCGAGATGAAAACCACTGAACAAAAGTGTTGCTGTAGCGCCCGACGCCGCAGGCGCGGGCGCCGCGCTCGAATCCGTACGCCGAAGCACGGCTTTGACGCGGGCCAGCAGCTCGCGTAAATCGAAAGGCTTGGTGACATAGTCGTCTGCCCCCACTTCGAGCCCGACGATGCGATCGACCGCGTCGCCTCGGCCGCTGACGATGATCAGCCCGCATCGCCAGTGTTCGCGCAAACGCCGGGCAATCGAGAAACCGTCTTCGCCCGGAAGCCCGAGATCGAGCAGGACGAGATGGGGCGGGTCCGTCGCCATGAGTTCGAGAAGTGCTGATCCCGAACACAGTTGGGTTACGCGAAAGTCATGCCTCGCCAAATAGTCGGCTAGAAGCCGCGTGATGTCTTGTTCGTCGTCGACAACGGCGATGTGAGGAATCTTTTGCATGCTCGGGGCGTGGGGCGGCATCGAACCGCGCAAGCGCGCAGCTTACCGGGTTGTGCACGCGTGTCGCGGCGCAACGGAAACCGACCCCTCAGCGAGCGAGCAGCACCATCTACAGTCGATCCTGTGCCCACGAACCGAGGGACACCCGAGGCGGCGCCTCGGGCGATGCGGCGGGCGTCATCTCGGTTCCAAGGTCTTGCGGGACCCGCGCTTGGCTACTGGCGCCGGTCCAAGCCCGACCGGCGCGGGAATCATGTTCACGATCCGGCTGAAGAGTGCCTCGTAATCAGCTTCCGGAGGATGCCCGGTGAGCGGGTCGCAGTTGAGGGCGAACGCTTCGTCGACCGCTTCCCAGTCACCCTCCGTGAGCACCCGTTCGGCGAGGGGCAGGATTTCCTGCTCTTCGAGCGCCATGTGACCCAGGTAGAAGGCGACGTAGCGTTCGGCTGCGCCCTCGAATGCCTGCCGTCGCGATTCACCGATCATCTCGAACGCCAAGAGCGCATGCTCGAGGTCGCGAATGTTGCGCTCGCCACGGGCATGGTCTTCATCGAGCCTGTCGAGCAGATCGCGGGAAAGTGGCGTGCGCGCGCGGAGCTTGGGGAAGAGCACTTCAGACTCACGCCGATGGTGGCGCTTCTCGGGGAACTCGTCGACATAGAAAAGCATCGCCCGCAGAGCCGCGAAGTCGGGCAGGGTTCGGTTCTTGCGATGAAGCTCGAGGAGCATCAAAAGCGAGCGGAGCATGGCCGCGAGTGCGCTGTGTTCCGAACGGATGATCTGAATGGTCAGATGGGTCATGATGGGGCTGGCGTTGCCGGATCAAGCGTCGCATCAGTCATCTCGGTGCGTCTTGCTGCAGATCAAGGCGATCGCATCCGCCAACACGCGGTGAAGCTTGCCTGCAGCATCGTGGAATGGGCGCTGAAGACCGGCGACACCGTGTTGCCCAAGGATGAAAGAGACGCCGCCGGCGAGCAGCGCACCCCTGCGGCATAGACGACCAGCGGGCCCGACTGCTGGGCGAGAGCGCCCATC
>JBBRFB010000051.1:0-21112 GCA_038225015.1 Burkholderiales bacterium
TCGCCGGCACCGGCCGCAGCGCGCTGCTCACGGGCGACATCGAGCGCGCCCAGGAGGCGGCGCTGGTGGCCGCCGATGCCGACGCCTTGCGCAGCGACGTGCTCGTCGTTCCGCATCACGGCAGCCGGACGTCGTCGTCGACCGGCTTCCTCGACGCCGTCCGTCCGTCGCTGGCTGTCGTTCAGGCCGGCTACCGAAACCGCTTCGGCCACCCCGCCGCCGACGTCGTCGAGCGCTACCGTCAGCGCGGCATCGCCGTCGTCGCCAGCCCCGCCTGCGGCGCCTGGCAGTGGTTGGCCGGCGGGCCGAAGGCGGGCACCTGCGAGCGCGACGTTGATCGCCGCTACTGGCGCCACGGCGCTGACCGCGCCGAGCCGTGACGTGCGTACCGTTGCGTACCGTGCGTACCGTGCGAACGCTGCCGAGCTCTCCGCACAGGCCGGTGGCGCAGAGTTTGCTAACCTCAACGGACCGGAGGCGCTTGCATGACTGCTGGGTTCGACGAGATGCGGGGGGCGGGCGACGAGGTCCGCACGCACTACCGCGGCTACGACCGCTGGCTCGCCGAGCAACCGCCGCAGTTCATGCGCGCACGCCGGGAAGAGGCCGAGGTCATCTTCCGCCGCGTCGGCATCACCTTCGCCGTCTACGGTGCCAAGGACGAGGAGGGCGTCGGCACCGAGCGGCTGATCCCGTTCGACCTCATTCCTCGCGTCATCCCGGCCGACGAATGGAGCGAGCTCGAGCACGGCCTGGCGCAGCGCGTCACCGCGCTCAACCGTTTCGTCCACGACGTCTACCATGGCCAGGACATCCTGAAGGCCGGCCTCGTGCCGGCCGACCTGGTGCTCGGCAACACCCAGTACCGCCCGGAGATGCAGGGCGTCGACGTGCCGGGCGGCGTGTACTCGCACATCGCCGGCATCGACATCGTGCGTGCCGCCAACGTCGACGGCAGCGGCAGCTACTACGTGCTCGAGGACAACCTGCGGGTGCCGAGCGGCGTCTCGTACATGCTCGAGAACCGCAAGATGATGATGCGGCTGTTCCCGGAGCTGTTCAGCCGGCATCGCGTCGCGCCGGTCGACCACTACCCCGACCTGCTGCTCGAGACCCTGCGTTCGGTGGCGCCGCCGGCGGTGAACGATCCGACCGTCGTCGTGCTGACGCCGGGCATGTACAACAGCGCCTACTTCGAGCACGCCTTCCTGTCGCAGCAGATGGGGATCGAGCTGGTCGAGGGGCAGGACTTGTTCGTCCGCGACAACTTCGTCTACATGCGCACGACCCAGGGGCCGAAGCGCGTCGACGTGATCTACCGCCGCGTCGACGACGACTTTCTCGACCCCCAGGCCTTTCGCGCCGATTCGACGCTCGGCTGCGCCGGGCTGCTCGCCGCCTACCGGGCCGGCAACGTGACGCTGTCGAATGCGATCGGCACCGGCATCGCCGACGACAAGTCGGTGTACCCGTACGTGCCGAAGATGATCGAGTTCTACCTCGGCGAGCGGCCCATCCTCGCCAACGTGCCGACCTATCTCTGCCGCGAGGCCGGCGACCTGGCCTACGTGCTCGACCATCTCGACGAGCTCGTCGTGAAGGAGGTGCACGGCGCCGGCGGCTACGGCATGCTCGTCGGTCCGGCGGCGACGAAGAAGGAGATCGAGGAATTCCGCGCCGGCCTCAAGGCCGATCCGAACCGCTACATCGCGCAGCCGACGCTGGCCCTGTCGACCTGCCCGACGTTCGTCGAGAGCGGAATTGCGCCGCGCCACATCGACCTGCGGCCCTTCGTCCTCTCGGGCAAGTCGGTGCAGATGGTGCCCGGCGGGCTGACACGGGTCGCGCTGAAGGAGGGCTCGCTCGTCGTCAACTCGTCGCAGGGCGGTGGCACGAAGGACACCTGGATTCTCGAGGCGTGAGGAAAGGGCCGGGCGATGCTGTCAAGAACCGCTGATCATCTGTTCTGGATGGCGCGCTACATGGAGCGCGCCGAGAACACGGCGCGGATGCTCGACGTCAACTACCAGATGTCGCTGCTGCCGCAATCCGAAGGCGCCGTCGAGAGCGGCTGGCGCGGCCTCTTGAGCATCAGCGAGCTGACCGCCGACTACGCCAAGCGGCACGGCGCCGTGACGCCGACGAGCGTCATCGAGTACATGGTGAGCGACGCGGCCAACGGCTCCTCGATCCGCAGCTGCCTCCTGGCGGCGCGCGAAAACGCGCGCGCCGTTCGCGGCACGCTCACGACGGAGGTCTGGGAGACGCAGAACCAGACCTGGCTCGAGTTCCAGCGCCTGGTCGCCACCGGTGCTTTCGAGCACGATCCGGGCACGGCGTTCGAGTGGGTGAAATTCCGTTCGCATCTGTCGCGCGGCGTCACCGTCGGCACCATGCTGCAGGACGAGGCCTTCCACTTCCTGCGCATCGGCAGCTTCCTCGAGCGCGCCGACAATACGGCGCGCCTGCTCGACGTCAAGTTTCAGACTGTCGAGTCCGACTTCTTCGGCTTCGGCCAGGGCGCGGGGTCGATGCGGCGCCGCTTCGACCCGCACCGCGGCGGCGAGCCGGGGCAGATTCGCGGGCCGTTCCACGAGCAGTTCCAGGAGCTGGCCGCGGCGGCGATCACGGTGCCTGCCGAGTCGCGCGAGACGCCATCATCGCTTGTGCCGGCCGCCTCCCCATCGCAATCGCAATTTCAGTCTCAGTCGCAGTCGCGACTGCAATCCCAGGATGCCTCGATGGCGCCACCACCGCGTTGGCCGGCGGCCGGACATCGAACCGAGGTCGAGTTCGACTTCTATCACTGGTCGGCGGTGCTGCGCTCGGTGTCCGGCTTCGAGGTCTATCGCAAGGTGTACCGCAACGTGATCCAGCCGGAGAAGGTGGCCGAGCTGCTCGTCCTTCGCCGCGACATGCCGCGCTCGCTCGCCGCCTGCATGCACGAGGTGGTCTCGAACCTGCACTGCGTGGCCAACGAGCAGTCGCACGACACCTTGCGCCTGGCCGGCCGGCTCGACGCCGATCTGAAGTACGGTCGCATCGACGAGATCCTGGCCACCGGGCTGCACGCCTACCTGACCCAGTTCCTCGAGCGGGTGAACGCCATCGGCGCGGCCATCAGCCGGGATTTCCTCGTCCCCGTCGCCGAATGAACCGAATGAATCGATTGCCCTGAATGTCCATCCACGTCGCGCTCAACCATGTCAGCGACTACCGCTACGACCGGCAGATCAAGCTCGGGGCACAGGTCGTCCGGTTGAGGCCGGCGCCGCACTCGCGCACTCGCATCCTCAGCTACTCGATGCGGGTCGAGCCGGCCGAGCACTTCATCAACTGGCAGCAGGACCCGCAGTCGAACTACCTGGCCCGGCTGGTCTTTCCCGACCCGCTGACCCACTTCCGCGTCGAGGTCGACCTGGTCGCCGAGATGGCGGTGCTGAATCCGTTCGACTTCGTCCTCGAGCCGAGCGCCGAGACCTCTCCGTGCGCCTACGAGCCCGAGCTGCTCGTCGAGCTCGACCCCTATCTGCAGAAGCTGCCCCTGACGCCGCAGTTCGAGCGCTATCTCGAAGGCATCGATCGACGTCGACAGCCAACCAGCGGCTTTCTCGTCGAGCTGAACCAGCGCCTGCAGCACGACATCGCCTACCTGATCCGGCTCGAGCACGGCGTGCAGACGCCGGAGCACACGCTGGTCGCCGCCAGCGGCTCGTGTCGCGACAGCGCCTGGCTGCTCGTCCAGCTGCTGCGTCACCTCGGCGTGGCGGCGCGTTTCGTGTCGGGCTACCTCATCCAGCTGAAGAGCGACGTCAAGTCGCTCGACGGGCCGAGCGGCACCGAGATCGACTTCACCGACCTGCACGCGTGGTGCGAGGTCTACCTTCCCGGCGCGGGGTGGATCGGCCTCGACCCCACCTCGGGCCTCTACGCCGGCGAGGGCCACATCCCGCTCGCCTGCTCGCCGACGCCATCGTCGGCGGCGCCGATCAGCGGCACGCTCGACCCCTGCGAGACGACGTTCGAGCACCGCATGTCGGTGACGCGGATCTGGGAGTCGCCGCGCGTGACCCTGCCGTACAGCGACGCGCAATGGTCGGCAATCGATGCCGTCGGCCGCCAGGTCGACGCGTCGCTCGAGCGGCACGACGTCCGCCTCACGCAGGGCGGCGAGCCGACCTTCGTCTCGGTCGACGATCGCGAGGGCGGCGAGTGGAACACCGAAGCGATGGGGCCGACCAAGCGGCTGCTCAGTGGCCGGCTCATGGAGAGGCTGCGCGAGCGTCACGGCCAGGGCGGCCTCGTGCACTACGGTCAGGGCAAGTGGTATCCGGGCGAGCCGCTGCCGCGCTGGTCGCTCAATCTCTTCTGGCGCAAGGACGGTGAGGCGATCTGGCGTGACCCGGCGCTCTTCGCCGGGGAGAGCGACGACTTCGGCGCGACGCCCCGGCACGCGCACGAGTTCCTGACACGCCTGGCGACCCGGCTCCGGGTCGCCAGGCGCAACGTCTTTGCCGCCTACGAGGACACCTGGCACTACCTCGGGCGCGAACGCAAGCTGCCGAGCAACGTCGACCCGCTCGATTCGCGGCTGGCCGACCCGGTCGAGCGCGCGCGCCTGGCCCGCGTCTTCGGGGGCGCCCTCGGCCAGCCCGTCGGCTACGCCTTGCCGGTCGCCCGCCACGAGCGCGAGCCGACGGTGTGGCGATCGGGCCCCTGGTACCTGCGCGGCCAGCATTGCCTGCTGGTGCCGGGCGATTCGCCGCTCGGCTTGCGCCTGCCTCTCGATTCGCTGCCCTGGGCGCGGGACACCGACATGCCCTGGGTGCATCCGCCCGATCCGACGCAGGAATTCGACGACCTGCCTGCCGCCGACGGTGGCGAAGACGGTGACGTCGGCGGATCGACGGCCGACGTCGCAGAGGGCAAGGCATGGCACTCCCACGAGGAGCCGCCGTCCGATCCCGGGCACTCGGTCGATGACGACGACGACGAGCATGCCTTGCCTGGCGGCACGCTCGACGGCGGGGTGACCACGGCGCCGAGCGCCCTCCTCGAGCGCTTCGAGTCGGCCGGCTTCGTCGTCCGCACTGCGATCAGCGCCGAGCCGCGGCACGGCCGGCTGCACGTCTTCATGCCGCCGACCGGCGCGCTCGAGGACTATCTCGATCTCGTCGCCGCGGTCGAAGGCACGGCGCGCGACATGCACCTGCCGATCGTCGTCGAAGGCTACGAGCCGCCGAAGGATCCTCGCCTGGTCCTCCTGCGCGTCACGCCCGACCCGGGCGTGATCGAGGTCAACGTCCAGCCCGTGGCGAGCTGGCCGCAGCTCGTCGAGCTGACGACCCATCTCTACGACGCGGCGCGCGCCACGCGCCTGTCGACCGAGAAGTTCCTGCTCGACGGCCGCCATGCCGGCACCGGCGGCGGCAACCACTTCGTCCTCGGCGGCGCCACCGTCGCCGATTCGCCCTTCCTGCGCCGGCCCGACCTGCTCGCCAGCATGATCGGCTACTGGCACGACCACCCGGCGCTCAGCTACGTCTTCTCCGGCATGTTCGTCGGGCCGACCAGCCAGGCGCCGCGCCTCGACGAAGCGCGCGACGATTCGGTGTACGAGATCGAGGTGGCCTTCGCCGAGATGCGTCGCGTCACCGACCTCGGCGGCGGGCAGAGCCCGCCCTGGCTCGTCGATCGGCTGCTGCGCAACCTGCTCATCGATGTCACCGGGAACACGCACCGCGCCGAGTTCTGCATCGACAAGCTCTACTCCCCCGACGGCCCGACGGGCCGGCTCGGACTGCTCGAGATGCGGGCCTTCGAGATGCCACCGCACGCCCGCATGAGCCTGGTCCAGCAACTGCTCATGCGGGCCCTGGTGGCGCGCTTCTGGGCCGAGCCTTATCGGCCGGCACGGCTGGCGCGCTGGGGCACGGCGCTGCACGACCGCTTCATGCTGCCGTACTTCCTTCGCGAAGACCTGCGCGAGGTGGTCGACGAGACACGCGCGTTCGGCTTTCCGATCGAGCTCGCCTGGTTCGCGCCGCACCTCGAGTTCCGCTTTCCGCTGCTCGGCGACTTCTCCGCCGCCGGCGTCGGGGTCGAGCTGCGGATGGCACTCGAGCCCTGGCACGTGCTCGGGGAAGAGAGCGGCGCCGGCGGCACCGCGCGCTACGTCGACTCGACGCTCGAGCGGATCGAGATCACGGCCACGGGCCTCCTCGGCGAGCGTCTGGTGCTCACGTGCAACGGTCGCCGCGTGCCCTTGCAGCCGACCGACACCGTCGGCCAGCAGGTCGGTGCGGTGCGCTACCGCGCCTGGCGGGCACCGTCGTCGCTGCACCCGACGATCGATGCCCACGTGCCACTGGTATTCGATCTCGTCGACACGGCGGTGGGCCGCTCGCTCGGCGGCTGCCAGTACCACGTCGCCCACCCGGGCGGCATCAACTACACGACCTTTCCCGTCAACGCCTACGAGGCCGAGGCGCGTCGCCTGGCCCGCTTCTTCCGCACCGGGCACACGCCGGGCCCCGTCGTCGTGCCTGCGGAAACGCCCAACCCGGACTTTCCGCGCACGCTCGATCTGCGGCGTCCGGCGGGCTGACGCCGTTGAGCGACGCTGCCGGTTCGCCGACGCATCCGCTGCTGGCCGGCTACGCGTCGCCGGCCGACCGCTACGACGAGCTGCTCGCGGCCGACGGCGAACCGCGGCCGCACTGGGCCGATTTCATGCGCGTGGTCGAGGCGCGCGGCGAACGCGAGGTCAGGGAGACGCTCGCGCTGACCGAACGGCAGATTCGCGAGCAGGGTGTCACCTACAACGTCTACGACGACGCCATGGGCGCGCACCGACCCTGGGAGGTCGATCCGCTGCCTCTGGTGCTGCCCGCGGGCGAGTGGCAGCAGATCGAGGCCGGCGTCGAGCAGCGGGCCGAGCTGCTCGACCGCGTCCTCGGCGACATCTACGGCCCGCAACGGCTGCTCCGCCGCGGCGCCATTCCGCCGCCCGTGGTGTTCGGCCACCGCGGCTTCCTGCACCCCGCGCAGGGCATCAAGCCGGCGGGCGGACGCCATCTCTTCCAGTACGCGGCCGACCTCGCGCGCTCGCCCGACGGGCAATGGTGGGTGGTGAGCGACCGGACGCAGGCGCCGTCGGGGTCGGGCTACGCGCTGGAGAACCGGCTCGTCGTCTCGCGCGTCTTTCCGCGCCTGTTCCGCGAGCTGCCGGTGCAGCACCTGGCGTCGTTCTTCGAGGCGCTGCGCACCTCGCTGCGGCGCTGGGCGCCGCGCGGCGATGGCTCGACCCGCATCGTCCTGCTCACGCCGGGCCCGTACAACGAGACCTATTTCGAGCATGCGCTGCTCGCCCGCTACCTCGGCTTCACGCTGGTCGAGGGGAACGATCTCACGGTGCGCGGCGGCCGCGTCTGGCTGAAGACGATCGCCGGGCTCGAGCGCGTGCATGTCATCGTCCGCCGCCAGGACGACGACTACTGCGACCCGCTCGAGCTACGCTCCGAGTCGGCGCTCGGCGTCGCCGGCCTCACCGACTGCGCCCGCCACGGCACCGTGCTGCTCGCCAACGCGCTCGGCTCCGGCGTGCTCGAATCGGGCGCGCTGCTCGGCTACCTGCCGGGCCTTGCCAACGAGCTGCTCGGCGAGCCGCTGAAGCTGCCTTCCGTCGCCACCTGGTGGCTGGGCGAGCCGGCGGCGCTCGACGACGCCTGGCAGCACCCCGAGCGACTCATCATCAAGCCGCTCGAGCGCTCCGCCAACGAGCGACCGATCGTCGTCGAGGACCTCTCGGCCGACGAGCGCCAGGCACTGCACGACCGGATCGCGGTGCGGCCCCAGCACTACGTGGCCCAGGAATGGGTCCGGGTCTCCGAGGCACCCGTGCTCGAGCGCTCGGGGCAGGGCTTTTCGGCGCGCACGGTCGGCCTGCGCGTCTTCGCGGTGGCGACGCCGAGCGGCTGGCGGGTGATGCCGGGCGGCCTGACCCGGGTTGCCGGCGACTTCGATTCGCGCGTCATCGCCATGCAGCGGGGTGGCCGCTCCAAGGACACCTGGGTGCTCACCGACGGTCCGGTCAACGCGTCGTTCTCGCTGCTGTCGACCACCGTCGACGCCGATCAGCTCGTCCACGCCGATGCAACGCTGGCCTCGCGCGCCGCCGAGAACCTGTTCTGGTTCGGACGCTACGGCGAGCGCTGCGACGCGACGGCGCGGCTGCTCCGCGTCGCCCTCGGGGAGGCGCTCGACGAGCGCACCGATCGCGGCGGCGGCATATCGCCGGCGCAGGTGCTGGCGCGGCGCCTGGGCGTCATCGAGTCGATGCGCGACCCGGCGCGGCGCCTGCGCCGGGCGGCGACCGATCCGGAGCGGGCGTTGAGCCACCGCCTCGGCCAGCTGTCGCGCGTCGCCTTCAACCTGCGCGACCGCATGTCGGCCGACCACTGGCGAACCCTCAATCGACTGATCGGCGACCCGGTGTTCCAGCGCCAGCCGTCGATGCCGCTCACCCTCGTCTGGCTCGACCGGGCCGTCACCGCCCTGATGACGCTCTCCGGGTTCGTGCTCGACGGCATGACCCGGGGCATCGGCTGGCGCTTCCTCTCGCTCGGCCGCCGCGTCGAGCGGCTGGCGACGATGTGCAGCGCCCTGGAGGTCGCAACGGACGAGGGGCGCAGCCACGGCCTCGACTGGCTGCTCGACCTCGCCGATTCGAGCGTGACCTATCGCTCGCGCTATCTGGCCGCGCCGGAGTGGTTGCCGGTGCTCGACATGCTGGTGAGCGACGTCGCCAATCCGCGCTCGCTCGCGTTCCAGGCCAAGGGTCTGTCGGAGTACATCGCCAAGCTCGAGGCGGCGCACGGCCCTTTCGCGAGCGGTGTGCTGGGGCCCGCGCATGCGGCGCTGCTGGCGCTGACGCCCGCCGACCTTCGGCCGGAGAGCGAAGCCCTCGCCGCTGTGATCGAGCAGCTGCAACGGGCCGCCTACGCCGTCTCCGACGCGCTCTCGATGAAGTTCTTCTCCCACGCTGTGCCGCGCAGCGCGCTGTCGCTGGCGGCATGAGCACGTCGGCATGAGCGCGCGCAACTCGGGCGAGCCGGCCTCGAGCAAACCGCTGCCGGCCGAACCGGCAACGGGCGAGGCGACGAACCCGGCCGTGGCCTGCTATCGCGTCGAGCACGAGACCCGCTATGCCTACCGCGTCGCCGTCTCGCAGTCGTGGCAGCTGGCGCACCTGACGCCGCGCCAGCTGCCGTGGCAGCGCGTTCTCGCGCACGACCTGCGGGTCGAGCCGGAGGCGCACGAGCGCCACGACGAGACCGACTCGTTCGGCAACGTCGTCACCCACTTCAGCGTGCACAGCCCGCATGTCTTGTTGCGGGTCGTGATGGCCTGCGACGTCGAGGTGCTGCCGCGGCCGACGCGTGATGCCGACGCGCTGCCGTGGAGCGCGGTCGTCCGCTCGCTTCGCGGCGATCCGGCGCAGGACCGTCTCGCGCCCGTGCGCATGAGCGAGCCGAGCGCCCTCGTCCCCTGGTCGGAGCCGGCACGCACCTACGCTGCCGCCAGCTTCCCGCCCGATCGCGACTGGCTCGACGCCGTCACCGACCTGATGCACCGGATCCACGCCGACTTCGCCTTCGTGCCCGGCGCGACGACGGTGACGACGTTGGTCGACGAGGTTCTCGCCCAGCGCAGCGGCGTCTGCCAGGACTTCGCCCACGTGATGCTCGCCTGCCTGCGCATGCAGGACCTGCCGGCGCGCTACGTTTCCGGCTACCTGCTCACCGACCCGCCGCCGGGTCGGCCCCGCCTTCTCGGTACCGACGCCTCCCATGCCTGGGTCGCCGCCTATTCGCCAGCGCACGGCTGGGTCGAGTTCGATCCGACCAACGACCACGTCGCCGACCAGCGCTACATCACGCTGGCCTGGGGCTGCGACTTCGCCGACGTCGTGCCGCTGCGCGGCGTGATCCTCGGCGGCCGCGGCCAGTCGATGGCGGTCGGCGTCAGCGTGATTCCTCGGTAGACGTCGCGCGCTACCGGGCGGGCGGCGCACCCCCGTCGGCGGGCCTTCGCGAAGGGGCGGGTCGACCGCACCGGTTCCAGCCGTCGGCGGGATGGCCGCGCGCGGGGCATGGCGGAAGACTCGCGACATCGCCACGGAGCCTGCCCATGCCCGCCACCTTCGCCCCCGACCTCGCCCCCGATCTCGCACTCGTTGCGAACAACTTCGCGCCGCGACCGAACAGCGACCCGCACCGCGGGCCGGGCTGGTTCGACTCGAGCTGGGAACTGCACCGCGGCTGCGAGGTGCATGAAGGCTGGCCGGCCGACGCCCCGCTCGACGACTGGATAGACGGCTACTGCCAGAGCGACCTGGGCTCCGCCGCTGGCAGCGCCCCGTCGGGTCGTTGGCTGGCCCTGCCGGAAGGATGCTTGTCGGCCCTGCCGGGCGGCGCCGCGTTGGCATGGAGCGCGATGCCGCTGCACCTCGTCTAGCAGGCGGGAACGAACGCCGGGGTTGCTGCTGTCCTGTCCTGGCTCGTCCTTCCGTATGACCGGACGAGCGGCGAACGTTTCGTTGCTCGCTTCTTGGCAACGAACGGGAGACGGACATGGACAGGATGCAAGGCAAGGACGTCGGCGCGGCAGGTTTCCTCTCGGTGGCGTGGGTCACCGGCGCCGTGCTGGTCGGGCTGGCGATCGGTGCGGCCGTCGGGCTGCGGCTCGGGGCGGCCGCGCAGGTCGAGCACCACATGGCATCGAGCCCGTCGCCGATGACGGCGCGAGACCGACCAGCACCCGCGCGGCACGCCGCCTCGCCACGCATTGCCGAGCGCTTCGATCACTCCGTCGTCGGCACGATGGGCGGGTCCGCGACGCTCGAGGAGCCCGGCGCGTCGGTGGCTGCCTACGGGCCTTGAGCGCAGCGGCGGCGCGCGACGCCGCTGGCGCGCCCGCGAACGACCTCCGGCGCCTGCCCTCAGTCGCCGCCTGCGGCTGCGGCCGAGGGCGAGTCGTTGAGGGCCATGTACAGCCAGGCCCGCGCCTTGTTCCAGCGGCGGCGAACCGTGCGCTCGGTGACCTCCTGCAGCTCGGCGATCTCGCTTTCGGTGTAGCCGCCGAAATAGCGCATGTCGACGAGCTCGGCGAGATCCGGATCGACCTGTTCCAGATCGAGCAATGCCTCGCTGACGCGGATCAGTTCCTCGCTCGTGCCGGTGTCGGCCACTTGCAGGGCAGCATCGCCGCCTAGCGTCTCGTGCAGCGCCCCGCCACCCCGGCGATCGGCCAGATGCTCACGCGCGCTGTCGATGATGATGTGGCGCATCGTTCGCGCGGCGTAGGCGAAGAAGTGGCGCCGGTCCTGCAGGCGCAGGTTCGAGGCGTGGACAAGCCGGATGAAGCTCTCGTGCAGCAGCGTGGTCGTGCCCATGCTGTCCCCGCGCCCCTGCTGGCGCAGTCGCGAGCGCGCCACGCGCTTGAGCTCCGGATACAGCGACGAATAGACCTGGTCGAGCGCGGCCCGGTCGCCTTCGGCCGCCTGTTGAAGCAGCCGGGTGATGGGCGGCAAGCTCTTTGAGGAGAAGGGATCGGCAGACACCGGAGCAGCGTAGCCGCCCGCCGACACTGCGTCCAGCAATTCCGGTCCGGCCGCAGCCGGTGCTGTCGGGTCGCCGCACGGCACGTCGTCTTCCCCTCAACGCCGCGAACGGTTCGCGATGAGCGCCGCTCGGTGCCGCAAGAAGACCGCGATGATTTCGTTCCATGCCGCCCAAGGGTTCGGATCGGGTCTTTCGCCTGGGCTGTCCGGTGATGAGCGCAACCGACGGGCGACGCCGCGGCGGTCTCGCTGAATGCAGTCGCCCTTCTGGTGTTCGGCCCGCCGTCCAACGAGCGCTCGCTTGCACATCGCTGGGTTGCCCGGCAGGAGCGTGT
This sequence comes from Burkholderiales bacterium, assembly GCA_038225015.1. Lineage (GTDB taxonomy): Bacteria > Pseudomonadota > Gammaproteobacteria > Burkholderiales > Burkholderiaceae_C > Schlegelella_A. Next base: position 11,959 of record JBBRFB010000051.1, read on the forward strand.
CCGCTTTCGCCTTTCGCTCGCGTACTGACATTCACTACCTACGGAGACTCTTGCCATGTCTGTTCCACTGAACTTCGGCGATCGCGCCGCACTCGCACGCTACTCGCTCTATACCGTCGTCGTATGGGTGGCCTACGGGTTCGCTGTAGCGGTGCTCATCGGCGGGCTCCGATTGGGAATCGGCTCGTCGGCGCGACCCGACAGGCAGATCGCCAGCGCTTCGCATCCGCGCACGAACGGCCAGCCGACTGCCATGACGGGGACTCTTCGCGCGCCAGTCGTCGACGAGCCCGGGTCAGGGGTGACGCCACGCTGATGCCGATCAGTCGGGTGGCGGCGCAGAGCCTGTTGCCGATGCCATGGCCGCGCTTCACCAGCGAATTCGCTTGATCGGCCGCGGGCCGCAGCCTATTCTTCGGCCCCCACCCCAGACGGCAGACCCATGATCCGCGATACGGTCGGCGACTGGCAGGAGCTTTCCACGCTGTACGAGCGCGCCGACTCGCTCGACGCTGCCGGGCTCGCCGCGTGGCTGGCCGAGTTGCGCGTCGAGCGTCATCGGCTGCTGCCGCAGCTCGAGCGCATGCTCGAGGCCAACGAGGAGGCGACGCGCGTCGAATTTCTCTCGGCGCTGCCGCTGATCGATGCGCGCCCGAGCGTGCTCGAGACCGACTGGGACGAAGGCAGCCGGATCGGCGCCTACCGCCTCCTGCGCCACATCGGCTCGGGCGGCATGGCCGAGGTCTGGCTCGCCGAGCGTTGCGACGGCGCGTTCGAGCGGCAGGTCGCCATCAAGCTGCTCTTCAACCATCCCGCGCGCGACCAGCGGGAGACGTTCGTCGAGCGGTTCCGACGCGAGCGCGACATCCTCGCTTCGCTCAGCCACCCACTCATCGCCCCTTTGCACGACGCTGGCGTGACGCCGTCGGGGCAGCCGTGGCTCGCGCTCGAGTATGTCGAGGGCGAAGGCCTCGCGGCGTGGTGCGACCGACACCGGCTGCCGGTCCGCAAGCGCATCGAGGTCTTCCGCCAGGTCCTGCTCGCCGTCGAGCATGCGCATCGCAACCTCGTCGTGCACCGGGACCTCAAGCCGTCGAACATCCTGGTCACCGCCGGCGGACAGGTTCGCCTGCTCGATTTCGGCATCGCGAAGCTGGCTGACCCCGCGCACGGTCCGATCGACGAGACCGAGTTGACCGTTCGGGGCGGTCGTCCCCTGACGGTCGCCTATGCCAGCCCTGAGCAGTTGCTCGGCCGCCCGCTGACGACCGCGTGCGACGTCCATTCGCTCGGGGTCATCCTGTACGAGCTGCTGTGCGGCGTCAGGCCATTCGACGACGGCTCCGCGACTGCGAACGAACTTCAGCGGCGGGTGCTCGAGGACGAGCCGAGGCGGTTGTCGCGAGCGCCACTCGCGCCGGCTGACGCCGAGCTGCGCGGCACGACACCGCCGGCGCTACGCCGAGCGCTGCGTGGCGACCTCGAGGCGATCACCGCGAAGGCAATTGAGCGCGACCTCGCCCGCCGTTACCCGTCGGTCGAGTCGCTCCGCGCCGACCTCGACCGCTTCCTGGAGGAGCGACCGGTCGCGGCATCGACGCCGGGCGTGGTCGATCGCTCGCTGAAGTTCATTCGGCGGCACAGACTCCTTGTGGCGACAGCGGGTCTGTCGACGGCCGCGGTGTTGGTGGCGGCAGGCGTTGCCGTGGCCATGGCGATCGAAGCCAGCGGCCAACGCAACCGCGCGGTCGCGTCGAGAGACTACGTGCTCGACATGTTCACGCGTGCGGATCCGAACCAGGCGCATGGCGTCGACGTGTCGGCCCGCGACATCCTGGCCGCCGGCAAGGCGCGCGCCGCGACCTCGTTCAAGAGCTTGCCGTCGTTGCGGGGCGACGTCCTAAGCCAGATCGGGGTGGTCGAGCAGCGTCTGGGCGATCTCGTCGGCGCTTCGGAAACCTGGGCGTCGGCCGCCGAGGCCTTTCGCGAGGCAGGCGACACGAGGTCGATGATCTCGGCACGGATCGAACTGGCCGACATCCAGGCGCGCATCGGCGATGCGAACGTGGCTCTGGCCATGCTGAACGACACCGGCAGCCTGGCCCGGGCTTTTCCCGACGACCACGCGCTATGGGCCCGCCAGGACGAGGTTCGCGGCTGGGCCCTGGCCGATTCCGACCAGCTTGCCGCCGCCTTCGCCGCCATGCAATCGGCCCTCGGACATGCGCGTGCTGCGCACGGCGAAAACCATGTCCAGACCGTCGACATGCTGCGCGGTCTGGCGAGCATTGCCAGCGAAAGACGGGACTATCGAACGGCTGGTGAGTACCTGGACGGGGCCGAAAAGGCTGCGGCCGGGTTGCCCGAACTTCCGGCCAACGACATCATCAATCTGCAGTTGCAGCGCGCAAAGCTTCAGGACGTGAGCGGCTGGCCCGCTTTAGCTATCGACACGGCGAAGAAGGCATTGATTGAATGCGATCGACTGCTTGGCGCCAAGATCGAGAACTGCTTTTTGCTTCGGCATTTGCTTGCTACAGCGTATCTGCGCACAGGCGCGCCCGCGCAAGCCGCGGAATTTCTGCCAGCCCTGGTGGAGGCGGCGAACGGCGCGCGCAGTCCGGTGCGACAGGCCGAAGCGTTGATCATTGCTTGTCGGATCCTTCGCGCCACTGAGCGCCTCGCGGAGTCGCCATCGCTCCTTTCGCGTCTGTCGGACATCGCCCAAGGCCACGGCCCGCGCGCGCTGCCGGCCTATATCGTGACCGCGGCCATTCTGGCGGTCGCCGAGGCCGCCATGTTCGAGGGGCCGCCCCCGGCGGCCCGCGACCGGGTGGAGGCCTACTTGAAGGATCTGCCGTCGAGCCTCGAGCCCTTGCCGCTGGCGCAACGCGATCTCGAGTCGGCCATTGCGCTGCAGCGGCTAGGGGCGCACGACGAGGCCTTGCAGCGCCTGCGCGCTGCGGACGAGCGGTTGAGTCACGAACTCGGGAGCGCTCACTCGCTCATCACCGTCTATCGCCTTAACCAAGCCGCTTCGGAAGAGGCCCTCGGGCACCGGGCTCGCGCCATGGCCATCTTCGACGCCGCGATTCCGGTACTGCGCGAGCACTTCGGGCCCGATGCCCCCCTCCTGGCGAGTGTCGTTGCCAGACGAAATCACCTGCGCGCCGGTTCGGCGCCCCCGCTGTCGCTCGGCCCAAGCGACGTTTTCCTGCCATAAGGAGTCATGCCATGTCCGATCCCACCTTGAAGCAACAGGCCACGGTTCTCGGTGCCCAATGCCGAGCGTTGCAGGCGACGCTCGACGCGATGCGCGCCGAGGTTGACGCCTATCCGCTCGCATCCGGTGACGACATGACAGCACAATTTCGCACGGCGGTCTCGCAGGAGATTCAGAACGTGAAGACAGCTGTGGATGCACTGAACGACCTGCTGGACAAGAACTTCGAGGGCGGCGGCGAAGGCAACGCCTATCGCGGTCGGGCCTAGGAGAAGCACCATGGCCGAACCCATCAAGATGGCGCTGCTCTGGAGATGCGCCAGCGAGCCCGACCCGGCGCTGTCGACGGTATGCGACGCGCTGAACAAGCAGTTGCGGCAGCTCCAAACCGCCTGGGGAATCGACGCCCGCATCGAGGCCGCCACCCCCGACGGGGATGACGATTCGGGCTATCGGATCTACGTCTCGGACGACCCGCGCAAGTTCGCGGCGGAACTGTCCGGGCTCACCGGGGCACATCGCCAGATCGGAAACAAGGTCCTTGCGATCGTCCAGCTGACCGATCACTGGACCCGCACGGTCAGCCATGAAATGCTGGAGACCGCGCGCAATCCGAAACTCGACCAATGGGTCCGCCACCCGTCGCCGATCGCCGGGCAGGGGGAGGTCGACTACTTCGTCGAGATCTGCGACCCGTGCCAGGCCACGACCTACGCCATCGACGGGATCGAGGTCTGCGAGTTCTGCACCCCGGAATACTTCGACGACCGCTCGCCACCCGGGTCGCGATTGACCGCCAACAATCTCGCCGAACGCCCGTTCCAGGTCCTCGACGGGGGCATCCAGCGCTGGCGGGTGCCCAAGGCCGGCGGCGGCTTCGAGATCTATTCGACAGAGGAGGGGGCTGTCGGCGACTACGACGGGGGGGCGAATCGGGCTCCTCTCTACAGAAACCGGCAAGACATCCTTCATTACCGGCCAACGTCTACGGCGGGCTAGCCGCGTGTCGTTCGGGGCCACGCGCCGTCATTCGATAGCGCCTTTGCGTGGAGCGTTAGGCACGCCGAAGGACGGATCGCATTGCGACCGCGTGCCGATGGAGCACGCCGTTGACACTCAGCGCGACGGTGCTGCGCGCTCGACCTCGCGCCGAACCGCCTCACCGAGCTCGACCACCGCCATCGCGTAATAGCTCGACCAGTTGTAGCGGGTGATGGCGTAGAAGTTGGCGGTGCCGGCGACGTAGCTCGGCGCCGCGTCGCCGTTCTGCAGCTCGACCAGCGCCAGGGCGTCGTCGCTGCCGAACGCGGCGGGTTCCAGGCTGGCGCCGCGCGCGGCCATCTCGGCGGCGCTGAAGCTGGGCACGATGTCGGGCGCGAGCAGCGCGGCGCGGTCGCTGGTGTCGGTGGGGGCCTTGACGTCGAAGCGGACCGGCAGCCCCGGTTTCCAACCGAACTCGGCCAGGTAGTTGGCGACACTGCCGATGACGTCGGCGGTGCTGGCGTGCAGGTCGACGTGGCCGTCGGCGTCGAAGTCGACCGCGTACCGGTTGTAGCTCGACGGCATGAACTGCGCCATGCCGATGGCGCCGGCGTAGCTGCTGGTCCAGTCCATCGGGTCGACGTGCTCGGCGCGGCAGAGAACGAACCAGTTCTCCAACTCGTCGCGGAAGAAGTCGCTGCGGTCCTTGCGCCCGGGTGGAAAGTCGAAGGCCAGCGTCGCCAGCGCGTCGATGACGCGAAAGTTGCCCATCTGTCGACCGTAGATCGTCTCCACGCCCACGATGCCGACGATGATCTCCGCGGGGATGCCGTAGACCTCCTCGGCCTTGGCGAGCCAGTGCGCATTGGCGCGCCAGAACTGGACGCCGGCCCGAATCCGCAACGGCTCGACGAAGCGGGCGCGGTAGGCGGCCCAGTTCTACGCGGTGCCCGCCGGCGGCGGCATGATGTAGCGGGCGACGCTGGGCAGGTACCGGGCGCGAGCCAGCGCCTCGCGGATCCAGCGGGCGTCGAGGCCGCGCCGTTCGGCGACGGCATCGGCGAAGCGCGTCACGTCCTCGCGCCCGCCGTAGGTGACGACGTCCGGCGCGCGGTCGTCGGCCGGCGCGGCCGTCCCGCTCGCAGCGGTTTTCGTCGTGCGCCGCCGTTTCCTTCGCCCCGCCGAGAGGGCGCTCGTGCTTGCAGCGAGCGTCGTCCAGGCCGCGGCGGCGAGGACGAGCCGGCGACGAAGTGACGAAGGCGACGTCATGGCCGAATTATCGGCCGGCGCCGGCGCGTAGCCGTCCGGCGCTCGCCCTGAAGGCGCGCGTCAGCTCGCCGTCGGGGCGGCGGCTGGCGGCTCGGCTGTAGCGCTGGCGCTCGAGCGTGTCGAGCAGCGCCGCCAGCGGCTCGCCCGCCGGGCCCCAGTGCTCGCGCACCCGCGACGCGAGCGCGCGCGGCGTCTCGTGCGGCCTCGCCTCGACGCCGGCGGCGCGCAGCGCCTGCCGGATGCGCTCGAGCTGGCGAACCCACGGGTCGACGCGGTGCCGGTCGAGCCAGGCCCACACCGCGCCTGCGACCGCCAGCGTGCTCAGCGTGCCGATGAGGAGCAGCGTCAGGTCTTCCCAGCTCGGCGACGCAAAGCCGAAGTTCTTCAGAAGATCGAGCTGCTGGCCGCGCGAGTAGTTCAGCACCCACTGGTTCCACCGGTTGTTGACGGTTTCCCAGACGTCGCGCAGCCCGGCGAGCAGCGCCGGGCTCATCGTCCCGATGGCCCCGGCGACGAAGCCGGGCTGCGGCACGAGCCGCGAGCCGCGGCCGATGCGGTCGGGCGCGACGGCGCCGGTCGGATCGGCGCGCAGCCAGCCGCGACCGGGCTCCCAGAACTCGGCCCAGGCGTGGGCCGAGCTTTGCCGGACGACCCAGAAGCCGTCGACCGGTATCGGGTCGGTGCCCTGGTAGCCGGTGACGACGCGCGCGGGCACCCCCATCGCGCGCATGACGACGACGAACGAGGCCGCGAAGTGCTCGCAGAAGCCTTCCTTGCGATCGAGCCAGAACTCGTCGATGGCGTCGCGCCCGTATTCGCCCGGCGAGAGCGTGTAGCTGTAGCCGCCGCTGCGGATGTGGCCGAGCACCGCTTCTGCGAGCAGGCTGGCCGATGCGCCGCGCAGCCGCGGCTCGGCGCGCAGCGCCCGGGCCCAGGCGATGGTGCGGGGGTTGTAGCCGGGCGGAAGCGGCGTGCTTTCTGCCACCGTGTCGTCGCGGCGCCCCGCGCCGAGCGTGAATCGGGTGTGGGCCGCGGCGTGGAGGCGCACGCGCTCGACGATCGGGCGGTCGGCCAGCCACTGCAGGTCCTCGCGCTCGACGATGCGGTAGCCCTCGATCTGCGGCGCCGTCGTCGTCGCTTCGAGCAGCGGCAGCGTCGCCATCTTCAGCGGCTCGAGCGTGGCCTCGTACGGCACGGGCTCGCCGAGCGGCACGACGGGTGCTGGCTGCGGCCGTGTCCAGCGCGGCGCGAAGGGCAGGCCCGTGGCGCGCCACTGCACCCCGTCGAACTGCGTCAGCACCGGGCCGCGGAAGTACATCGCGCCCTGGGCCGGCACCGCTCCGGTGAAGCGAAGACGCATGGCGATGGAGTCGTCGACCGCGACCTGCGCCATCGACCCCAAGGTCATCGTGTTCGACAGCCCGGTGGTCGAAATACCATCCTGCGGCACGCCCCAGAGCGGCCCCACGCGCGGAAACAGCACGAACAGCAGCGCCATGATCGGCGCGCCGAAGAGCGCGGTGCGCGCCGCCAGGCCGCCGGCGCGCGCGAGGCTGGGCTGGCCGACCGGCATGTGCGCCAGCACCAGGGCGGTGAGCAGGCCCCACACCGAGACCAGCATTGCGGCGGCGACGGCCAGCGATTGCGAATAAAGGAAGTCGGTGAGGACGATGAAGAAGCCGAGGAAGAAGACGACGAAGGCGTCGCGCCGTGCCCGCAGCTCGAGGGTCTTCAAGGTCATCAGCGCGACCGCCAGCGTGATGCCCGGCTCCTTGCCGAGGAGCGTGCGGTACGACCACAACGTCAGGAGCAGCGCGGCGCCGAGCACGGCGACGAGCCACCAGCGCGACGGCAGCGCCGCATTGGCGACGGCCAGGCGGGCGCGCCAGGCGAGCACGAAGACGACGAGCACGATGCACCAGGGCGGCAGGTGGGCCACGTGCGGCAGGATCGTCCAGCCGATGACGCCGAGCAGGAACAGGGTGTCGCGGGCCTCCCGGGGCAGGCGCCTCCAGCCCGGCCAATGCGGCCGCAACGCCGCCGCCGCGACAGCGGCTGCGTTCATGGGGCCGCGCCTGCGCTCATGCCAGGGCGAGCGCTTCCAGGCACCGCAGCCGCTGGCCCTCGCCGTCGCCCGGCTCGACGGTGCCGCTCGACAGCCGCAGGCCGTACTCGACCTCGACGCGCGCCGCGGCCATCACCCAGGCCGCGAGGCGCGACAGGCGATCCTCCGCCGCCAGGGCGCCGCACGTCTCCTCGTCGAGCCAGAGCTCTCGGCGTGCCGACACGCTGGTGTCGCGGCTGACGAGCTCGGCGCCTGTCTCTAGCGCCTGCGCCGCCTTCTTCCAGGCAATGACCTTCATCGGATCGCCGCGCCGGTAGGCGCGCACGCCCTCGATCTCGCCACCATCGCTGCTACGAGACGAGGTCGGGCCGCCGGCGATCGCCCGGGCCGCCGGCAGCGGCGGCGGCTGTGCCTCGAGCTTGGGATACACGAGCAGCTCCGCGGCCGGGCGCCAGACCGTCCAGGCACGAAAGAGGCCGAGCGGAAAGCGGGTCTCCGCGCTCAGCGTCGGCGCCGCGTGGCGGCCGCGACGGGGCGGCACGAAGGTGACATGCGTCGTCGCCTGGCCGCCGGCGGGCACGTCGGTCCAGACGAGCGTGGCCGCGGCCGCGTCGAGCAGGCGCAGGCCGATGCCGTAGCGCGCGCTCGACGGGCTCGTCAGAACGACATCGAGGCCCGCCGGCGTGGCGGCAAAGGCCGGCGCCATCGGGCGCAGATGCAGCGTCAGGCCGCGCAGCGTGGCGTGCGTGTGGTGCATCGAGACGATGCCGCTGCCGGCGAGCAGGAACGTGAGCACGTAGCCGAGGTTGAGCTGGTAGTTCACCGAGGCGATCATGAGCACCAGCAGGGTCAGCGCGAACATCCAGCCGGCCCGCGTCGGCAGGATGTAGATGTTGCCCTGCGTCAGCAGCTGGACGTCGCTGCGCTTCAGGCGCCGCTCGAGCCAATGGCGGAACCGGCCGCGCACGAACGCCACCGGGCTGAGGGCGCCGGCGGCCGACGCGAACGAGCCCGGATTCACGGCAGCGCGACCGCCTCGACCATCGCCCGCACCTGCTCGACGCGGCCGCGCCCGGCGCCGGCCACCGGCACCAGGCGGTGGGCGATGGTCTGCGGCAGCACGTACTGCACGTCGTCGGGCGCCACGTAGTCGCGGCCGCCGAGGAGGGCGCGGGCGCGTGCCGCGCGCAGCACGGCGATGCCGGCCCGCGGCGACAGGCCGGCGACGAACCACGAGCCGGACCGAGTCGCCTGGATCAGCGCCTGCAGGTAGTCGAGCAGCGCGTCCGAGGCGTGCACCGCGTGCACATCGTGCTGGGTCGCGCGCAGCTCGTCGGGCGTCATGATCGGTCGCAGCAGGCCGATCGCCTGGCGTCGGTCGGCGCCCGCGAGGAGTGCCCTTTCGCTGCGCCGATCCGGGTAGCCGAGCGTGATGCACATGAGGAAGCGGTCGAGCTGCGACTCCGGAAGGGGGTAGGTGCCGAGCTGGTCGGTCGGGTTCTGCGTCGCGATGACGAAAAAGGGCGCGGGCAACGCCCGGGTCTCGCCCTCGACCGTGACCTGGTGCTCCTCCATCGCCTCGAGCAGCGCGCTCTGCGTCTTCGGGCCGGCGCGGT
>JBBRFB010000052.1:0-21064 GCA_038225015.1 Burkholderiales bacterium
CACGCGGCGGGCGATCGAGGTCGGCGTCTTTACCGGCTACAGCGCGCTCGCGGTCGCTCTGGCGCTGCCCGACGACGGCTACCTGCTCGCCTGCGACGTCAGCGACGCCTACACGCGGGTCGGCCGCCCTTTCTGGGCCGAAGCCGGCGTCGCCGCGAAGATCGACCTGCGGCTGGCGCCGGCGCTCGAAACCCTCGACGCACAGCTGGCGGCCGGCCAGGCCGGCAGCTTCGACTTCGCCTTCATCGACGCCGACAAGAGCAGCTACGACGCCTACCTCGAGCGCTGCCTGTCGCTGCTGCGCCCGGGCGGCCTGGTCGCGATCGACAACGTCCTCTGGGGCGGCGCGGTCGCCCGGCCGGCGGCCGACGCCGACACCGCGGCGCTGCAGGCGCTCAACGACAAGCTGCATGCCGATCCCCGGGTCGACATCGCGATCGTGCCCATCGGTGATGGGCTGACCCTGGCGCGCAAGCGCTGACCGACCGACGACTGCCTTTAGGGTGGCGAGCGCATCGCGCTCGCGGAGCTGGCGCGCCGGCCGGGAAAGGCGGCGAGCAGCACGCCGGCCAGGGCCAGCGCGAAGGCCGCCAGCTGTACAGCGTTGAACGTCTCGCCGAAGACGAGGATGCCGACCGCCGCCGCGGCCACCGGCAGGAAGACGGTGAAGACGCCCGCTGAAGCCGCCGGCACGTGCTTCATGCCGGTCATCCACAGCCAGACGGTGAGGACGCTGGCGGCGATGGCGTAGACGACGAGCAGCACCCACGACGACATCGGGATGAAGGCGTAGGCGAACGACGGCCACTGCCAGATCGCGAATGGCGTCATGAGAACGAGCCCCCAGAGGTTGATGAGCGCGCTGATGCGCTTCGGGCCGACGTCGGCAGTGAGTTTCTTGCCGATCACGACGTAGAGCGACTCGCAGGCGACGGCGCCGAGCAGAAGCACGCTGCCGACGAGCGAGCCGCTCGCCAGCTCGCCCTCGCCGTCGCGGGCGAGGGCGACGAGGGCGATGCCGGCCATCGCGCAGGCGATGCCGGCGCCGACGCGGGCACCGATGCGCTCGCCGAGCAGGAGCCACGAGAAGACGGCGACGACGGCCGGGATCGCCGCCATGATCACGCCGGCGGCCAGCGCCGAGCTGCGGGCGATGCCGAACAGCATGCAGATCGAGAACAGGAAGTTGCCGAAGAAGGATTCGAGGAACAGCAGGCGGTGGCTGCGGCGGTCGAGCGCGGCCTCGCCTGCCGGCCGGCGCAGCCAGGGCGCCATGACGACAGCGGCGATCGCGAAGCGCAGCCAGGCGAGGACGAGGATCGGAAAGACGAACACCAGCGCCTTCGAGAAGCCGACGTAGGCGCCGACGACCGCCATCGCCGCGGCAAGCGCCAGGTACGACAGCCAGGGCACGGCGCTCATCCGGCAACGACCCGGTTCGCCGCCGCGACGTCGGCGGCGCGGCGGCGCTCGCTGCGGGCGATGAGGAGGCTGGCGACGACGACGCCGACGGCGACGACGGCGATGATGAGGGTCGCCACGGCGTTGACGCTCGGGTTCAGGCCGAGCCGCGCGCGCGAGAAGATGACCAGGGGCAGCGTCGTTGCCCCGGGCCCGGAGAGGAAGGCCGACAGCACGACGTCGTCGAGCGACAGCGTGAAGGTGAGGAGGAAGGCCGACGCCAGTGACTGGCCGATCGTCGGCAGGGTGACGAGCCAGATCACCTGCCAGGGCCGGGCGACGAGGTCCATGGCCGCTTCCTCGAGCTGCGGGTTGAGCGACTGCAGGCGGGCCCGGACGACTACGGTCGCGTAGGCCAGGCCGAGCAGCAGGTGGCCCATCCAGATCGTCAGCATGCCGCGCTCCGGAATGCCGATGCCGAAGAGGGCTTCGGTGGCGCGTTGCAGCGAGACCAGCATCAGGAGCAGCGACAGCCCGATGATGACCTCGGGCATCACCAGCGGCGCCGCGACCATGCCGGCGAACAAGGTGCGGCCGAAGAAGCGTCGGTAGCGCGTCATCGCGAAGGCTGCCAACGTGCCGAGGACGACCGACGCGCACGCGGTCGCGAAGGCGATCTTCAGCGACAGGGCGAGGCCGGCCAGCAGCTCGCCGTCGCGGGCGAGGGCGCCATACCACTTGAGCGTGAAGCCGTGCCAGACGTTGACGATCAGCGAATCGTTGAACGAGTAGACGACGAGTGCGATGATCGGCACGTAGAGAAAGGCGTAGCCGAAGCCGAGCCAGGCGCGGGCGAACCAGCGGTTCAGGTGGGCCGCAGAGGCTGCGCCGGCACTCATACGCCCCGCCGCTCCGCCGCTTCGCCCTGGTAGCGGCTGAACACGGCGATCGGCACGATCACCAGCAGGATCATGGTCACCGCGACGGCGCAGGCCATCGGCCAGTCGTTGTTGCTGAAGAACTCGTCCCAGAGCGTGCGACCGATCATCTGCGTCTGCGGGCCGCCGAGAAGCTCGGGGATCACGTACTCGCCGACGCACGGAATGAAGACCAACATCGCGCCGGCAATGATGCCGGCGCGCGACAGCGGAACCGTCACCGTCCAGAACGCCGTCCACGCCGACGCGCCCAGATCGGCGGCCGCCTCGAGCAGGTGCAGGTCCATCTTCGCCAGGTTGGCGTAAAGCGGCAGGATCATGAACGGCAGGTAGGTGTAGGTCATGCCGAGGACGAGCGAGAAGGGCGTGTTCATCAGCTGGCCCGGCCCGGGGATCATGCCGGCGGCGGCGAGAAGGCGGTCGAGCCCGAGCGCCTCGATGGCCTCGGCGGCGAGGCCCTTTTCCGTCAGCAGCGCCTTCCAGGCATAGACGCGAAGAAGGAACGAGGTCCAGAAGGGCAGCATGACGAGCATCAGCAGGGCCGGCTGCACGGTGCGCCTGGCCCGCGCCATGAAGTAGGCGAACGGGTAGCCGATGCCCAGGCAAAGCACCGTCGTCACCGCCGCGTACTTGAGGCTGGCGACGTAGGTGCTGAAGTAGAGATCGTCGCGAAGCAGCAGCAGGTAGTTGCCGAAGCGAAGGTTGAAAGCGATGGCGCCGTCGCGCCAGGTGACGATGTCGCTCACGGACGTCGCCTGCATCTCCGAGACGCTGATCCGGGCGACGACGATAAAGGGCAGCAGGAAGAAGACCAGCAGCCAGGCGAAGGGAATGCCGATCACCGCAGTGCGGCCGCGCAGGATCGTGCGTCGCAGGGCGCGCATCACTCGGTCAGCACCACCTGCGAGAGCGGCGACCAGCTCGCCCACGCTTCGTCGTCCCAGATGAGCGGGTCGCCAGCCAGGCGCTCGGCGTTCGATTGGCTGACCTTGAGGATGCGGCCACCCGGAAGCTGCAGGTGGTACAGCGTGAAGCTGCCGAAATAGGCAACCTCCTTGACCGTACCGCACACGGTATTGGCGGACGCCGCGGCGGCGTCGACGCCGCCAGGCCGTCCGCTTCCGAGATGGATCTTCTCGGGCCTGACGGCCACGGTGACCTTCATGCCGAGCGAGCCGGCGATGCCGTGGCCGATAAGGTGGCGGACATCGCCGCAGTCGACGACGACATGGTCGGCCTCGTCCTCGACCACCGTGCCGTCCATGAGGTTGACGTTGCCGATGAAGTCGGCGACGAACCGGGTCGCCGGCGTCTCGTAGATGTCGGCGGGCCTGCCGACCTGCAGGAAGCGGCCTGCGTTCATGACGGCGATGCGCGTCGCCATCGTCATCGCCTCTTCCTGGTCGTGGGTGACCATGACGCACGTGACGCCGACATCGTGAATGATGCTGGCGAGCTCGATCTGGGTTTCCTCGCGAAGCTTCCGGTCGAGGGCGCCGAGCGGCTCGTCGAGCAGCAGCAGCTGAGGCCGCTTGGCCAGGCTGCGCGCCAGCGCGACGCGCTGCTGCTGCCCACCCGAAAGCTGATGAGGCTTCCGCCCGGCGTAGCCGGTGAGCTGCACGAGCTTGAGCATCGCTTCGACCCGGCTGGCGATTTCCGCAGCTGGCAGTCGGTCGCGCCTGAGGCCGAAGGCGATGTTGTCGGCGACCGAGAGATGCGGGAAGAGTGCATAGCTCTGGAACATCATGTTCATCGGCCGCGCATAGGGTGGCAGCCCCGCCAGATCTCGACCGTCGAGCGTGATCGTGCCCGAAGTCGGGGTCTCGAAGCCGGCGAGCATGCGCAGGAGCGTCGTTTTCCCGCAGCCCGACGAGCCGAGAAGGGCGAAGACCTCGCCCTTGGCGATGTCGATCGAGACGTCGTCGACGGCCATGTGGCCGTCGAAGTCCTTGACGACGTGGCGGATCTGCAGAAAGGCGTCGGCGCTCATCGTGAACGGCAGGGCAACCCGGCGCGGCGGGCAAGCCGGCGATTGTCGACTCGATCGGGCGGCGCGCCCAGCTACGTGACCCGATGCCGGCGCTGCCGCGTCGCGCGGCGCCAGCCGGCCCCGCGGACGGTCAGTTCAGGCGGTCGTCTTGAGGACGTCGGCGATCGTGCTGATGGCCTGGTCGATGTGCGATTCCTCGACGATCAGGGGCGGCGACAAGGCGATGATGTCGCCGGTGGAGCGTACCAGGACGCCGCGCTCGAAGCACTTCACCATGACGTCGAAGCCGCGCTTGCCCGGTGCCCCCGCGATCGACCCGAGCTCGATCGCGCCGACGAGGCCGATGTTGCGGACGTCGATCACGTGCGGCGACTCGTCGAGCGAATGCACGGCGTGCTCGAAGGCCGGCGCCATCTTGGCCGCGCGGGTCAGGAGCCCTTCGTCAGCGTAGGTCTCCAGCGTCGCCAGCGAGGCTGCGCAGGCGAGCGGATGCGCCGAGTAGGTGTAGCCGTGCGGAAACTCGATGACGTGCTCCGGGCCCGTCATGAATACGTCGTGGATCGCCGAGCGGGCGAAGACCGCCCCCATCGGCACGCAGCCGTTGGTGATTCCCTTGGCAGCCGTCATCAGGTCGGGCGTGACGCCGAAGTGGGTCGCAGCGAACGGCGAGCCGAGGCGGCCGAATCCGGTGATCACCTCGTCGAAGATGAGCAGGATGCCGTGCTTGTCGCAAATCGCGCGCAGGCGTTCGAGGTAGCCCTTCGGCGGAATGAGCACGCCCGTCGAGCCGGCCACGGGTTCGACAATGACGGCGGCGATCGTCGAGGCGTCGTGCAGCGCAACGGCACGCTCCAGATCGTCGGCGAGCTCGGCGCCGTGGTCGGGCATGCCTCGCGAGAAGGCATTCTTCTGCAGGTCGTGGGTGTGGCGCAGGTGGTCGACACCGCCGACCATGGTGCCGAAGCTCTTCCGGTTGCCCGCGATGCCGCCGACGGAGATGCCGCCGAAATTGACGCCGTGGTAGCCGCGCTCGCGGCCGATCAGGCGGGTGCGCTGGCCTTCACCGCGGGCGCGGTGGTAGGCGATCGCCATCTTCAGCGCCGTCTCCACCGCCTCCGAGCCCGAGTTGGTGAAGAACACCTTGTCGAGGCCGGGCGGCGTGATCTTGATCAGCTTCTCGGCGAGCTCGAACGACTTCGGATGCGCGATGTTGAACGGCGGCGCGAAATCCATCTCCTCGGCCTGCTCGGCGATTGCGCGGACGATCTTCGGTCGCGCGTGGCCCGCGTTGACACACCAGAGGCCGGCCACCGCGTCGAGCACCTGGCGGCCTTCGGGCGTCCAGTAGTGCATGTCCTTGGCCTTGGCAAGCAGCCGCGGCGCCTTCTTGAACTGCCGGCTGGCCGTGAACGGCATCCAGAACGCCTCGAGGCTCTGCGGCGCCGGGGTGGTCGGCCCAGACATCGTTGCCGGCGCGGCGGCGGGATTGAGATCTTTGTGCATGGTCGCTCCTTCGAGAGCCGGCGCGGGCCGCGCGGGCCTAAACCGTCAGTCTAGAAGAAGTCCGGCGGTGCGGTGATTCTCACATCGGAAAATCGTGATTCCATGATGCGAAAGTCGCGTCTGCTGCGCTGCCGCAAAATTTCTCATCGTGAAGAAACAATGATCACAATGCGAAATAGATGGCTAAGTGCTTGTCGACATTCAAATATTCAGTTTCACATTTTCTACCGGTGACGCTACGAGTGAGACGGCTCGCCCCTATCCTGAGACCTGTTCCGCACCCCAAAAGGAGAATCCGACATGCAAGCACCGACCCGCGATCAGCTCGCCGCCGCCCTCGACAAGGAATGGGCGAGCCACCCGCGCTGGAAAGGGATCACGCGCTCGTACGCTGCCGCCGATGTCATCCGCCTGCGCGGATCAGTCGTCGTCGAGCACACGCTGGCGCGCCGCGGTGCCGAAAAGCTCTGGAACCTCGTCAACAGCGAGCCCTTCGTCAACACGCTCGGCGCGCTCACCGGCAATCAGGCGCTGCAGCAGGTCAAGGCCGGGCTGAAGGCGATCTACCTGTCGGGCTGGCAGGTCGCTGGCGACGCCAACATGGCCGGCGAGATGTATCCCGACCAGTCGCTCTACCCCGCGAATTCGGTTCCGCTCGTCGTCAAGCGCATCAACAACACCTTCACCCGGGCCGACCAGATCCAGTGGTCCGAGGGCGGTGACGAGATCGACTTCTTCGCGCCGATCGTCGCCGACGCCGAGGCCGGCTTCGGCGGCGTCCTCAACGCGTTCGAGCTGATGAAATCGATGATCGAAGCCGGCGCCGCCGGCGTCCACTTCGAAGACCAGCTCGCCTCGGTGAAGAAGTGCGGCCACATGGGCGGCAAGGTGCTGGTGCCGACGCGCGAGGCCGTCGCGAAGCTGACCGCGGCCCGACTGGCCGCCGACGTGATGGGCGTGCCGACCCTGGTGATCGCTCGCACCGATGCCGAGGCGGCCGACCTGGTGACGAGCGACATCGACGACAACGACAAGTCGTTCCTGACCGGCGAGCGCACGGTCGAGGGCTTCTATCGCACCCGCCCCGGACTCGACCAGGCAGTGTCGCGCGGCCTGGCCTACTCGGCCGTTGCCGACATGGTCTGGTGCGAAACGGGCAAGCCCGACCTCGCGTACGCGAAGGCCTTCGCCGAGGCGATCCATCGCAAGTACCCCGGCAAGCTGCTGGCCTACAACTGCTCGCCGAGCTTCAACTGGAAGAAGAACCTCGACGACGCCACCATCGCCAAGTTTCAGCGCGAGCTGGGCGCCATGGGGTACAAGTTCCAGTTCATCACGCTGGCGGGCTTCCACAGCCTCAACTACTCGATGTTCCACCTGGCGCACGGCTACGCCCGCAACAGCATGAGCGCCTTCGTCGAGTTGCAGGAGGCCGAGTTTGCTGCCGCCGACAAGGGCTTCACGGCGGTCAAGCACCAGCGCGAGGTCGGCACCGGCTATTTCGACGCCGTGACGACGACGATCGAGCGCGATGCCTCGACCGCCGCGCTGAAGGGCTCGACCGAGGACGAGCAGTTCTTCGACCGCAAGCACGGTTGACGCCGGCGCCGAAGCGTCGCGCCTTGGCGGAGGCGACGCTTCGCGCTCCCGCCATTGCCGGCATGACAGACGGCCCGCGCCCACGCTTTGCTGACCCCATGCGGCACGCCTAGGAGCCGTCCTACACCAGGACGCGCCGGGGCCCGCACGCGGTGCGGAACGGCATCCGGGCCTCGCTCTTGCTAGAGCCCCTGAATGACGACGGGGGCGTGTTTCTCTGGGTGGCCGTTCGCCAGACTCCGCGGCCCGTGCGAGCACCTGGCACGCCGATGGCGTGCTGGTGTCGGCGCAGCCGCCTCTGGCGCGTTAGGTACACGCCAGACTACCCCCGACGAAGCCCGCCTCTCCGTGTCAGAACCGTTTGCCCGCCTGTGGAAGGCGTTTCTCGTCGTCGCCTTTCTGGGCCTGCCTGGCCAGGGAGCCGTGGCGTTCGGCCTCGACGACGTCGCTCAGCGTGCCAGTACTCTGGCCGAGAAGCCGTACCAGGCCCCGGTGATCAAGTTGCCGCAGGAACTACGCGATCTGGACTACGACGCCTACCGCGACATCCGCTATCGGGCCGACAAGGCGCTCTGGCGGGGCGAGAAGCTGCCGTTCGAGGTGATGTTCTTCCACCAGGGTCGCGCCGTACCGGAGCCGATCCGGATCAACATCGTCGAGCCGCATGGCGAGCGACCGCTGGCCTTCGATCCGGCGCTCTTCGACTACGGCAAGAACCGGTTCGACACGAGCCACTTTCGCGGGCTGGGCTTCAACGGCCTGCGAGTCCACTTTCCGATCAACAAGCCCGGCTACAAGGACGAGGTGATCGTGTTTCAGGGCGCCAGCTACTTCCGAGCCGTGGGCAAGGGGCAGAGCTACGGCCTGTCGGCGCGAGGTCTGGCCGTCGACACGGCGTCACCGCAGGGCGAGGAGTTTCCCCGCTTCGTCGAGTTCTGGCTGGAACGGCCGAAAGCGAACGCCAAGTCGCTCGTCATCTATGCCCTGCTCGATTCGAAGCGGATCGCCGGTGCCTACCGCTTCGTCCTGACGCCCGGCATCGACACCGTCGTCGACGTCGCGGCGAGGCTCTACGCCCGCGAGCCGATCGCCAAGCTCGGCCTGGCGCCGCTGACCAGCATGTACGTCTTCGGCGAGAACCAGCCGGGCCGTGACGACTTTCGTCCGGAGGTTCACGATTCGGACGGGCTGCTCGTGCACGCCGGCGACGACGAGTGGATATGGCGCCCGCTGATCAATCCACGCCGCCTTCTCGTCACCTCCTTTGCCACGCGCGACCCCAAGGGCTTCGGCCTGATGCAGCGTGACCGTGCGCCCGCCAGCTACGAAGATCCCGAGGCCCTTTACGGGCAGCGGCCGAGTGCATGGGTCGAACCGGTCGGAAGGTGGGGCAGTGGTAGGGTTGAACTGGTCCAGATCCCGACGCCTGACGAGACCAACGACAATATCGTCGCCTACTGGGTGCCGCAGACGCCGCCACAGCCGGGCAAGGCGTTCGACTTTGCCTACCGGCTGCGCTGGCAGCACAGCGGCGCGCCCCCTGGCGACAAGGGGTGGGTCGCGCAGTCGCGTCGAGGCCGCGGTTTCACTCGGCAGCTCGACAGCGACGTCAACTACGTGGTCGATTTCGACGGCCCGGCGTTGCGCGCCTTGCCGGCGGACGCTGAACTCGAGCCCGTGATCTGGATCGACGCCAACGCCGAGATGCGGGAGCGCAACCTTTTCAAGAACCGCGTCACCGACACCTGGCGGCTGACGCTGCGTGTGAAGCGCCGCGACGCCGCCAAGCCGGTCGAGTTGCGCGCCTACCTGAAACAAAAAGAAGCGACGGTCACTGAAACATGGAGTTACATCGTTCCCCCGGAGACGGCCAAGCCATGAGCGGCAGCCTCCTTTGCGCCACCCCGCCCTTGCAGCGGACGTCGATGCACGCCGAGCCCTGGCACGGATCGCCTGTCGGCAGGCTCCTCGCTCGCTGCCTCGGCCGCCGCCCCGACACGGTCGCACTGGCCGGGCGCGAGCCGCCGAAACTGCGCCGCCTGCTGCTGCTGGCGCTGGTCTTGCTCGGCGCGATCGTCGGCACCCAAGCGATGGCCGAGATCCTGCCCGAGCGCGGAGCGACGCTCGCCGAACGCGGCCTGCTGGTCCTGTTCGGTGTCCTCTATGCCTGGATCTCCGCGGGCTTCTGGACCGGCGTGATGGGTGCCTGGATGCTGGTCGTCGGGCGCGGGCCGCTGATGCGCCGCATGGCCCGTCGGCCGTTGCGGCCGCTCGACGACACGGCGCGCACGGCCATCGTCATGCCGATCTGCAACGAGCACGTGCCCACGGTCTTCGGCGGCCTCGCCGCGACCATCGATTCACTGGTGTCCACCGGCGAGGCAGGCGGCTTCGACGTCTTCGTGCTCAGCGACACCAACGACCCCGACATCCGGGCTGCCGAGCAGGCCGCGTGGAGCGCGCTGGCAGGGCGGCTGGCGGGCGGGGCCGATGCCGAGGCGCCGTCGATCGGGGTCCACTACCGCTGGCGGCAGCGTCGCGTGCAGCGAAAGGCCGGCAATGTCGCCGACTTCTGCCGCCGCTGGGGTGGGGCTTATCGTTACTTCATCGTCCTCGATGCCGACAGCGTCATGACGGGCGATTGCCTGACGACGCTGGTCCGGCTGATGGAGGCCACGCCCGACGCCGGCATCATCCAGACCGCCCCGAAGGCCTTCGGCCACGAAACCTTCCATGCCCGGGTCCAGCAGTTCTGCGCCAGCGCCTACGGGCCGCTCTTCACCGCCGGGATGCGCTTCTGGCAGGGCGGCGAGTCGCACTACTGGGGCCACAACGCCATCCTGCGCACGGCGGCTTTCATCGAGCATTGCGGGCTGGCACCCATCGACGGCAGCGGCAATCTCGCCGGCGACATCCTGTCGCACGACTTCGTCGAGGCTGCGCTCATGCGCCGCGCCGGCTGGAAGGTGTGGGTCGCCGACGAGGTCGAGGGCAGCTACGAGCAGGTGCCTCCCAACCTCCTCGCCGAACTGCAGCGGGATCGCCGCTGGTGCCAGGGCAACCTGCAGAACGCGCGCCTGATGACCGAGCCCGGCATCCACCCCGTCCACCGCACCACGTTTCTCACCGGCGTGCTCGCCTATGCGTCGTCGCCGCTCTGGCTTGCCTTCCTGCTCCTGTCGACCCTGCTGTTCGCGCAGCACGCGGGCCGCGAACCGACGTATTTCACGGAGCCCTACCAGCTCTTTCCGATCTGGCCGACGGCCAACCTGCGCCTGATGCTGACGCTCTTCGGGTTGACGGCGGTGCTGCTGCTGGCCCCGAAGGTGCTTTCACTCGTCGCCATCGTGCTGCGAGGCCAGGCCCGTCAGTTCGGCGGGCTGTCGCGGCTGCTGGTCAGCGCCTTGATCGAGTTCCTGCATTCGCTGCTGCTCGCGCCGGTGCGGATGGTCTTCCATACCCAGTTCGTGCTGGCGGCGGTCACCGGCTGGCGACTCGACTGGAAATCGCCGCCGCGGGACGACGCGCCGACGGCCTGGCGCGAAGCCGCCGCCCGTCACGGCTGGCACACGCTCCTCACGGTCGCGTGGGTCGCGCTGGTCGTCGTCAGCAGCTCGGCCTTCCCCTGGTGGCTGTCGCCGATCCTCCTCGGCCTGCTCGCCGCGATTCCGTTGTCGACGTGGGGCAGCCGGGCCAGCGTCGGTCGCTGGCTGGCGCGGCGCCGGCTCCTCATGACACCCGAGGAAACTCGGGTGCCGGCGATCCTGCGTGCTGCCGCCGCGGCCGGTGCGGTGATCGAATCGACCCCACATGCATTCGGGCGGGCCCTGGCCGACCCGGAGCAACTCGATCGCGTCTGCGCCGCCTTGCCCGAACGCCCGCTCGCCAACGCCGCCAAGGCGCGTGCCGAATCGGTGCGAATCGAGCGCGCGCTGGCCGAAGGGCCGGCCGCCTGCAGCGGCGCCGATCGCCTGCGCCTGCTGTCGAGCCGCGGCGCGCTGTTGCAGATGCAGCGGGCGGTGCTGGCGCATGAGGCGCATCCCGACTGGTGGACGGCACCTGCGGCGGCTGGGGAGGGCAGAGAAGGAAGGTCGTTGCCGGTCGTGTGTCTCAACCCCACGCTCGTCGCCGGGTCCTGAGGCGACCGCCTTTTGACCGGGCGACGGCCTTTCGGTTAAGGTCAGTCGATACCCCCTGGGCGCGAGTGCGTGCCGACGAACCACGGCCATGACCGACGACATCACCACACTGCGCCGCATCCTCCGCTCGAGCCGCACGATCGCGGTCGTCGGCCTGTCGGCGGAGTGGCATCGGCCGAGTTTCTTCGCCGCCAAGTACATGCAGGCGCATGGCTACCGGATCTTCCCGGTGAACCCGCGCTACGAAGAGATCCTCGGCGAGCGCTGCCACCCGAGCCTGGAGGCGATCGGCGAGCCGGTCGACATCGTCGACGTGTTTCGCAAGACCGAAGACGTGCTGCCGATCGCTCGCCAGGCAATCGCGATCGGCGCCAGATGCCTGTGGCAGCAGATCGGCGTCATGAACGAGGAAGCGGCGCAGATCGCGGCCAAGGCCGGGCTCGACGTCGTGATGAACCGCTGCGTCAAGATCGAGCACGCCCGTCTCTTCGGCGGCCTGCATTGGGCGGGCGTTCACACCGGCGTCATTTCGGCGCGCCGGCCGGTCTGACATGGCCGATCGCGCCTTCCGGCCGGAGACGCTGGCGATCCACGCCGGCCAGATTCCCGACGCTGCCACCGGCGCCCGGGCCCTGCCGATCTACCAGACGACGAGCTTCGTCTTCGACAGTGCCGAACACGCCGCCAGCCTCTTCAACCTGCAGACCTTCGGCAACGTCTATTCGCGGCTGTCGAACCCGACCGTGGCCGCGCTCGAAGAACGGGTCGCCGCGCTCGAAGGCGGCCGCGCGGCCCTGGCCTCGGCGAGCGGCATGGCCGCCGAGTCGATCGCCCTGCTGACGCTGCTGAGCCAGGGCGATCACGTCGTCGCCGCGGGCGCGCTCTACGGCGGTTCGGTCAGCATGCTCGCCGTCAATCTCGAGCGGCTCGGCATCACGACCACCTTCGTCGACGCGGCGTCGCCCGACGCCTTCGCCGCCGCGATCCGCCCGAACACGCGCGCCGTCTTCGCCGAGAGCCTCGGCAACCCGAGCCTCGCGGTGCTCGACATCGCCGCCGTCGCCGAGGTCGCGCATGCGCACGGCCTGCCGTTGATCGTCGACAACACGGTGCCGTCGCCGTTTCTCTGCAACCCGATCGCGCTCGGCGCCGACATCGTCGTCCATTCGGCGACGAAGTACCTCGCCGGCCATGGCACGACGCTCGGCGGCGTCATGGTCGAAAGCGGGCGCTTCCCCTGGGACAACGGCAAGTTCCCGGGCATGACCGAGCCGTCGCCGGGCTACCACGGCGTCAAGTTCTTCGAAACCTTTGGCGACTTCGGCTTCACGATGCGCGCGCGCATGGAGACGCTGCGCGTCTACGGAGCCGCCCTCTCGCCGATGAGCGCCTGGCAGATCCTGCAGGGGGTCGAGACGCTGCCGCTGCGAATGGAGCGGCATTGCGCGAACGCGCTGGCGGTCGCCCGCCATCTGAGCACGCACCCGCAGGTGAGCTGGGTCAACTACCCCGGCCTGCCGGAGCATCCGCAATACGACCTCGTCGCCCGCCAGATGCGCTCCATCGGCGGCCAACCCGGCGCCTCGGGTCTGCTCGCCTTCGGCGTGAAGGCGGCGGCAGCCGACGCGAGGCTCGCCGCCGGCGTCCGCTTCATCGAGGCGGCGCAGTTCATGAGCCATCTCGCCAACATCGGCGACACGCGCACCCTGATCATCCATCCGGCCTCGACGACGCATCGCCAGCTCGACCCGGGCCAGCAGCTCGCCGCCGGCGTGCGGCCCGACATGGTGCGGATGTCGGTCGGTCTCGAGCACATCGACGACATCCTCTGGGACATCGACCAGGCGCTCGCTGCGGCCGCCGCCTGAGGTGGGCTGTAGGGCAGTGCCCGGGCGGCGCCGGCGAGCCGGACTCCACGCCGGTGAGCCGCGTAACATCGGATTCGTCATCCCGCCCGCGTGGCGGGCTCCTTCGGCAACGGCCATGAGCATCTACGACCACGACCTCGACAAGAACGCAGCGAACTTCGTCGCGCTCTCGCCGGTCAGCTTCGTCGAGCGCAGCGCCGAGGTGTTCGGCGACCTCGAGGCGGTCGTCCACGGCGGCCGCCGCTACACGTGGCGGCAGACGCGCGATCGCTCGGCACGGCTGGCGGCAGCGCTCGCCTCCTTCGGGGTCGGCCGCGGCACGACGGTCAGCGCCATGCTGCACAACACCCCGGAGATGGTCGAGGCCCACTACGCCGTGCCGGCGCTGAACGCCGTGCTCAACACCTTGAACACGCGCCTCGACGCACCGCTGCTGGCCTGGCAGATGCACCACTGCGAGACGGCCGTGCTGATCGCCGACCGCGAGCTCGCGCCGATGGTCGGCGAAGCGCTGCGGTTGCTGCGCGAGCGGCACGGCCGCTCTCCCATCGTCATCGACGTCTGCGACAGCGAATACTTCGGCGCCGGCGATCGCCTCGGCAGCCACGAGTACGAGGCGATGCTCGCCGCGCACCCACCCCTCGCCCGCCTGGACGGCCCGCGCGACGAATGGGACGCGATCGCGGTCTCGTACACCTCGGGAACGACCGGCGACCCGAAAGGCGTCGTCACCCACCACCGTGGCGCCTACCTGAACGCGGTCTGCAACTCGGCCACGTGGACGATGCCGCATTTCCCGCGCTACCTGTGGACGTTGCCGATGTTTCACTGCAACGGCTGGTGCTTCCCGTGGACGGTGGCGATGCTCGGCGGCACCCACATCTGCCTGCGCAAGGTCGAGGCCCAGGCGATCTTCGATGCCATGCGGGCCGAGCGCGCCGACCACTACTGCGCCGCGCCCATCGTGCACAACCTGCTGCTCGCCGCCCCCGACGCGATGCGCGAAGGGATCGCGCAGAAGGTGAGGGCGATGGTCGCAGGTGCGGCGCCGCCGGCGTCGATGATCGAAGGCATGGCACGTATCGGCTTCGATATCACGCACGTGTACGGTCTCACCGAGGTCTACGGGCCGGCGTCCGTGGCGGTGAAGCAGCCTGACTGGGCCGCGGCGTCGATCTCGGAGCAGACCCGCCTGAATGGCCGCCAGGGCGTTCGCTATGCGCTCGAAGAAGGCATGACCGTGATGGACCCGGCGACGATGCGTGAGGTACCCGCCGACGGCACCGTCATGGGCGAGATCATGATGCGCGGCAACATCGTCATGCGCGGCTACCTGAAGAATCGGGCGTCGACGGCCGCCGCGTTCGAAGGCGGCTGGTTCCATACCGGCGACCTCGCGGTGATCGAGCCCGACCGCTACGTCAGGATCAAGGACCGCAGCAAGGACATCATCATCTCCGGCGGCGAGAACATCAGCTCGATCGAGGTCGAGGATGCGCTCTACCGGCACCCAGCGGTCGTGGCCTGCGCGGTGGTCGCCCGCCCCGACCCGAAATGGGGCGAGACGCCAGTGGCCTTCGTCGAGCTGAAGGCTGGCGACAGGGTCGACGGCGCCGCGTTGATCGCGCATTGCAAGACCCTTCTCGCCGGCTACAAGGTGCCGCGCGAGATCCGATTCGAGGCGATCCCCAAGACCTCGACCGGGAAGATCCAGAAGTTCCAGCTGCGCGAGCGGGCCCGGTCCGCGGCGGCGTTCGACTAGGAGAACAACATGGCAAACGATTCCGACAATTCCGAAGCACCTGTCCTGCGAAACGCCGACGCGCGTGGCGTCGTCACCCTGACATTGAACCGTGCCTCGGCCCTGAATGCGCTGAGCATTGCGATGCTGGAGGCGCTGCAGGGCGAGCTCGACCGCATCGCCGTCGACCCGGCAGTTCGCGTCGTCGTGCTCGCCGCGCACGGCAAGGCCTTCAGCGCCGGCCACGACCTGAAGGAGATGCGGAACGAGCCGTCGCTCGGCTACTACGAGGCGCTGTTCGCGCGTTGCGCCCGGGTCATGCTCACGGTCCAGCGCCTGCCGGTGCCGGTGATCGCCCGCGTGCAGGGAATCGCGACGGCGGCCGGCTGCCAGCTCGTTGCGGCCTGCGACCTCGCCGTGGCCGCGAGCACGGCACGCTTTGCCGTCAGCGGCGTCAACCTCGGCCTCTTCTGCTCGTCGCCGAGCGTCGCCCTGTCGCGCAATCTCGGTCGCAAGGCCGCGTTCGAGATGCTTGTCACCGGCGAGTTCATCTCCGCCGAGCAGGCGCGCGCGCAAGGGCTCGTCAACCGCGTCGTCGACGCCGGCGCGCTCGACGCCGAGATCGAGTCGCTGGTCGCTTCCATCGTCGCCAAGCCGCGCGTGGCGGTCGCCCTCGGCAAGGAGCTGTTCTACCGGCAGCTCGAAGTCGGCATCGAGGCGGCCTACGACGACGCAGCGAAGACCATGGCGTGCAACATGATGGACGAGGTTGCGCTCGAAGGCGTGCAGGCCTTCATCGAGAAGCGGACGCCAGCGTGGGCAGGCTGATCTTCGATGGGATCGCGCAACCTCGAGAATTCGCCGCGTGCGTCGTCGAGAGCCGCTACATGCCAGCCGTGAAGCCGCCGTCGACGTAGAGGATCTGGCCGGTGACGAATCTGGCAGCACTTTCTCGCCTTCATCGCCGAGATCACGGCACCGGCGACAGCAGCGGCTCGCCGGCGAAGTGGGCGGCGATGTTGCCGAACGCCAGGTCGGACATGGCCTGGCGCGTCTGCCAGGTCGCGCTGCCGATGTGCGGCGTGAGAACGACGTTGTCGAGCGCCTTCAGCGCGTCGGGCACGTTCGGCTCGTTCTCGAAGACGTCGAGGCCGGCGCCGGCGATCGTGCCGCTCTGCAGCGCCTCGATCAGCGCCGCCTCGTCGACCACCGAGCCGCGCGCGACGTTGACGAGGTAGCCGTCCTTGCCGAGGGCGGCGAGCACCTTCTGGTCGATGAGCTTGCGGGTGCCGGCACCGCCAGGCGTGATGACGACGAGGAAATCGACCTCGGCGGCGAGCGCCTCGGCGCTCGGAAGGTAGCGGTAAGGCGAATCGGGCCGGGCGCTGCGCGCGGTGTAGGCGATCGACATGTCGAAGGCCTCGGCGCGGCGCGCAATGGCCAGGCCGATGCGGCCGAGGCCGACGATGCCGAGCCGGGCGCCGCTCATCTTGCGCGTCAGCGGCATCGGACCCGCCGGCCATCGGCCATCGCGCACGTGCCGGTCGGCCTGCGGCAGCCGCCGCGCCGCCGCGAGCATGAGGGCGATCGCGAGGTCGGCGACCTCGTCGTTGAGCACGTTAGGCGTGTGCGTCACGGCGACGCCACGCTCGCGCGCCGCCGCCACGTCGACGCCGTCGTAGCCGACGCCGAACACCGAGATCATCTCGAGCGCGGGAAGCTTCGCAATGAATTCGCGCGAGATCTTGGACTCGCCGCTGGCCGCGATCGCCCGGATGCGCGGCGCCGCGGCCGCGAAGGCCGCCGGGTCGGACTCGTGGATGCGGTCGTGCACGGTGAAGTTCTCGTGCAGGGCCGCCATCATCGGCGCCCACAGGCGGGCGACGACGAGCACGTCGGGCGCGCCCGCGGGAGGAGAGGCTTTCGCGGTATCGGCCATGCGGGTCTCGGCAGTGAAGAGGTGGAAACGAGGTGGCGCGGCGTCGGCAGGGGGCGTCACATGCCGACGTAGTTCGGTCCGCCGCCGCCTTCGGGCGGGACCCAGACGATGTTCTGCGTCGGGTCCTTGATGTCGCAGGTCTTGCAGTGCACGCAGTTCTGGGCGTTGATCTGCAGCCGCTCGGTGCCGCCGTCGTCGACGAACTCGTACACGGCGGCCGGGCAGTAGCGGCTTTCCGGGCCAGCGTAGCGGGCGAGGTTCACCTTCACCGGAACGCTCGGGTCCTTCAGCGTCAGGTGCGGCGGCTGGTCTTCGGCGTGGTTCGTGTTGCTGACGAAGACGCTCGTCAGCCGGTCGAAGGTGAGCTTGTTGTCGGGCTTCGGGTAGGCGATCTTCGCGCAGTCGGCGGCCGGCTTCAGGTACAGGTGGTCGGCCTGCCGGCAATGCAGCGTCCACGGCGGCGCCTTGAAGCCGATCCTGGGCAGCAGCCACTGCTCGATGCCGGTCATCAGCGTCGCGAGCAGGCGGCCCTTCTTGAACCATTGCTTGAAGTTGCGCGAGCGGTCCAGCTCGGCGCGCAGCCAGCTCTGCTCGAAGGCCTTCGGATAAGCCGTAAGCTCGTCGCCGCTGCGTCCGTCGGCGACGGCATCGAACGCCGCCTCGGCCGCGAGCATGCCGGTCTTGATCGCCGCGTGACTGCCCTTGATGCGGCTGGCGTTGAGGTAGCCCGCCTCGCAACCCACGAAGGCGCCGCCCGGGAACACTGTCTTCGGCAGGCTGAGCAGGCCGCCCGCGGTGATCGAGCGGGCGCCGAAGCCGAGGCGTTTGCCGCCTTCGAGCGTCTTGCGGATCTCGGGGTGCGTCTTCCAGCGCTGGAACTCCTCGAACGGGCTCAGGTACGGGTTGGCGTAGTCGAGACCGACGACGAAGCCGAGCTCGACCTGGTTGCCGTCGAGGTGATAGAGGAAGGAGCCGCCATAGTTGTCGGGTTCGAGCGGCCAGCCGGCGGTGTGGATCACGAGCCCGGGCTCGGCCTTCGCCGGCTCGACTTCCCAGAGCTCCTTCAACCCGATCGCGTAGCTCTGCGGATCCTTCGCGCGGTCGAGCGAGAACTTCGCGATCAGCTGCTTGCCGAGGCTGCCGCGCGACCCTTCGGCGAAGATCGTGTACTTGCCGTGCAGCGCCATGCCGAGCTGGAAATCTCCGGTCGGTTCGCCGTCCTTGCCGACGCCGAGGTTGCCGGTGGCCACGCCGAGAACCGCGCCGTTCTCCTTGTAGAGCACTTCGGCGGCGGCAAAGCCCGGGAAGATCTCGACGCCGAGCGCTTCGGCCTGCTGTGCCAACCACCTGACGACGTTGCCGAGGCTCACGACGTAGTTGCCGTGGTTCTTGAAGCAGTCGGGCAGGAAGAACGCCGGCGTCGCCTTCGCGGTGGTCTCGGAAAGAAAGAGGAAACGATCGGCGGTGACGGGCTGGTTCAGCGGCGCGCCGTCTTCCTTCCACTTCGGCAGCAGCTCGGTGATGGCGCGCGGATCCATGATCGCACCCGAGAGAATGTGCGCTCCCGGCTCCGAGCCCTTCTCGAGAACGACGACCGAGATCTCCTTGCCCTTTTCGGCGGCGAGCTGCTTCAGGCGAATGGCCGCCGACAGGCCCGCCGGGCCCGCGCCGACGACGACGACGTCGTACTCCATCGCCTCGCGCGGCCCGTACCTGGCCAGGATTTCGTCGGAAGTCATCGCGTGTCCCTTCGCTACACTCGTTCGATTCTAAGGAGCGCGGACAAGCCAATGAGCTATGACATCGATCTCTCGGGGCGCGTGGCGCTCGTCACCGGCGCCTCCAGTGGCCTCGGCGCGCAGTTCGCGCGCGTTCTCGCCAGGGCGGGCGCAGGCGTGGCGCTGGCCGGGCGCCGCGTCGAGCTGCTGAAGACGTTGCGCGCCGAAATCGAGGCCGATGGCGGGGATGCCCACGTCGTTCCCATGGACGTGACCGACCACGACGGCATCAAGTCCGGCGTGGCGCACACCGAGACGGAGATGGGCACGATCGACATCCTGGTCAACAACTCGGGCGTCGCCACGACCCAGCGGCTCACCGACGTCGAGCCCGACGATTTCGACTTCGTCTTCGACGTCAACGTGCGCGGCGCCTTCTTCGTCGCCCAGGAAGTCGGCAAGCGGATGATCGCGCGCGCCAAAGGCGCGGCGCCAGGCACCTTCACCGGCGGCCGCATCGTCAACATCGCCTCGATGGCGGGCCTGCGCGTGCTCAGCCGGATCGGCATCTACGCCATGAGCAAGTCGGCCGTCATTCAGATGACCAAGGCGATGGCCCTCGAGTGGGGCCGCTACGGGATCAACGTCAACGCCATCTGTCCGGGCTACATCGACACCGAGATCAACCATCACCAGTGGCAGACCGAGCAGGGCAGGAAGCTGATCGACATGATGCCGAGAAAGCGCATAGGCAACCCGCAGGACCTCGATGCGGTATTGATGATGCTGTGCGCCAACGAGAGCCACTTCATCAACGGTGCCGTCATCCAGGCCGACGACGGCTTCGCCACGTGAGGATCGTGCCCCCCCGCTCACTGCGTTCGCTGCCCCCCGAGGGGGCGCGGCCGGGCTTGGGAGCGGCCCGGCGCCCGGCCGGCCGCTGAGGAGGGTACCGGTGCGGCCGCTCTCGCTCCTGGAGACACGGGTCCTCGGCGTGCTGGTCGAGAAGTCGCACACCGTTCCCGACAGCTACCCGCTCTCGCTCAACGCGCTCACGCTCGGCTGCAACCAGAAGACCGCGCGCGACCCGGTGCTGAACGCCACAGACGCCGAGGTGCAGGGGACGATCGATGCGCTGAAGCACCTGAGCCTCGCCTTCGAGTCGAGCGGTTCTCGGGTCAGCCGCTACGAGCACAACCTGGGCCGGGCGCTGGGGCTGCCGTCGCCATCGGTCGCCCTGCTGGCCGTGCTCATGCTGCGCGGCCCGCAGACGACTTCCGAGCTCCGCGCCAACAGCGAGCGGCTGCATCGCTTCGCCGACCTGTCGTCGGTGGAAGGGTTCCTCGACGAGCTTGCCGCGCGACCCGATGACAAGGGCGGCGCGCTTGTCGTGAAGCTTCCTCGCGCCCCGGGCTCACGCGAGGCGCGCTGGGCCCATCTGCTGTCCGGTCCGGTCGACATTTCCGCGGCGGCCGCGACACCTGCCGGCGGTGACGAGACGCTGGTCGCCGTCAGCGAGCTCGCCGCCATGAAGGCGCGGCAGGACGCGGCGGAAGCCGAGATCGGCAGGCTTCGGGCGCTCGTCGATCGCCTGTATGCCGAGCTTGGCGTCGAGCGCCCGTAAAAGGGCCAGAGGCATGCGCTTCGAGTTGCCGGAGAAGAAGACGCTGACCCTGGAGATGGTGATCCCGATCCGCTGGGGGGACATGGACGCTGCCGGCCACGTCAACAACACGATCTACTTCCGCTACCTCGAGATCGTCCGGATCGAGTGGATGCACCGTGTCGCCGGCCCGCCCGACCCGCTGGGCGAGGGGCCTGTGATCGTCAACGCCTTCTGCAACTTGCTGCGCCAGCTCAGGTTTCCGGGCGACGTTCTGGCGAAGCACTACGTGGCCCATCCCGGGCGGTCGAGCTTCGACGCCTACGTCACGCTCGAGCGGACCGACCAGCCGGGCCTCCTGTATGCGACGGGCGGCACGAAGACGGTGTGGGTGAACTACCGCGAGGAGCGATCGGTGCCGCTGCCCGACGCGATCCGCAAGCTGCTTGCCTGATCAGCTGAAGAGATCCGACTGTTGCCGCGCGCCGGGTGACGTCGGTGAAGCCGCTGCCAGCCACGGCGCCAGCACGGCGTGCAGGGCCCTGGCAGCGTAGGGCTTGCCGAGGTAGGCGGTCATGCCGGCGTCGTGACATCGTTGCCGGTCGCCTGACAGCGTGTTCGCGGT
>JBBRFB010000053.1:0-20964 GCA_038225015.1 Burkholderiales bacterium
AGTCCCAGGATCCGGTCTGAGGATCGACATGGAAACCCAGCAGCTTGACCGGTATATGGCCCTGGTCGTGGTACATCGCCACGACGGCATCATACTGGCCGGCCCGCAGGCGCACGAAGACGGTATCGCCAGGCACCGGGCCTCGCACGTCGTGACCTTCCGCTGTCAACGCTGCCAGCGTCGGTGTCGTGACGTCGATGTCTTCGCGCCCGAACAGGCCTCCTTCACCGGCATGCGGATTGAGGGCGGCAACGGCGATGCGCGGGGAGGCGATTCCGAGTCGACGCAGCGCCTCGGAAGTCAGCTCGACCACGCGCCGGACCCGTTGCGCGGTGACGCGGGAGGGAACGTTGCTCAGCGCCGTATGCGTGGACACGTGGCTGACACGCATATTGCCGTGGGCCAGCATCATCACCGAATCCCGCGCCCCCGTCAGTTCGGCGAGCAATTCGGTATGGCCGCTGAAGTGATGTCCCGCCTGGTTGAGGGCATCCTTGCTCAGCGGCGCAGTGCAGATAGCCTGCACCTTGCCGTCCAGCGCAAGGCGCACCGCGATATCGATCGCGTTGTAAGCCAGGCGACCGGCCTCCTTCGAAACGACACCGGGTTGAATGTCGCCCGCCGCCGGACCGGCTTCGATAAAGCTCAGCGGCGGCAATGCCTCCTGCTGCCCTTGCGGGGAATACCCGATGCCGCTGTCGGCAAGGCCAAGGGCCGAAGCGGTACGCCGGTACGACTGCCCGCATCCGATAACCACCAGCGACACCTCGCCGCTGTCGATGCGCGGCCGCAACTGTGCCACCGCTTTCAGTATGATCTCCGGGCCGATGCCGGCCGGGTCACCCATGGTGATAGCGATGCGTGATGGATTCATAGTTGTCCTCAATTGGCGATTATAGCCGCGGGCCGGGCTTCGACGGCGGTGTCCGCCGCGCGGTCTCCTCCCTATAATGACGCATGCGCTTCTTCTCCTATCGGGACCGGCCGGTCCACCTTGGACCCTATCCGCTCGAGCGCCTGACTCGCCAGCCACTCGGGACCGATCCGGAGGGCGTGCTGGAAGCGATGCAGCCGATGACGGTGCTGTCATTCGACGACCCGGATCCCGAGTCCCTGAAGCATGCAATGGCGCGCTTCATCGCCATGTTCGACCTGGTGCGCGATGGCGTGGTGAATGCCGAGCGCGGCGAAGTTCCCGACGACCCGTCCGAACGCGCTTGCCACCTCAAAGCAGCCGGCTACTACTTCGATGCCTCGATGATGGCCGTGGGCAGGCTGCCGAAGGCCGCGCTGCTGCGCGAGCCGATTCGAAACCCCGGCGTTGTCGACCTCGGCGCCGAACTCGAGCGCAGCCACATCAGGAGTTTCGCCGCCGGGATGGACATGATCCTGGCCGACGTCCTGGACTCCGCGCGCAAGGTCCATGGGCCGATCGACACCCACAGCCACGCCATCCTGATACTGGTGGAGTATCCGCGCGATCCCAGGCCCCAGGAACCCGGCTGCGACTGGATCCATGGCACCCAGGCACAGCGTGCGGCGGTGCTGGCGGCCCAGACCGCCGTGCTGCTGTCCTCGTACCTGCGGATGCTCGGTTTCGAGGGACGGTCGCATTCAGCCACCTGCAGCGACGTCGATCTCGGCAAGCTGGCGGTGGCCTGCGGCCTGGCGCTGCCCGATGGCAGCAATCCCTACATCGGCCACCGCTACGGACTCGCCGCAGTGACCACCGATTTCGCGATGTCCGCCGACCGGCCGCTGTCGCCGGTCCAGCATCGCAGCCGTTCCCACGGTCTGTCGTGGTGGCTGGGCCGCCAGCCGGGCGAGAGCGGCCGGCCGGGCCACGGCACGCTCAAGAGCGCCTTCAATCGCGAAGCTTTCGCCCGACGCGAATTCCGCAGCGGTGCCTTTGCCTTCGAAACGCTGAAGCGTCGCGATCATCCGACGACCTTCATCGACCATGCGCGCGTGCCACGCTTTCCGAAGCGGGCTGACTTCTTCGCCCGCGCGCTGTTCGGCGACCTCGGAAAAGCGGTGCAGGACGGTGCGAAGAACGCCCACTACGTGATGAAAAGCCCCATCGGTGCCTGCGCGCGTCGTGCGCTCGGTGCGCTCCTGTTGCTGCAATTCGGCGAAGCGCGCGGCCCGGTCTCGCCGACTACCGCCGATCCCGCGGGAAATGCCGACCGGCTCAAGGCTACTGCCTACTACCTCGGCGTCGATGCGGTCGGCCTGTGCGCGGTGCCCGAATGGGCGTACTACTCGCATGATGCCGGTGGCAATGAAATGCCGGCCTATCACGCCAACGGCGTGAACCTGCTCCTCGACCAGGGGCACGAGACCATGGAAGGGGCAAGCGGCGACGACTGGATATCGGTAGCCCAGAGCATGCGCGCCTACCTGCGGTTCTCGATGATGGGGGGCATCATCGGCGAGCAGATCCGCCGCCTGGGATACTCGGCGCGCGTGCACTCGGTGCTGGACGGTGACGTACTGCAGCCGCCCTTGCTGCTCCTGTCCGGGCTGGGGGAAGTCAGCCGTATCGGCGAAGTCATCCTCAATCCCTTCCTCGGACCCCGCCTGAAGAGCGGCACGGTCACGACAAACCTGCCGATGTCTTACGACAAGCCGATCGACTTCGGCCTGCAGCGCTTCTGCGAGAGTTGCAACAAGTGCGCGCGCGAATGCCCGTCGGGCGCGATCACAGCCGGCCCGAAGCTGATGTACAACGGCTACGAGATCTGGAAGAGCGACGCCGAGAAGTGCGCGCGCTACCGCATCACGAACGCCGCCGGGGGCATGTGCGGCCGCTGCATGAAGACCTGCCCGTGGAACCTCGAGGGCCTGTTCGCCGAGAGCGGCTTTCGCTGGCTGGCCATGAACGTGCCGTCGAGCGCCCCCTGGCTGGCCCGGCTCGACGACCAGCTCGACCGCGGCACGATCAACCCGGTGAAGACCTGGTGGTGGGACATCGAGCTCGACCGCGCCAGCGGCGGCTACGTGCGCGCAGCGGCGACGAACCGGCGCGGCCTGCAGAAGGATCTCGACCTCCGCTACGAGGAGCAGACCCTCGCCGTCTATCCGGCCGACCGCATGCCGCCGCCCTACCCGGTTGCCTTTCCTGTCGATCGCGAGGCCGGCATCGAACGCTACCGGTCGCTCCTCACGCCGGCCGCGTACCGCCGGCGGCTCGCCGCCGGCGAGACCGACGGGCTGGCGCCACCGTTCGCAATGCCGGCGGGCGAGCCGCCCGTCTTTCCGGTGCGCCTGATGCGGCGCGAGGACATGACCGCCGACATCGCCCGCTACGAGCTGGCCGCGCTCGACGGCGGCGCGCTGCCGCCCTGGGACGCCGGCGCCCACATCGACGTGGTCGTCGCGCCGGAGTACCTGCGCCAGTTCAGCCTCGCCGGCGACCCGGCCGACCGCAGCCGCTACGTGCTGGGGGTGCAGCGCGAGCGCCCCGGGCGCGGCGGCTCCGCGCTCATGCACCGCGCCTTCCGCGAAGGCCGGCAGGTGTTCGTGTCGCGGCCGGCGAACCTGTTCGCGCTCGCCGAGGACGCGACGCTGTCCCTGCTCTTCGCCGGCGGCATCGGCGTGACCCCGATGCTCGCCATGGGCCACCGGCTGCATGCCCTCGGGCGCGCCTTCGAGCTGCACTACAGCGCCGCCTCGCGCGGCAGTGCGGGCTTCCTCGCCGAGCTCGCCGACGTGCCGTGGCGCGAGCGGGTGCAGCTGCACCTGAAGGACGAAGGCGGCCGCGCCGACCTGCCCGCCCTCGTGCCCGCCCATCGACCCGGCCAGCACCTCTATGCCTGCGGCTCGCCGCGCTTCATGGACGCCGTCTTCGCTGCGGCCGAGGCGCGTGGCTGGCCGGACGACGCGATGCACCGCGAGTACTTCAGCGTCGCCGAGGACGAGGGCCGCGTGAACCTGCCGTTTCGGCTGCGCCTGGCGCGCAGCGGCCGCGAGATCGAGGTGCCGGCCGACCAGAGCGCCACCGACGCCCTCGCCGAGGCCGGCCATGCCGTCGTCACCAAGTGCAGCGACGGCCTCTGCGGCGTCTGCGCGACGCCTTACGACGCCGCGGCGTCCGACGCCGTCGACCACCGCGACGTCGTCCTGAGCGCGAAGGAGCGCGGGCGCCGCATCATTCTGTGCTGCTCGCGAGCCCTGGACGAGGGCGGCGAGATCGTCGTCGAGTTGTAGAAGCTATCCGGACCAGGACCGAAACATGAACGACACACCCACGGACCCTCCCGAGGCCGCGGCACCGCCCGATCGGCCACCGCTGCCCGACCGCCTCTCGGTCGACGCGAAGAGCCCCTTCCACGTGCCGGCCGTGTTCGAGCATCCGATCGGCATCCGCCTGAACGGCAAGGAGCGTTTCGACGTCGAGGAGTACTGCATCGGCGAAGGCTGGGTGAAGGTGCCCGCCGGCAAGACGCTCGACCGCCGGGGCAACGCGCTCCTGATCACGCTGAAGGGACAGGTCGAAGCGTTCTATCGCTAGGCGCTCGGATGCGGCGCGCCGCAGGCGCTCAGATCCAGCGCCTTCGCCGGAACAGGAGCAGCAGGCAGACGGCGATGGTGGCCATGGCGCCGAGAAGGATGAAGTAGGCGTTGCGCGACTTCAGCTCGGGCATGTTCTCGAAGTTCATGCCGTAGATGCCGGCGAGAAAGCTGAGCGGCACGAACACCGCGGTGACGATGGTCAGCACCTTCATGATGTTGTTGAGCCGGTGCGAGGCGAGCGAGATGTAGCCGTCGATGAGGTCCGACGCCACCTCGTAGTAGAGCGTGGCCAGGCCGCTGACCCGCTCCTGGTGCTCGTAGACGTCCTTGATGTCGTGCATGCGCTCGGCAGCCACTTGCGGCGGCGGGCGACTCGTCAGCTCGGCGAAGACCTCGACGTGGTAGCGGAGCACGCGGCGGAACTTGCGCAGATCGGTCTTGTAGCCGATCAGCTCGGCGAGCATGTCGTCGCGCGGCGCGGCGACGATGTCGCGCTCGAGGTCCTCGAGCCGCGGCTCGAGCGCCAGCAGCCGGCCCAGGTAGCGGTCGATCAGGATGCGCGACAGACGAAGCGCCAGCGCGTCGGGGCCGCTCGCAAGGAGTGCGGCGTCGTCCTGCTGCTCCTGCCAGAGGCGGTCGATGCTCGGCGACGGGCCGCTGTGGCGCGTGACGAAGAAGCGCGTCCCGATGAACATCGCGATCTGGATGGTCTCGAACTCGAATCCCGGCGCGTCCGGGCCCATGCCCTTCAGCAGCAGGAAGGCGTGGCCTTCGAAGGACTCGATCTTCGGCTGGTGGCGCGCCCGCTGCGCGTCCTGCACCGCCAGCGGATGCAGGCCGAAACTGCCGGTCAGCAGCTGCCGCTCGGCCTCGGTCGGTTCGTCGGCCAGGTCGAGCCACAGAAGGCTGTCGGGCTCGGCCCGCCAGGTCGCGAGCAGCTCGATGGCGCCGCGAACCGTCTCGCGGCTTCCCGGGCGAAAGAGGAGGGTACGGATCATGGCGTCGGGCGGGAGAACGGGACCGAAGATGCCGATTCTGTCTCCTTGCGGGCCGCTTATCCTCGTCCGATGAGCCGCATCGCCATCGCCGCCGCCATGCACGAGGAACTCGGTGCGCTGCTGGCAGCCATGCCCGACGAGCATCCGGTTGTGCTCGGAGGCCGCCAGTTCTGGCTCGGCCATCTCGAGGGCCACGACGTCGTGGTGGTGCTGTCGCGGATAGGCAAGGTGGCGGCGGCGATGACGGCGACGCTGCTGGTCCATGAATTCGGCGCCGAGCAGGCGATATTCACCGGCACCGCCGGCGGCCTGCATCCCCGTGCCCGCATCGGCGACGTCGTCGTCGCCAGCGCGCTGCTGCAGCACGACATGGACGCCACGCCCCTCTTCGCGCGCCACGAGATTCCGCTCTACGGCACCGACCGATTCCGCTGCGACGACGCGCTGTCGGCGGCGCTCGCCGCTGCCGCGCGGTCGGTGCTGGGCAACGCGCCCGAGCGGGGCTCGTCGCGTCCCGAGGCACTCGAGGCAGCACACCTGGCCACCTTTTCGATCGTCGCTCCGCAGGTGCACACGGGCCTGGTCGTCAGTGGCGACCGCTTCGTGTCGAGCAACGAGGAGAGCGCGGCCCTGCGCGATCGACTTCCCGACGCCCTCGCCGTCGAGATGGAAGGCGCCGCGCTGGCCCAGGTCTGCCATGACCTCGGCGTGCCGTTCGCGGTGGTGCGCACCGTCTCGGACCGGGCCGATGCGTCGGCGACGATCGACTTCCCGCGCTTCGTGGCGTCGGTCGCCAGCCGCTACACGGCGGCGATTGTGCGCACGTTTCTGCGCCGCTGGCCGGCTGGGTCCACGGCCTGAGCGCGCCCGTCTGCAGCAGGCTCGGATGCCTCAGGCGGGCGGTGCGACGACGGCGCCCTTGACGCCGTGCCGTTTCAGCGACTCCGCCACCATGCCGCTTCGCTTGGCCGACTCGACGTAGGCCTTCAGCACGTCGTGGGCAGCCTCGCCGCGGTTCGCCTGCACCCCCATCGCCTGCTCGATCACCATGAAGCGACCGGGCAGCAGGCGCAAGCCGGGAAGGCGCGTCGCGTCGGCCTCGAGCTGCTGCCTGACGCCTGCCGCGACGTCGGCGTTCTCGGCCAGGAAGGTGTCGACCACCCTGGGCGACGTCGGCGCGCGCAGCAGCTGCGCCGCCTTGATCTCGCGCGAAAGGAAGAGATCGTAGGCACTGCCCTTGCCCACCATGATGCGGGTGTCGACGCGATCGACTTCGGCGTTGTCGCGCAGCGGCGAGCCCTCCCGCACGAGGTAGGCTCCCTCGATCTGCACATAGGGTGCACTGAAGCGGACGCCCTCGCCGCGCAACGGGTCGATCGCGAAAAAGCCGATGTCGGCCTGCCCGCTCTTCACCGCGTCGACGGATTTCGCGGCAGCGTCGAAGATCACGAACTCGAGGGGCACGCCCAGCTCCGCGGCCAGCCCCCGTGCCAGATCGACCGACACCCCGACCGGCTGTCCGGTGCTGTCCTTGCCGGCGAGGAGGGGGTTGCCGAGGTTGATGGACGCACGCAGTCGACCGGTGGGGGCGAAGACGCTGACGACGGCGGCGGGCACGGAGCCGGGGGCGGTGGTTCTCATGCTGCAGGCGTGGTCGGCTGGGACACGACCCTGCCGTGGCGTCGCCGCGACCGCAGGCGCATCAGCGGCGGCACCGTGACCATGGCGGCAGCGCCGATCCACAGGCCGATCGAGATCGGGCTTGCGACCAGGATGCCGAGCTCGCCGTTGGTGATGGAGAGGGCCCGGCGCAGGTTCTGCTCCATCATGTCGCCGAGCACGAAGCCGAGGATGAGGGGCGCCATCGGCACCCCCTGCTTGCGCAGCACGTAGCCGGCGATGCCGAAGCTCGACATGAGAAGCAGGTCGAACGTCGTGGCATGCACGGAGAACACGCCGACCGCGCTCACCGCCAGGATGCCGGGGACGAGGAGCCAGTTCGGCAGCTGCAGCACTCGTGTGAAGATGCCGACCATCGGGATGTTGATGACGAGCAGCAGGACGTTGGCGACGAACAGCGAGGCGATCAGACCCCATACCAGAGTCGGGTTCTGCGTGAACAGAGCCGGGCCAGGCGTGATGTTGTAGAGCGCCAGCGCGCCCACCATCACCGCCGTCGTGCCCGACCCCGGGACACCCAGGGTCAGCATCGGCACGAACGAGCCTGCCGCCGAGGCATTGTTGGCCGCTTCGGGTGCGGCGACGCCGCGGATGTCGCCTTGGCCGAAGCGGCCGCCGGCGCCGGCGATGCGCTTTTCCATCGCGTAGGTCATCGCGCTGGCGATCGTCGCCCCCGCGCCGGGCAGCACGCCGACCACGAAGCCGACCACGCTCGAGCGAATCGTTCCCCACCAGGTCGCCGCCATCTCCTTCAGGCTGAAGAGCATCCGGCCGGTGACCTTGATCACCCCTTCGCTGCTGTGGTGCTGCTCGAGCATGAGCAGGATCTCGCTGACGGAGAACACGCCGATGACGACCACGATGAACTGGATGCCGTCGGACAGGTGCACGTTGTCGCCGGTGAATCGGTAGACGCCGGAGTTCGAGTCGAGCCCGATGGTCGAAAGCGAGAGGCCGATCACGGCGGCGAGAGCCGCCTTCATCGGCGCGTCGCCCATCAGGCCGGTGATGCAGGCGAAGGCGAAGCACATCAGCGCGAAGTACTCGGCCGGCCCGAAGGCAAGCGCCCAGCGGGCGAGCAGCGGGGCAAACAGCACGATGCCGGTGGTCGCGACCAGCGCGCCGACGAACGAGCTCCAGGCGGAGATCGAGAGCGCCACGCCACCGAGGCCCTGCTTGGCCATCGGATGGCCGTCGAGCGCCGTCATGATCGCGCCTGCGTCGCCCGGCACGTTGAGCAGGATCGACGAGATGCGGCCGCCGTACTCGCAGCCCATGTACACCGCCGCCAGCAGGATGAGCGCCGTTTCCGGCGGCAGCTTCAGGGCGAACGCCAGTGGCATCAGGATGGCCACGCCGTTGATCGGCCCGAGGCCCGGCAGCATGCCGACGATCGTGCCGATGAAGGCACCGAGCGCGGCGACGCCCAGGTTCACCGGCGTAAGCGCAACGCCAAAGCCGGCCAGCAGGTACTGCAGCGTGTTCACTCAGCGCCCCCCGAAGATGAACGACAGCAACCCGGTGGGCAGCACGACGTCGAGCAGCTTGTCGAACAGCAGATAGAGCGCAAGCCCGAGTCCGACGCCACCGGCCAGGGCCTGCTTCCAGCTGCCGCCGAAGGCCATGGCCACCGGCAGCGACATCAGCGCGGTGGCGACGGGAAAGCCGAGCGTCTGGAACAGCGCCGCGTAACCGAAGACGGCAACGATCACCAGCGCGATCGGGCGCACGTGCGCACGCTCGAGGCCGAAC
The DNA here is from genome assembly GCA_038225015.1 of Burkholderiales bacterium. Lineage (GTDB taxonomy): Bacteria > Pseudomonadota > Gammaproteobacteria > Burkholderiales > Burkholderiaceae_C > Schlegelella_A. Next base: position 8,946 of record JBBRFB010000053.1, read on the forward strand.
CCGTGGCCGCTGGGCCGCACGGCGAGCCAGAGCCCGATCGCCGCCAGCAGCGCCGACAGCAGCAGCGGGAAGGCGCGCGGGCCGACCGGCTCGTAGGAGATGGGGGCGCTATAGCTCCGCGCCGCCCACGCCATGGCCACGGCCACGAGCACGCACGCCGCACCCAGGATTCGGTCGCTCATGGGAGCGTCTCCTCGAACGGGATGGCCTGGAAGGCCGCTCTGCGATTGCCGGGAAAGACTACTTGGCGACGTTCAGGCCGAAGTCGGCTGCCATCGTCCGGTACGCGGCGACGCGCTGCTTGATGTAGGCATCGAGGTCGGCGCCGGTCTTGTTGAACTGGAAGAGGCCCCGCTCGGAACGCAGCTTCTCGAAGGCCGGCGTCGCCATCATCTTGTTGAAGGTGTCGACCCAGACCTTGTAGTCGGCGTCGCTCACCTTCGGGCCCATGTAGAAGCCGCGGATGATCGGCCATTCGACGTCCATGCCCTGCTCCTTGGCGGTGGGCACGTTGGCGAGCTTGCCTTCGAGGCGCTTGTCGGACATCACGGCGAGCACGCGGATCTTGGCGCCGGCCTTGAGTTGCTCCTCGGCCTCGGAGGCGTCGCCCGAGTACACCTGCACGTGCCCGCCCTGCAGCGCGGTGATCGCCTCGCCGCCGCCCTCGAACGCCACGAAGCGCATCGACTTCGGATTCAGTCCGGCGGCGCGCGCGGTGAGCGCGGCCTTCATCCAGTCCTGGCTGCCGACCGAACCGCCGGCGCCGAAGACGACCTTGGTCGGATCGGCCTTCACCGCGGCGATCAGGTCCTTCAGCGACTTGAACGGCGAGTTCTCGGCGACGATGATCGCGCCGAAGTCGCTGCCCACCGCCGCCAGCCAGCGCACCTCGTTCTCGTTGTAGCGGCCGAACTTGCCTTGCGCGAGGTTCAGCAACGAGCCGCCGGAGTAGGCGACGATCGTGTTGTTCTCGGCCGGGCGCTGCGCCACGATGGCGTTGTAGGCAACGGCGCCGATGCCGCCGGGCATGTAGGTGATGCGCATCGGGTCGGCGATGTACTTGCCTTCCATCAGCGCCGATTGCGCGAGCTTGCAGGTGAGATCGAAGCCACCGCCCGGCTTGGCCGGCGCGATGCATTCGGTCTTGTCGAGAGGGCCGGCCGCGGCGACTGACACGGCGGCGGCCAGCGCCAGCGAAACGAAGGCGGATTTGCGGTTCATCGGGATGTCTCCAGTTGGTGCGGATCTGTGCGGATGCGCCATCGCATGCGCATGCCGGAGACTCTACAAGGCCGCGCGTTCCGAAACCGCGCTGGTGGTCTTTTGCCCGACACGGGAATACCCGCGTGGCCCCGACGCCGGGCAGGCGCGTCGATTCACGAACCCCGACCGTTCGACGCGAGGTAGCCGTCGGGCACGAAGACCCAGCCGTCCATCAGCCGGCGTGCGCTTCGGCTGAGGGACACCTTCGCGACTGCCCAGCCGTCGCCCCTGCGTCGGACGTCGGCACCGACGCGCAGGATTCCCGACGGATGGCCGGCGCGGGTCGTGCGGCCACCGGCGGTCAGGGGGAAAACGACCGTGCCGTCGATGGCGGCGGCGACGCCGAGGGCGACGGCGCCGGTGCCGGTCAGCGCGTGATGCAGCTTGCCCATCGAGACGATGCGCACCAGCAGATCGACGTCGGCCGCGGCCACCGGGCGCCCGCTCGAGGCACGGTAGGCCGCGGGAGCCGCGACGAAGGCGACCTTCGGTGTCGCCGGGCGGGAGTGGGTCGCCTCGTCGACCGAACCGGCGAGCCCCATGGCGACGGCGCCACAGGCGCGGACCGCCTCGAGCCGCGCCAGCAGCGCCGGCTGGCCGTTGACCTCGGTCGGGCTCTCGGTCCCGGTAAGGCCCACCGCGCCGGCCGCCACGAACACGGTCGGGTTGCCGGCGTCGATCAGGGTCGCCTCGACCGGACCCAGGCCGTCGACGTCGAGCACATCGCGCGTGGCGCCGGTGGGAAAGAGCGCGCCAGCACCTTCGTCCTGATCGTCGCCGCTACCCGCCGGATCGAGAAAATCGAGCTGGATTTCGCCGGCCGCGAACGCGACCCCGTCGAGCTCGAAGTCGCCGGTCTCCGCGACGTTGCCGCCGCGCATCGCGACGCGGGCGTGGATGCGTTTGCCGAGGTTGGCCTGCCAGAGGCGGATCGTGGCTATGCCGTCCGCGGGCGCGCCGACGAGGCCGCGCTCGATCGCGAAGGGGCCGACTGCGGCGGTCAGGTTGCCGCAGTTGCCCGACCAGTCGACGACCGGGCGTTCGATCGCGACCGCGCCGAACAGGAACTCGACGTCACAGTCGTCGCGCTCGCTTCTCGACACCAGAACGACCTTGCTCGTGCTCGAGGTCGCGCCGCCCATGCCGTCGATCTGTCGCTCGTAGGGATCGGGGCTGCCGAGCAGTCGCAGCATGAAACCGTCGCGCAGCGCGCCAGCCTCGCGCACCGCCGCCGGGAGCTCGTCGCGGTCGAAGAAGACGCCCTTGCTCGTGCCGCCACGCATGTACGTCGCGCGAATCCGTGCCTGGCTGCGGGAGTCACCGTCGAGCGTCACCATGCTGGCCTCGCCCTAGGCCCTAGGCCGGCCGCTTCGCGGCGAACAGAGCGTCGAGCTTCTGCTCGTAGGCGTGGTAGCCGATCCTGTCGTAGAGCTCGTCGCGGGTCTGCATCATCGAAATCACGCCTTTCTGCGTGCCGTCGCGCCGGATCGTCTCGTACACGGTCTCCGCGGCCTTGTTCATGGCTCGAAAGGCGCTGAGCGGATACAGAGCGATGCGCACCCCCGCCTCGCGCAGCTCGTCGAGGCTGAAGAGCGGCGTCTGCCCGAACTCGGTGATGTTCGCGAGCACCGGCACGGGCACCGCCTTGACGAAACGCCGATAGGTGTCGAGGTCGCTCACCGCCTCGGCGAAGATCGAGTCGGCGCCGGCCTCGACGCAGGCGAGGGCGCGCTCGATCGCCGCATCGACGCCCTCGACGGCGACGGCATCGGTGCGCGCGATCACAAAGAATGCCGGGTCGGTCCGCGCGTCGACGGCGGCCTTCACGCGGTCGGCCATCTCCCCTGTCGAGACGATCTCCTTGCCCGGCCGGTGCCCGCATCGCTTGGCGCCGGCCTGGTCCTCGAGGTGACACGCCGAGGCGCCGGCCTTGACGAGGGAGCGGACGGTGCGAGCGATGTTGAACGCACTCGGGCCGAAACCGGTATCGATGTCGACGAGCAGGGGCAGCTCGAAGACGTCGGTGATCCGGCGCACGTCGACGAGAACGTCGTCGAGGGTGCTGATGCCGAGGTCGGGCAGGCCCAGCGAGCCGGCGGCGACGCCGCCGCCGGAGAGATAGATTGCCCGGTACCCGGCCCGCTTCGCCAGCAACGCATGGTTCGCGTTGACTGCGCCGACGACCTGCAGCGGCGATTCGAGCGCCAGCGCAGCGGCAAACCCGGCACGCGCCGGGCCGGGATTGGTGCTCGCTGCGGTCACGCCGTGCCGCCGGCCAGCCGCGCGTTCTGCGGGAACATCGCCTTCTTCGCGTCGTCGTCCATCTCTGCCTTGTAGGCGTGCCTGGCCTTCAGGGCCTCGACGCGCTGCGCCGCCGGCCGGGCGTTGATCTCGTCGAGCAGGCGCTTGACGTCGGGCAGCTTGTCCCAGGCATCGGCGCCGAGCACGAACGGCACGGCGCGAGCCCAGCCCCAGACCGCCATGTCGACGAGGGTGTAGGTGTCGCCGAGCATGTAGCGGCCTTCGCCCAGGCGCGCGTCGACCAGCTTCCAGTGCCGCCAGGCCTCGAAGTCGTAGCGGTTCACGGCGTAGGCCGTGCGCTCCGGTGCGTAGTGCTTGAAGTGCACGCATTGCCCCGAGTACGGGCCGATGCCGGTGGCGACGAGCATGAGCCACGAGTACATCGCGGCCCGCTGCGCCGGCGTGTTCTCGGGCAGGTACTGGCCCGTCTTCTCGGCGAGGTAGAGCAGGATGGCGTTGCTGTCGAAGACCGGGACGTTGCCGTCGAGGAGGGCCGGTGTCTTCGCGTTCGGATTGATCGCGATGAACGCCTCGGCGTGCTGCTCGCCCTTCCTCGTGTCGACCGGCACGAGCTCGTACGGCAGGCCGGATTCCTCCAGGAAGAGCGCGACCTTGGCCGGGTTCGGCGACGGGTGGTAGTAGAGCTTGATCACTTCGGGTTCCTTCGCGGCATGGTGCCGACAGAGCGGCGATTCTGTGCCGTCGCGCCGTTTCCTGCCTGCTGCCGGCCGCGACCGCCGTCCGGTGCCGGACGGTGACATACGATGCCGCCATGACCGCGACGCGACCGCCGGCTCCGCCTTCCTTCGAGCACGAGGGCCGTCCCGCGGCCGGCTGGCGGCTGCGCCTCTACACCGTGATCTTCGAGGCCGACACGCGCGCCGGTCGGTTGTTCGACCTGACCCTCATCGCCTTCATCGTCGCCAGCGTCGCGGTGGTCGTGCTCGACAGCATGGCGAGCGTCCACGCGCGCCACGACGACCTGCTTCTGGCGCTGGAATGGTTCTTCACGCTCGCCTTCACGGCCGAATACATCGCCCGGCTCGTCTGCGTTCGCCACCCGGTCGGCTATGCACGCAGCGCCTTCGGCGTGATCGACCTGCTCGCGGTGCTGCCGACCTACCTCGCCGTGCTCGTGCCGGGCCTGCAGTCGCTCATCGACGTGCGCGTGCTGAGGCTGCTGCGGCTCTTCCGGATCTTCAAGCTCGGCGCCTACGTCGACGAGTTCGGCGCGCTCGGCCGGGCCCTCGGCGCTTCGCGGCGCAAGATCCTCGTCTTCCTCTCGTTCGTGCTCCTCGTCGTGATGGTGATGGGCACCCTGATGTACGTCGTCGAGGGCCCGGAGAACGGCTTCACCAGCATCCCGGCCGGCGTCTACTGGGCGATCACGACGATGACGACGGTCGGCTTCGGCGACATCACGCCGAAGACCGATCTCGGCCGGGTCATCGCTTCGATGATGATGCTGCTCGGCTGGGGCACGCTGGCGGTGCCGACCGGCATCGTCAGCGCCGAGTTCATGGCGCAGAAGGGGCCGCACGAGCCGACCACGCGCACCTGCCGCGAATGCCTGAGCGAAGGCCATGCGCCGAGCGCGCGCTTCTGCTCCGATTGCGGCGCCAGGCTGCCGCCCTGGCAGCACGACGCGGCCGAACTGCGCTGAGCCCGCGCGACGGGTGCCTGCGGAATACACGGATCGATCGATCGCGACGGCTGAGGTAGAACGCAGGCTGGCCATGCCGGCCGCCGGGAGACGAAACATGGCAGCAAGAAACCTGATCACGCGCGCGGCCGTGCTGCGCAAGCTGGGCGTGCTCGTCGCCTTGCCGGTGGCGCTTGTCGTCGCCGGTCTCGGCGACGCCCGGGCGGCCGACGACATCCAGGCCGGCACCATCACCAACAGCCCGCCGATGGTCTCCTACGCGTCCGACGGCACGACCCTGCAGGGCGCGATCGTCGACCTCGCCGCGGCAATGAGCAGGCAGATGGGGCGCACGATCGCCTTCAAGGCGATTCCGTTCAACGGCCTGCTGCCGGCCATGGAAGCGAAGCACATCGACATCACGTTCACGCTGATGAACGACACGCCGGAGCGCGAGAAGGTCGTCGACTTCGTCGACTTCTTCAACCTCGGCACGATGCTGCTGGTGAAGAAGGGCAACCCGCAGCAGGTCGCGAGCCTCGAGACCGCCTGCGGCAAGACCGTCTCGACCGTGCAGGGCTCGACGCAGGTCACGCTCGTCGAGCAGACCAACGCCAAGTGCACCGCCGCCGGCAAGCCGGCGATCGAGATGCTCCAGTACGCGCAACCCGCCGACGCGCGCCTGCAGGTGCAGAACGGCCGCGTCGCCGCCTTCCTCGGCAACTCGCCGGTGATGGTTTATCTGGCCAAGACCGCCGGCAACGGAACCGTGTTCGACGTCGTGCCTGGCCACGTCTACCAGCCGGTGCCGCTCGGCATGGCGGTGGCGAAGACGAACACGGCCCTGCGCGACGCCCTGCAGAAGTCGCTCAACGCCCTGATCGCCGACGGCACCTACGTCAAGATCCTGCAGAAGCACGGCGTCGAGGACGGGGCCGTGCCCACCGCCGAGATCAACGGCGGCCGCAATCTGAAGTTGTAGTGGCCACGGTGGGCGGCGCCGCCGAACCGCTTCGCGTCGTCGCCCTCCCGCGGCCGGGCCTGTGGCTCGGCAGTGCCGTGGTCGCGGCGCTCCTCGTCGCCCTGGCGATCTCGCTCTGGCGCAACCCGCACATCGACCGCTCGGTCATTGCCCAGTTCCAGTTCGCGCCGGCGATCCTGAAGGGCCTGCGCACGACCGTCGTGCTCGCCGTGCTCGCTGCCGTGGTCGGCGTCGCGCTCGGCGTCGTCCTGGCGGTGATGCGGTTGTCGCCGAGCCCGGTACTGCGCCTGGGCAGCGGCTTCTATACCTGGATCTTTCGCGGCACGCCGCTCCTGGTGCAGATCCTCCTCTGGGGCAACCTCGCCCTGCTCTTCGAGCACATCGGCCCGTTCGACACCAACACCGTCATGACGCCCTTCGTCGCCTCGGTGGTGGCGCTCGGCCTGAACGAGGCAGCGTACATGGCCGAGGTGATCCGCGGCGGCATCCTCGCCGTCGACCGCGGCCAGTTCGACGCCTCGCTCGCGCTCGGCATGCCGCGCGGCCTGGCGATGCGCCGCATCATCCTGCCGCAGGCCCTGCGCGTCATCATCCCGCCGGCCGGCAACCAGTTCATCTCGCTGCTGAAGGCGACCTCGCTGGTCTCGGTGATCGCCGGCGGCGACCTGCTCACGGCGGCGGAGAACATCTCGTCGGCCAACCTGCACACGATCGAGCTGATGCTGGTGGCGACCTTCTGGTATCTGACGCTGACCACCATCACCAGCCTCGGCCAGTACGTCGTCGAGCGGCGGCTGGCGCGCGCCGGCACCGGGATGAGGGCCGGCTGATGGGTCAACCCGTTGCCGCGGCGGTGGCCGGCGCCGTCGTGCCGATGGTGCGCGCCGTCGGGGTGCACAAGCGGTTCGGCCGCGAGGAGGTGCTGAAGGGGATCGACGTCGAGGTCGCGCGCGGTGATGTCACCTGCCTGATCGGCCCGTCCGGCTCCGGCAAGAGCACGTTCCTGCGCTGCATCAACCATCTCGAGAAGATCGACGCCGGCCGGATCGAGGTCGACGGCGAGCTCGTCGGCTACCGCGAGCGCGGCGGCCGCCTGCACGAAGTGTCGGAGCGCGACATCTGTCGCCAGCGGGCGACGATCGGCATGGTCTTCCAGCGCTTCAATCTCTTTCCGCACAAGACGGTGCTCGAGAACGTGACCGAGGCGCCGATCCGTGTCCGCCGCGAGGCGAAGACCGAGGCGATCGCGCGCGCCACGGCGCTGCTGCAGCGCGTCGGCCTCGCCGAGAAGGCCGGGGCCTACCCGGAGCGCCTGTCGGGCGGGCAGCAGCAGCGCGTCGCGATCGCGCGCGCGCTCGCCATGCAGCCCAAGCTCATGCTGTTCGACGAGCCGACCTCGGCGCTCGATCCCGAGCTCGTCGACGAGGTGCTCGGCGTCATGCGCGGCCTGGCCGACGACGGCATGACCATGATCGTCGTCACCCACGAGATGGCGTTCGCGCGCGACGTCGGCGATCGCATCGTCTTCATGGACGCTGGCGTCGTCGTCGAATCGGGCCCGCCGGGCGAGGTCCTAGTACGCCCGCAGCAGGAGCGGACGCAGGCGTTCCTGTCGCGGGTCAGCGGCGGCGGCTAGTGTGGTGCGCTCCAAGTCATGGCATTTGCTGGTCGACATCTGCGGAGCCTTCTCGGGCTGAACTGGCGACACCAAGAACGCTTGCCGTTCATCGGCGGATGCAAGTTGCCGCCCCCGACCGGCCGCTATGAAGCCTCATGCGCCCGCCATCCGCGGCTGCTGTCCGGCTGCACCCGGCCGAGGTTGTGTGAGAACACCAAGCGGCGCATCGCGGGGGAGGCCAGACGTCGAAGTGCGCATGTGCGGCACGGTGCGCACCCAGTACCGAATTTGTCGTAGCGGCTTGTGGGAGTGGTGTTTTCGATCTTCTCGACGATGTAGAAGACTCAGACCGCCATCAACTTCATCGCTTTCATCGTTTTTGCTATTCCGAGCATCTTGATGACCCGCTTCAAGTTATAGGAGAGCACAAGCAGGCTCATTTCGGTCCCGACGTTCTTCAATCCGCGAGTGAGGAAGTGAGTCGAATCCATCCAGTGCTTCAGTGTTCCAAACACATGCTCAATAGTGCGGCGTCGCAGCGTCATGGCGTCCGGTTTTCGATCCAGACGACGCTGCATCGCATCCAGCACAGACTCGTGTTCCCAGCGGCGGATCCGCCGATAGTCAGCCGTGGTGCACTGCGGCCTTAGTGGGCAACGCGGACAAGCACTGGTCCAGTAGGTCCGTGAGGTCAAGTCCTTCTCGATGCTCGTGTACCGATAGATTGCACGCTGTCCGGCAGGGCATTGGTACTCGTCGTCCTTGGCGATGTAGATGAAGTCGACCTTGCTGAATCGACCCTGGGCCTTGGCGTTCGATGTCATTGGCTTAGGGACGAAGGCCTCGATGCTGGCGTCGTCACACGCCTTGATCTCCGGCGCGTTGAAGTAGCCGCGGTCAGCGAACGCCTGCAACTTCCGCTTGCCCATCGCCTCGCGTGCTGCGAGCGCCATCTTCGCCAACTGTGCGCGGTCACTGCCAACATTCGTCACCTCGTGGGCGACGATGAGGTGATGCTTGGCATCGACTGCCGTCTGAACGTTGTACCCGACCACTCCCGTGCCTTTGGCCTGAGAGATCATGGAGCGCGCATCGGCATCGGTCAGCGAGAGTTGCGGCTCGGGCTGGTGCCTCAGTTGTTCCTTGATCGTGTCCATTCGGCGCATCTGTTCGCGCAGCGTCTGGATCTTCTCCTGCAGCCGCTCGGTCTTCGCCTCGACATCGGCCGGTTGTGTGCGGTCGGCGGTGTCGAGCGCCTGCAGGTAGCGATGAATGCTCTCCTCGATCTGCCGCTGGCGACCATCGATCTTGCCGGGCGTGAAGTTGCGGTCGCGGCTGTTGACCGCCTTGAACTTGCTGCTGTCGACCGCCACGATCGCCTGCGAGAACAGCTTGAGCTCTCGGCACAGCGAGACAAAGCGCCGGCAGACGTTGCGGATGCCGGCCCCGTTGTCGCGTCTGAAGTCGGCGATCGTCTTGAAGTCGGGGGCCAGGCGGCCGGTCAGCCACATCAGCTCGACGTTGCGTTGGGCCTCGCGCTCGAGCCGACGGCTCGACTGGATCCGATTGAGATACCCGTAGATGTAGATCTTGAGCAACACCGACGGGTGGTACGAGGGGCGACCAGTCGCGGCCGCCTCTGCGCCTTCAAATCCCAGCTCGCGCAGGTCAAGCTCTTCGACGAAGGCGTCGACTACTCGAACTGGGTTGTCTTCGGCGATGTAGTCATCGAGGCACTCGGGCAGCAACGCAATCTGGCTTCGATCTTCTCCCTCGACAAATCGCTTCATCCCGCAGCCCGCATAGTCGCGTTACGGCAATCTAGCGGCTACCGCGTTTCACACAACCTCGGCCAAGAGCTGTCCATCGCGAGCGCAGACCCGGCCGCTCAGACCGCCTAGCTTGCGGCCTCATGCTCCGCAAGGACGGCGAGCCAGCGCCCAGCTTCGACGAACGCCCGGCCGCTTCGCTCTGCGCGGCCGCGAATGTATGCACCCTCGATCGTTGAAACCAGCAGGTCAGCCATCGACCGCGCGCGGCGCCGATCGACGAACGGAAGGTGGGAGGCGATGACGTCTGCCCAGTCGGCGAACGCCGCCTCGACTGCTTGTCGAAGACCCTCGAGTTGTTCGTCGAGATCCAGGGAAACGGCGCCTGCTGCGCAGCTCTTGAGGTATCCGGATTCCTCCAACCGCGCCGCGAGTGCGTCGAACAGGGCCACTACCTTTTCGCCCGGCTTGTCTTCGCCGGCCATGCTTCGGTCGATGAACTCATGCACGCTCTCGGTATAAGCCGCGAGAGCCTCGGTCACGACTTGCGGCTTGCCGCCGGGGAAGAAGTGATAGACCGAGCCTTTGGGTGAGCCGCTGGCCCTGACTATCTCGTTGATGCCGGCCCCGCTCAGGCCCGAGCCGCGCATCAGCTCAATGCTGGCATTGAGCATCCGCTCGCGGGCCCGCTGGCCTTTCGTCGTCGAGGGAATCATGGTTCTTGCGGAAGTAGACCGGTCTATATATTATGCCGCACCCACTCCGGAGAACCATCATGAACGCACCTCTTTTCGACACTCGGTCGTCGGTCAGCGAAGCCGAATGGGTTCTGCGCATGGACCTGGCGGCCTGCTATCGCCTGGTCGCCCAGTTCGGTTGGGATGACCTGATCTTCACGCACATCTCGGCCAGAGTGCCCGGGCCGGAGCACCATTTTCTGATCAACCCCTATGGGATGCTCTTCTCGGAGATCACGGCCTCAAGCCTGATCAAGGTCGATCTGGACGGAGCAAAGGTGCTCTACAGCCCATTCGACATCAACCCTGCCGGCTTCACGATCCACAGTGCGATCCACAGCGCGCGAGACGACGCCCATTGCGTCCTGCACGTTCACAGCGTCAACGGCATCGCCATATCGGCCCAGGAGCGTGGTTTGCGGCCGCTGTCGCAGCACTCGATCTTCGTCGTCTCCTCCCTGGCGTACCACGACTACGAGGGCGTCGCGCTGAACGACGATGAAAGACCACGCCTCGTGCGGGACCTCGGCGACAAGACGTTTCTCATGCTCAGGAATCACGGCCTCCTGACCGTGGGCAGCTCCGTCGCAGACGCGTTCATGTCGATGTACCTCTTCGAAACTGCCTGCATGATTCAGGTTCGTGCACAGGCGGGCGGTGGATCGCTCATTGAAATCGGTGATCAGATCGTCGCCGGTGCGCAGGCGCAGTGGCAGAAGGTAACCAAGGCCTCAGGCGGCGGGCTCGCATGGCCTGCGCTCCTGCGTCGGCTGGACGCTGCTGACTCGAGCTTCCGCTCCTAACGGGTGCTCCTCAGACCTAACTTGTCGAAATCCTGAAGTCCGCGAGTGACTGCTTTCGGCCTCGCCGGAGCTTCACCCGTGCGCCTGCTTTGGGTCGATAGCGCCAGTCGGCGCGCGAGACAAGCTGACATTCAGTCAGCCGTGACGTCAAGACTTGCAGCGGCGTCAGCAGTACACCGAAACCTGCCGTCCAATCCCAAGAAATGGGCGCGATCTGGATGAGGGGTTTGCGCTCGAAAGCGTGAGTTGACTGCGCAACGGTAGTTGACTGCAACCGCGCTGCATTGCCGCCGTCGGGCGTGGGGCGCGAGGGACAGCGTCTGGTTGGAAAAGGCCACGCCAGAGCCTTGGCCGGCGCGGGGCACCGACGCTTAGCGGGGTTGCGTCACCGCCACCGGCGCTGGAGGCCGTCGTGACCTCACCGGCTTTGCTCGGTGGCCTGTCCGCAGTGAGTCGAGATGATCGGCCCAAGCCTGCATCATGAATCGACGCTCCGGGAGGTAGGTCGCGTGGTTGTATGAGGCCGAAACCGCATTTCGCTCCTGGTGAGCAAGCTGCAGCTCGATGTGCGGGTGCGGAAAGCTCATCTCATGAAGAAGCGTCGAAGCGACGCCGCGAAAGCCGTGACCGGTCATTCGATGCTTGTATCCAAGACGCTCGAGGGCCCCGAGGATGGTGTTGTTCGACATCGGCCGCTCATGATCGCGCTCGCCCGGAAAGACATAGGGCGAGAGATTCCGTAGCTCATGCAGGCAACGCAGCGCGTCGACCGCCTGCCTTGAAAGGGGAACGATGTGGGGCGATCGCATCTTCATGCGCTCGGCCGGAATGCGCCACTGGCTGGGCTTGATGGCAGCCGCCGGGTTGTGCTGAACGTATCCGAGCGCAATCGCATAGCGAAAGA
>JBBRFB010000054.1:0-20956 GCA_038225015.1 Burkholderiales bacterium
CTCACCCCCGAACAACACCAGCAGTTCGACCGCGATGGCTACCTCTTCTTCCCGGGCCTCTTCAGCCGCGAGGAAACGCAGACGCTGAACGACGCCGTGCCCGAGCTCTACGGCCGCCATGAGGCCTACAACGTGCGCGAAAGGGGCAAGGAGGCGGTGCGGACGAACTTCGCCGCCCATCTCTACAGCGAGCCGTTCGCGAAGCTGGCGCGCCATCCGCGCATGGTCGAGCCGGTGCAGGAGCTGATCGGCGAAGCGCTCTACATGCACCAGTTCAAGATCAACGGCAAGCAGGCCTTCGACGGCGACGTCTGGCAGTGGCACCAGGACTACGGCACCTGGCTCAACGACGATCTGATGCCGGCCGAGCGGGCCATGAACGTGGCCATCTTCCTCGACGACGTCAACGAGTTCAACGGCCCGCTGATGTTCATCCCCGGCAGCCACAAGCGCGGCGTCGTCGATGCGAAGCACGACCTGACGACGACGAGCTACCCGCTCTGGACGATCGACAACGGTCTGATCGCGCAGCTCGTCGAGCGCGCCGGCGGCAAGCAGGGCGGCATCGTCTCGCCGACGGGCCCGGCCGGCTCGATGATCCTGTTCCACGGCTGCCTCGTGCACGCCTCGGGGTCCAACCTGTCGCCGTGGAACCGGGTCAGCGTCTACCTGAGCCTGTGCGCGGTCAGCAACCACATCCGCCGCTTCAAGCGGCCCGAGTTCATCGCCCACCGCGACTTCACGCCGATCGCGACCCTGCCCGACGACTGCCTGCTGAAGGGCTACCCGGTCGAGCTGCCCTGGCTGGCCGGCATGCCGGCGAGCGCGCTCGAGACCTCTGCCGACGAGCTGAAGTTCGCGGCATGAGCCTCTACGCGCAGCTCCAGCGCCGCCAGGCCGAAGGCAGGCCGATCCGCGTCGGCCTCATCGGCGCCGGCAAGTTCGGCTCGATGTACCTGGCGCAGGTCCCGCGCACGCCGGGCGTGCACCTCGTCGGCATCGCCGATCTTTCACCCGACGGCGCGAGGCGCAACCTCGCGCGCGTTGGCTGGGACGATGCGCAGACGCGTGCCGCGAGCCTCGACGCGGCCGCGAAGGACGGCCGCACGCACATCGGCGAAGACTGGCAGGCGCTCGTCTCGCACCCCGCCATCGACATCGTCGTCGAGTGCACGGGCCATCCGATCGCCGCGGTCGAGCACTGCCTGGCCGCCTTCGCGCACGGCAAGCACGTCGTCAACGTCACGGTCGAGGCCGACGCCTTCTGCGGGCCGCTGCTGGCGAAGAAGGCGGCCGAGGCGGGCGTGATCTATTCGCTGGCCTTCGGCGACCAGCCGGCGCTGATCTGCGACCTGGTCGACTGGGCGCGCACGTGCGGTTTTCCGGTGGTCGCGGCCGGACGCGGCCACAAGTGGCTGCCGCACTTCAGCGAATCGACGCCCGAGACCGTCTGGGGCTACTACGGCCTCACGCCAGAGCAGGCCGAGCGCGGCGGCCTGAACCCGAAGATGTTCAACAGTTTTCTCGACGGCTCCAAGCCTTCGATCGAATCGACCGCCGTCGCCAACGCCACCGGCCTCACGGTGCCGAGCAACGGCCTGCTCTACCCGCCGGCCAGCGTCGAGGACATTCCGTTCGTGACGCGGCCGATCTCGGAAGGCGGCGTGCTCGAGCGCAAGGGCATGGTCGAGGTGATCTCCTCTCTCGAGGCGAACGGCCGCCAGATTCCGTACGACATCCGCATGGGCGTGTGGGTCACGGTCGAGGGCGAGACCGAGTACATCCGCAACTGCTTCGAGGAATACAACGCCCACACCGACCCGAGCGGCCGCTACTTTACGCTCTACAAGCGCTGGCACCTGATCGGACTCGAGGTCGGCATGTCGGTGGCGAGCGTCGCCTTGCGCGGCGAAGCGACCGGCGTGGCGACATGCTGGAACGCCGATGTCGTCGCGACCGCGAAGAAGGATCTCGAGCCCGGTGACCTGCTCGACGGCGAAGGCGGCTACACGGTGTGGGGCAAGCTGCTCCCGGCCGAGACCTCGTCGCGCCTGGGCGGCCTGCCGCTCGGCCTGGCGCACGACGTGAAGGTGACGCGCGCGGTGAAGAAGGGGCAGAGCCTGAGCTGGAGCGACGTGGCGATGGACACCACCACGGCCGCCTACAAGGTCCGCCGCGAGATGGAGTCGATGTTCGCGACGCCGCTGCTGAAGTCGGCGTGATCGACCTGCTCGTTCGCGGCGCGCTCGTCGTCGACGGCAGCGGCGCCGAGCCGAGCCGCGGCGATGTGGCCGTCGCCGGTGGCCGCATCGTCGCCGTGGCACCGCGCATCGACGACGCCGCAGCGCGCACCGTCGATGCCGACGGCCTCGCCCTCATGCCGGGCATCATCGACAGCCACACCCACTTCGACGCCCAGATCACGTGGGATCCGACGGTGCGGCCGTCGCCCGCGCTCGGCGTCACGACCGCCGTGATCGGCAACTGCGGCTTCACCATCGCTCCCTGCCGGCCGGCTGACCGCGACCTGACGATGCGCAACCTCACGCAGGTCGAGGGCATGTCGATCGAGGCGCTGCGCCAGGGCATCGACTGGGGTTTCGAGACCTTCGCCGAATACATGGCGCAGCTCAGGCGACGCGGCAGCGTCGTCAACGTCGCTGCCTACATCGGCCACTCTTCCGTGCGCACCTACGTGATGGGCGCCGACGCCGCGCGGCGGGCCGCCACCGACGACGAGATCGCGCAGATGCAGGTGATCGTGCGCGACGCGATGGCGCACGGCGCCGTCGGCTTCGCGAGCAGCACGAGCCCGGCGCACAACGGCGAAGGCGGCCTGCCCATGCCCTCGCGGCTCGCGTCGGAAGGCGAGATGGCGGCGCTCGTCGGCGCGATGGCCGAGGGTGGCCGCGGCGTCTACATGCTCACCAAGGGCGCGCACACGAAGATGGTCTTCCTCGAGTCGCTCGCATCGTCGACCGGTCGCCCGGTGATGGTGGCGGCGCTGCTGCACAACGGCACCAACCCCGGCGCCGTGTTCGACGACCTCGACGCTATCGCCGCCGCCAACGCGCGCGGCCATCACCTCATCGGCCAGGTGTCGTGCTGCCCGTTGACGATGGATTTCACGCTCGCCTCGCCCTACCCCGTCGAAGGGCTCGCGAGCTGGAGGCCGGCCCTTGGCCTGGCCGGCGCGGCACTGAAGGCCGTGCTTTGCGGGCGCGGCTTTCGCGACGACGTTCGTGCCGAGCTGGCGACGAGCTCGACCTTCCGGCTCTTCAACAACGAGTGGGGCAAGGTCCACGTCGTCGAGACGACGCGGCCGGAAACCGCACGGCTCGAGCAGCGCAGCGTCGCCGAGATCGCCGCCGAGTCCGGCCGCGACCCGCTCGACGCCATGCTCGACCTGGCGCTCGAGGAAGAGCTGGCGACCGTGTTCACCGCGCAGCTCCTCAACAGCGACGAAGAGGCGGTGGGACGGATGCTCAACCACCCGAACAGCATCGTCAGCCTGAGCGACGCCGGCGCCCACCTCACCTTCTTCAACGACGCCGGCTTCGGGCTGCACCTGCTCGGCCACTGGTCGCGCGACCTCGGCGCGATGAGCCTGGCCGAGGCGGTGCGCCGGCTCACCTCGCATCCGGCCAGCGTGTTCGGCTTCGAGCGGCGCGGCCTGCTTCGCGAGGGCTTCGCCGCCGACCTGCTGCTGTTCGACCCGCAAACGGTGGGCCGCGGCCCGAAGCGGCGCGTCCATGACCTGCCTGCCGGCGCGGCGCGGCTGACCACCGACGCGGTCGGCGTGCACGGGGTCTGGGTCAACGGCCTCCAGGTCGCCGACGCGGAGGGCCTGAGGGTCGACGCGCCGCGCGCCGGCATGCTGCTCACGGAATTCGCCGCCTGATCGCAGCGGCGCAGCAGGGCCGGCACAAAGCCCGATGCGCGCCGCGTGGCACCATCGCCGCGTGATCTCGGACACCGTTCACCTTCGCCTGATCGGCCGGCCGGAGCTCTTTCTGGCGGATCGGCCGCTGCGCCTGCCGACTCGCAAGACGCTCGCCCTGCTGGCGATCCTCGCCCTGTCGACGCAGCGTCGCGACCGCGCATCGCTCGCGGCGCTGCTCTGGCCCGACCGCGACGCAGTGGCAGCGCGCCGCAACCTGCGCCACGAGCTGCATCGCCTGCGCCACGCCGGCCTGGACAGCGCCGTCGACGATGACGGCGACACGCTCGCCCTCGGCGCCGTCGAGGTCGACGTGCACAGCTTCCGAAACGCCTGTGCCGCCGGAGATGACGCCGTCGCCGCCGCCTGCGGCCCGGGGCCGCTGCTCGACGGCTTCACGGTCGTCGATGGCACCGCGTTCGACGAATGGGCTGCCGGCGAGCGCTCGCGACATCGCGATCAGTGGGCCGACACGGCCGAGCGCCACGCCTCTGCGCTGCGCCGCGCCGGCCATCTGCGCGAGGCGCTTGTCCTGCTCGACGCGCTCTGCGGCCCGAACGGTGTCGATCCGCTGCGCGAGGCGGCCGTGCGCGAGGCGATGCGCTGCCAGGCGGCCCTCGGCGAAGTCGATGCGGCGCTGCGCCGCCACGAGCGCCACGCACGCGTCCTGCGCGACGAGCTCGGCCTCGAGCCCCTTCCCGAAACGCTCGCCCTCGTCGAACAGCTGCGCGACGGCGCAGCGGGCGAGCCCGGTGCCGACCGCGCCCCCGCCGCCGGGCCCGCCACCCGGCGCGACCCGATGCCGTCGCAGGTGCCCTTCATCGGTCGTGAGGAGGTGATTAGGACGATGCACGCCGCCTGGTCGCGCGGTCGCCTCATCGTCATCGACGGCGAGCCGGGCTGCGGCAAGACGCGCCTGGCCTCCGATTTCGCCGCTGCCGCGGGCCCCTTTGCGGTGGTCGCCTGCCGCCCGGCCGACAGCGCCATTCCCTACGCCTCTGCAGCCCGCGCGATGCGGGTGCTGGGCGGCGGCGGCGGCCTCGGCGCCTTGCCGGACTGGGTGCGCGGCGAGCTCGCCCGACTGCTGCCCAGACTCGCGCCGCCGCCACCGCCGATCGCCTCGCCCGAACAGCGCGCCCGCTTCGTCGCTGCCTTCGCGACCGCCTGGCAAGCGCTGCTCGACGACGACTTCCGCTCGGTGCTGATCGACGACTGGCAGTACGCCGACGACTCCAGCATCGACCTGTTCGTCCATCTCGCCCAGAGCGCGGTCGAGCAACGCGAGGAGGGCGGCGACCCGGCGCGGCTCCTCATCGCCAGCAGGCCGCTCGAGGCGGCGCGACATGGCGCACGCGCACTCGCCCAGCTGGCCCATGCCGGCCTTGCGGAATGCATCGAGATCGCACCGCTGAGCGCCGCGGAGCTGCTGGCGCTGATCCAGCGGCTGTCGGGCAGTGCCGGCGCACAGCGCTTCGCCGGCCGGCTGCACGACGCGACGGGTGGCAACCCGCTGTTCGCCGTCGAGACGCTGCGCCACCTGTTCGAGACCGGCCTGCTCGGCGTCGACGCCGAAGGCGCATGGCGAACGCCGTTCGACGACATCACCCGCGACTATCGCGAGCTTCCGGTCCCGGCCAGCGTGCGCGATACGGTCCTGGCGCGCGTGCGCGGCCTCGGCGTCGCCGCGCTGCGGTTGCTCGAGGCGGCGAGCCTCGCGGGCGACCCGTTCAGCCTGGCGCGGCTCGACGGCAGCATCGCGCTCGGCGAACTCGAGCGCGTCGAGGTCATCGAGCGGGCGGTGGCGGCGCGCCTCCTGGTGGTCGACGACGGCGCGCGCGACGGCGGCCCGCACTATCGCCACGTGCACGACCTGATTCCGCAATCGGTGGCCGACGCGATCTCGCCCGAGCGGGCGCGCCTCCTGCATCGTCGACTCGCGGTCGGCGCCGAGCGAATGGGCCTGCCGGCGGAGCGGATCGCCACGCATCTCGACGCCGCGGGCGACCGCGTCGCCGCACATCCCTGGCGCCTGCGCGCCGCCGCCGAGGCCGAGGCCCGCTATGCCCACGCCGAGGCCCTCGCGCAGCTCACGCTCGCCCTGCACCCGGCACTGCCGGCCGCGGAGCGCGTCCGGCTGCAGCTGCGCCGCGCCGCCCTAGCGCGCCACCTGCTCGATCGGGTCGAGGCCGAGCAGGCCCTTCGGGACGCCGAGCGCTGCGCGGCCGACGACGCCGCGACGCGTCCCGCGGTCGGCATCGCCCTCGCCCGGCATGCCCTCGCGGGCGACGACGTCGCCGCCGCCGTGGCCCGGCTCGACGCGATCGTCGACGATCCGCAAGCGAGCGACAGCGATCGGACCGAGGCGCGCCTGACCCGGGTGCTGGCACTGCAGACGTCGGGCGACGCGCGCGCCGGCGAGGCCTTGCGCGCAATCGTCGCGACCCTTCCGGCCACCGCGTCGGGGCCCCGCGCGCAGGCCTTCAGCCTGCTCGGCATCGACGCCTTGCGCCGCGGCGAATGGACCGACGCGAGCCACTGGTTCGCGCGCGCGGCGGACGATTACGAGGCGATCGGCGACCTGGCCGGCCTGGCCGGCGCGCGCGTGCGCAACGGCGCGACGCACACGTTGCGGAGCGACTTCGTCTCCTCGCTGCGGCTCCTGGAGCAGGCCCTCGCCGACGCGACACGTGCCGCGCACATCGGCCACCAGCGCGGCGCGATCCTGAATCTGGTCAAGGTCTGCACCCAGACCGGCCAGCTCGAGCGCGCGGCGCAGCTCCTCGAGCGCGGCATGGCGCTCTCGCCGCAGTTCTCGTCGCCGGCCGAGGAGACGGCATTCCACCAGTCGGCCTACTACGTCGCCTACCTGCGCGGCGAGCTCGGCGATGCGCTGCGCCTGGCCGAGCGCGTCGTGAGTCATGCCGACAGCCTCGCCGACTCCTACTGGAAGGTCGGCGCCCGCCTGCTCGTTCTCGACCTCGCGATCCTGACCGGCAACCACTCGCGCGCCGAGCGCTGGCTGGCCGAAGCACGCGCGGCTGGCGAGGGACGCGTCGGCGGCTACCACCGCGCCCTGCTGGCCGCGAAGACGGCCTGGCTGGCGCTCGAGCGAAGCGATGCCGACGCAGCGGCGGGCGTGCTCGCCGAGCTCGACCGCGGTCTCGCGCCCGAAGCCGCAGCGGCACCGATCTCCGGCGAGGACGCGCTCGTCGTCGACCACGTCCGGGCGCGCCTGCTGCTCGCCTGCGGCCGAATCGACGACGCCTGGGCAGTCGTCGCCGAGGAGGCGCCGCAGCTCTCGCTCGACGCCTGGACGATGCGTGCCGCCGCACGCGTCGCCGTGGCGCGCGCCCTCGGCGGCGCGCGACTTCCTCCGCCCGAGGCGATGCGGGCACTGGCCGATGAGGTCAGCCAAGAACGCTTGCCGCCGCTGGAATCGCTGCGCCTCGGCGACGAGCTGGCGGCCGCCTGGGCCGGGCTCGGGCTCGGCCGCGAGGCACGGCGCCTGAGCGCGCAAGTCGCGCGCCGCCGCCTGCTGCTCGATACCCGCCTCGCCGAAACGGGGAGCGGATCCGCTTCCGCGTTCCCAGGCACCGGTCCGGCAGCCCGCTGAGCGGCGCCACCGCCGATCGTCGGCCCGCGGCGACGCGACGCGTCGGCTGGCTTGGAACGCGTTTGCAACGCGGCCTTCCTAAGCTCGGCCGCATGGACGCCCGACCGACGCCTGCCGATGCCAGCCCGGCCCTCTGCTTCGAGCTGCGCCTGCTGCCGCTGGCGGCCGGCCGCTCCTGGCATGCGGAGCTGCGGCCGATGGACGCCGGGCCGGTGCGCCGCTTCGACAACCCGCTCGATCTGCTTCGTTTCCTCGAGCAGGCAGGCGAGCCGGGGCCGCGACCCGGGCACTTACGCTGACGACGAGCAGAAAAG
The DNA here is from genome assembly GCA_038225015.1 of Burkholderiales bacterium. Lineage (GTDB taxonomy): Bacteria > Pseudomonadota > Gammaproteobacteria > Burkholderiales > Burkholderiaceae_C > Schlegelella_A. The sequence goes on from JBBRFB010000054.1 coordinate 7,868, forward strand.
GAAAGAACGACATGCGCGACTTCAAACTGTTCGACCGCCACGTCCTCACCCTGGTACTGGCGCTGTCGCTGGCCGCCTGCGGCGGCAGCAACGCGGTCGATCCGCTCGAAGCCGCGACGCCCTTTGGCCCGGCCAGTACCGCCTCACCGGCCGGCGCGCGCGACGTGCCCGCCGACGAACTGCGCGCGCTCGTCGCCGGCGGCACGCCCGTCACCTGGCTGCAGGCCGACGCGATGGACGCCGCCGTCGCCGCCGAACAGGCCGCGCAGGCGGCCGACGAGGCGACGCTGGCGGCGAGCACCGATCCGACGATCGCCGCCCTGCGTGCAAGGACCCTGATCGTCGGCGACGGAGTCACGCTCCTGCCGAGCGGCGATCGAAGCTTCAGCGTCGAATCGCCGCAGGGCAGCGAGGCGGTCGTCATCCAGGGCGACGCCTGGCGGCGACGGGCGCTGGCGCAAAGCGCCGGCGCACTGGCCTCGCGCGACAACGCGATGGCTCTCTATCGCCAATACCGCGATGCCTTGCCGGAGGGCGTGCTCGCCGACCTGCCGCCAGCGGACGACCTCGCAAGCCTCACCGACGCCGCGGTGCAGGCCCTCGTCGACCTGGCCGCGCAACGCGCCGTCGACGTGCTGTCGAACGAGAGTGCGCTGCCGCCCGACGACGCCGCGTCGGCGTCAGGCAGCGGCAGTCGCCGCCTTGCCCAAGGCCTGAGCCACCGCCTGCAGGCGCCGCTCGCTTCCGGCTGCACCCATGCCGACGACTACAGCCTCTACAGCGATTTCGACTTCGCCTTGAAGAACTCGCTCAGCGCCATCCGCAGCCAGGGTAAACGCGGCACCTGCGTCGCCTTCGCGACGGTCGCGGGGCTCGAGACCCAGATCCGCAAGGCCTACGGGCACAGCGTCGACCTGAGCGAGCAGCAGCTCTACGCCAAGGCCAAGGGCGTCTGGTCACCCACTGCGAACGCCTTCGGCGACGGGTTGGTCGCCGAGACCGTGCTGCCCTCGCTGATCGCCAGCGGGCTGGCGCTGCGCACCGAAGCTGCCTGGGCCTACAACGCTGCGCGCAGCCGTACCGAGATCGGCGCCGCGTCGACCGGCGTCTACCACCAGTCGTGCGACGGCTACGGCGAGGCGTGCTCCGACACGAATCACGAGTACGGGGTCGCCTGCACGACGATCGCCACCGTCAAGTACTGTGCCCGGCTCGATCCGACCGCCGGTACCGGGGGCGAAAGCTACCGGCTGCTGGGCTGGGGCAACCTCTGGCGCTCCGTGCCGCAACTCACGACGCTTGCCATCCGCGCCAGCCTCGCGGCGGGGCAACCCGTGGCCATCGGCGTCGACGTGGAAGACTGCCTGCGGTCGAGCTCCTTCATGCACAAGCTCGACACCGGCAGCTGGGAACAGCTGCCATACCGGCCCTTTCTCAGCACCACGACTCCCGACTGCGCGGCCTTTTCGGCGGAAGGCACCCACGAAATGCTCGCCGTGGGCTATGTCAGCGACGCGCAGATGGCCGCGCGCTGGAGCGACCTGCCGTACCACGTCGCCAGCAACGAAGGCGGCTACTTCGTCGTCCGCAACTCATGGGGCTGCGGCGCCGGCGACGGCGGCTACGTCTACATCTCCGATCACTATCTGCAGACGATCCTGCTCTCGGCCTCCAGCATCGGCCCGGTCCTCGCGGCGTACGGCAGCGTCTCGCTGCAGTACGCGAGCTCGGTGGCCACGGGAACCGACGGCATCATCCGCTCGCCCGCCACGGTCACGCTGAAGGCAACCGCCAATTCACTCGTCAAGCGCGTCGCCTTCTACCGCCAGGGCCCCCTGGTGATGACGAAGCTCGCCGAGATCCAAGGCAACGGCACGCTCACCCACGCCGTCTCGATCGACGCCGGCAGCAACGGCAACCGCGTCTACTTCGCGCGCGGCTGGGACGCCGACGGCAACCTCGTGTCGTCGAACACGGTCGTCGTCCGCGTGCGCATCCCCGGCGCGCCGACCGTCTCGCTGAGCGCCAGCCCGACGCCGGCCGTCGCCGGCCAGGCGCTGACACTGAGCGCCGCCGCGGCATCGTCCGACGGCTCCGCCATCACGCAGGTGCAGTTCATGCGAGGCTTCACCGCGCTCGCGACCGTGACCTCGCCGCCGTTCACGACCGCCGTGACGCTGGCGCGCGGCGACACCGGCAACGTCGGCTTCGTCGCCGTGGCGACCAACGGCAACGGCTACTCGACGACGAGCGCGCCGCTCATCGTCACGGTGAAGTCGGGCATCAAGCCGACGATCGACGCGTTGACCGTCTCTCCGCAGGTCATCTCGTCGCTGGACGTGGTGACGGTCGCATGGACCGTCAGCGGTGCCGACACGCTCACGCTCAAGAGCGACCCGGGCACCACCTACGACGTGACGGGCAAGAGCATCTTCAAGGCGAATTTGATGCAGAACGCGACCTTCACCCTGACCGCGAGCAACGTCGCCGGCTCCACGAGCAAGAGCGTCAGCGTCGTCTATGCACCCGGGCCGTCGATCGCCTCCTTCACGGCCACGCCCTCGACCACCGCAGCCGGCGGCGGCACGGTCACCTTCGCCTGGAGCGCGAGCGACGCGACGACGCTCGCCATCGACCACGGTGTCGGCGACGTGACCGGGCTGGCCAGCAAGGCGGTCGCGGTGACCGCCACCACGACCTACACGCTGACCGCGAGCAACGTCTCGGGTTCGACGACGCGCCAGGTCACGGTGACCGTTCCCGCCACGCCGCCGGCGCCGCCCGCCATCGGCGCCTTCAGCGCCACGCCGGCGAACCTCGCCTATCCCGGAGGTGCGAGCACGCTCGCCTGGACGGTGAGCGACGCGACGGCGATCGCGATCGACCATGGCGTCGGCAGCGTCACCGGCAGCACGAGCGTGCCCGTGAACGTCACCGCGACGACGACCTACACGCTCAGCGCGAGCAACGCGGCCGGCACGAGCACAGCGCAGGTGACGGTCGCCGTCGGCGCACCGCCGCCGCCACCACCGCAGCAGCCGCCGACGATCGCCAGCTTCACGGCGACTCCCGCGTCGTTGCCAGTCGGCGGCGGCAGCACGACGCTCGCGTGGAGCACGAACGGTGCCGACACCGTCGCCATCGACCACGGCGTCGGCACGGTGACCGGGACGAGCCGCAGCGTCAGCGTCGCGACGACGACGACCTATGTCCTGACGGCGAGCAACGGCGCCGGCAGCGTGACGGCTCAGGTGATCGTGAACGTCGCCGGCTCGGCGCTCGACCGCTACGCCGACGCCGTCAACGGCAACGACGCCAACGACGGCAGCGCCGCGGCACCCTTCCGGACGATCGGCAAGGCGCTGGCGCAGACGCCCTCGGGCGCCACCGCCTGGCTCTTCAACGGCAGCTACACGCGTGTCGCCGAAGGCCTCGCTGGCATCAGCAGGCTGACCGTCCCCGACGGTCGCACGCTGGCCGCGATGAACAGCGGCGCGGCGACGATCGGCTTCGGCCTGACGATGGCGGCCTCGGGCCACCTCAATGGGGTGGTCATCGACAGCGGCGGCCTGAACGACAGCGCCATCATCGCCACGAGTGGCACCGTCGGCCTCAGCCGCATCGCGGTGCGCAACAGCGGCCGCTGCGACCCCGCGATCATCGTCCGCGGCAGCGCCGACGTCACGCTCGACAGCGGCGGCGACGCGGCGCATTCGTACGCGGGAGCAGCCGTGCACGGGTTCGCGGGCGTCAGCGGGGGCACGTTGAGGATCGTCGGCGGGCGGATCGAAGGCGCCGGCCAGTTGCTGTGCACCGGCCGCGGCGTCCTCACCGCACAGAGCCAGGGCCATCTCAGGCTCGACGGCGTGACGATCGTCGATGCCGACTTCCTGACGCCGAGCGGCGGCGGGGTCAACGCCGTCATCGCCAGTTCCGACTCGGCAACGCTGACGCTGGTCGGCACCGTCATCGACGGCGCGACGGTTCCCAACGGCGAGGACAGCGTCGGCATCGACCTGCGCTTCGGCGTCGCGACGAGTGCCCTGTCGATGAGCACGAGCACGATCAGTCGCATGGCCGGCCGCGGCGCCGCGATCGCCGCCGGGTCCGGCACGATCGACATCGCCACGTCGACCTTCACCGGCGACGGTTACGGCATCAGCAACGGCGGCAGGACGCTACGGCTGACGGTGACCGACACGCTCTTCAGCGCCAACCGGTATGGCGGCATCGACCTGGACGCCGGCAGCGCGGTGGTCGTGAGCGGCACCACGTTCACCGACAACTGGAAGACCGCAGGCGCGTTGAACACCGATCCGACGGCTACAGCGATCGCGCTCCGGGGCGATTCGTACGCCTTCACCCTGCGCAACTCGACGATCCAGGGCAACGGCAACACCAGTGTCGCGCGGCCGGCCATCTTCCTCGGTGGCACAGCCGGCTCGACCTTCAACCTCGGCGACGGAACCAACCCTGGCGGCAACGTCCTCGCCGACAACGCCAACGTCAACCTGTGGGTCAACACCGACCGCGCGGTGCTCGTCAAGGCCGTCGGTAACCGATGGACGGCGAGCGCCCAGGGCGCCGACGCCTCGGGCCACTACGTCGTGCCGTCCGGCCTCTGCGGCACGACGCCGTGCGACCTGACGAGCGGCGCCGGTGCCAACTTCAAGGTGCTGTTCGGCACGTTGCGCCTGGTCGAGTGAGTGTGCGGCAGCGTCCCGGTTACGCGCCGCCCGGCGCGGCCGGGGTGCGCAAACAGAACTCGCTCCTCGGGATGCCGACAAGCTCCGGCACATCGAAACCCATGCGCTCGACTTCGGCGTGCTCCCGCACGTCGACCGTCAGTTCGCCCTCGCCATGGGTCGGGCAGATCTGCTCCGCTTCCGGAGGGTGATGCGGGCGTTCATCGCGCGCCTCCGAACCACTGCTCGACCTTGTCGCGGCTGGGCACGCCACCGGCGTGAACCACCTTGCCGTCGATCACGACGCCTGGCGTGCTCATCACACCGTAGCCCATGATGTCGCGCAGTTCCTCGACCTTCTCCAGCGTGACCGACGCGCCCTTGGTCTTGGCGATCTGATCTATCAGCGCGATCGTGGCCTTGCAGTTGGCGCAACCAGTGCCGAGTACCTTGATGTCCATTGAAATATCCTTCGATTGAGTTGAATTCATTGCGCTGACTGCTCGGCTGCCGATCCTCAAAGCACCGCGTTGAAGACGTAGCCGATGATCAAGATGCCGCCGGCGACCACGCCGATGAACGTGGCGATCAGCCGCACCTTCAGAACCTTGCGCAGGATCACCATCTCGGGCAGCGAAAGCGCGATCACGCTCATCATGAAAGCCAGCACGGTGCCCAGCGCCGCGCCCTTGGCCAGCAGGGCCTGGACGATGGGGATGACACCGGCCGCGTTGGTGTACATCGGCACGCCGATCAGGACAGCCAGCGGCACCGACCACGAAGCTTCCTTGCCCATGAAGCTGGCCATGAAGTCCTCGGGCACCCAACCGTGGATGCCCGCGCCGATGGCGATGCCGACCAGGATGTAGGGCCAGACCTTTCCGACGATCTCTCGCACGCCGGCGAAGCCCGCATCGATGCGCTCGGCCAAGGTCGGCGGGATGCCATCGGCCGTCGCGTGCACCTTGGGCATGTCGCGGACCCAGTCTTCGAGGTACGCCTCCATCTTCAGCCGGCCGATGATCCAGCCGGCCACCACGGCCACCGACAGGCCCAGCCCCATGTAGAGCAAGGCAACCTTCCAGCCGAACATGCCGAACAGCAGCGTCAACGCGACTTCGTTGACCATGGGCGCGGAAATCAGGAAGGAGAAGGTCACGCCGAGCGGCACGCCGGCCTGCACGAAGCCGATAAACAGCGGCACGGCCGAGCAGGAGCAAAACGGGGTCACGATGCCAAGGCTCGCCGCCAACACATTGGCGACGCCTTCGGTGCGCCCGGCCAGCAACGCACGCGTGCGCTCCGGGGTGAAGTAGGAGTTCACCATTCCCATCACGAACACGATGCCCGTCAGCAGCAGCAGCACCTTGGGCGTGTCGTACAGGAAGAATTCCAGCGCGCCGCCGAGGTGGCTGGCCGGATCGACCGGCAAGACGCGCACAAGCGCCTGCGCGGCCGGCAGCAGGGCCTGGTACAGCAGCAGCCAGCCGATGGCGGCCAGCAGCAGAAAGGCGCGCGGATTGCGGCGCGGCAGGGTCAGAGCGAATTCGGACATGTAGGGTCTCCACCATGGAGACGTATACGCCCGCAAAAGGGTTCAGTCGGCGCGGCACCGGACAGCGCTCACGCCGATCAAGCAGGCGGCCTGCCCGGGTCGTCAGTGCCCAGCAGCGTCGCGCGGCACGTGGCCGTCCACGCTGCCGTCGTCGCCAAAGCGCACCTGGCAGGCGGTGGTGAGTTGAGCTCGCAGTCGCTGCCTTGCCCGTAGCAGTCGCGACTTGGCAGCCGGCAGGTTCAGGTCGTGCGCGTCGGCGAACGCCCGCGCGGTCTGTCCGCCCAGATCGCACGCGCGCAAAATGGCTGCGTCCTCGTCGGTCAGCTCTTCGAGACAACGAGAAACGCAGCTCGCCAGGGCGTCGACCGGTGCCAGGGTCTGCGGTTCGGGCGCCGCCAGTTCGTCCGCACCGTCCGGCAGCGGGTCTGCCGGATGCGCGGCACGTGCCCGGTCCACCAAGGCATTGCGAGCGACCTGGAACAACCAGGCGCGGGGGTTGTCGAGTGTGCAGAAGCCTTGGCCCTGCCGCATGGCCTTGACGAACACGTCGTGCAGCAAGTCATCGGCAGTGGCGGCATCTGACAGGCGGTGGGTCAGATAGCCGAGCAACTCAGCGTGGTGGGCCTGCCACGCCGCAGCGATGCAGGCGAACTCGCCGGGGTTCGCTGCGCTCGGAGTGGTGAACGTGGAGGCGTTCATGTCGTCATTGAAGCGTAGCCGGTTTCAGGTCCGATCCGCACGGTGGATCCGACGAGGCCCACGGTCTGCTCAATGTGCACTGCCGTTGGCGCTGAAACGCAGCACCGTGCGTGCCGAGGGTCTTGAAGACGACGAGGGTGTCCGGCGGCGCTCCGCAGCTCTCCTGTAATCTCGCTTTCGCACCGCAGCCGCCGCACCCGCCCTCGCCATGACCGATCTCTCGCTCGCTCGCCACATCACTTCGGTCGTGGCCGACGGCGGCGAGGACATCGACCCGGCCGAGACCGCCGAGTGGTGCGAAGCGCTCGACGCCTTGATCGCCGCCCACGGCGAGGCCCGCGCCCGCTTCCTGTTCGACGCGCTGCTTGCCCATGCCCGTCGCCGCGGCATGCGCTGGCTACCCTCGATGGTCACGCCGTACGTGAACTCGATCGCGCTCGAGGCACAGACGCCCTTCCCCGGCGATCTGGCGATGGAGCAGCGGCTGGCGGCGCTGATGCGCTGGAACGCGCTGGCGATGGTGATGCGCGCCAACCGGGTCGAGACGGGAGGCTCGGCCGAGCTCGGCGGCCATATCGCGAGCTACGCGTCGGCGGCCGACCTGTTCGAGGTCGGCTTCAACCATTTCTTCCGGGCTCGTGACGACGCGTCGGGCCATCGGCCCGGCGCTTCCACGACATCGGGCGACCCGGCACAGCCGGTCGGCACGCTCGGCGACCTCGTCTTCTTCCAACCCCATTCGGCGCCGGGCGTCTATGCCCGTGCCTTTCTCGAAGGGCGCCTCACCGCCGACGATCTGGGCAGCTACCGCCAGGAACTGACCGGGCCGTCGCGCGGCGCCCGCGGCCTCACGTCGTACCCGCATCCGCAGCTGATGCCCGACTTCTGGCAGTTCCCGACCGGCTCGATGGGCATCGGCCCGATCAACGCCATCTACCAGGCGCGCTTCATGCGCTACCTGCAGCACCGTGGCCTGCTCGACGCCGTCTCGGGGCCGGCGCAGCGCCGCGTCTGGGGCTTCTTCGGCGACGGCGAGATGGACGAGCCCGAGTCGATCGCCGCGCTCTCGCTCGCCGCCCGCGAGCGGCTCGACAACTGCACCTTCGTCATCAACTGCAACCTGCAGCGGCTCGACGGGCCGGTGCGCGGCAACGGCCGCATCGTCGACGAGCTCGAGTCGCTGTTCGCCGGCGCCGGCTGGCACGTGCTCAAGTGCCTGTGGAGCTCCGACTGGGACGTGCTCTTCGCCCGCGACCATGGCCACGCGCTGATGCGCGCGTTCGCCGAAACCGTCGACGGCCAGTTCCAGACGCTCTCCGCGAAAGACGGCGCCTTCAACCGCGAGTTCTTCTTCGGCCAGACGGCCGAGCTGCGGGCGCTCGTCGCCGACCTGCGCGACGAGGACATCGACCGCCTGCGCCGCGGCGGCCACGACGCGGTGAAGATCCACGCCGCCTTCGCCGCGGCCGTCGCCCACGCCGGCCAGCCGACGGTCGTGCTCGCCAAGACGATGAAGGGCTACGGCATGGGCGGCTCGGCGCAAGGCCGCATGACCACGCACCAGGCGAAGAAGCTCGACAGCGCGGCGCTGCTCGCCTTTCGCGACCGCTTCGCCCTGCCGATGAGCGATGCCCACACCGAGGCGCTCGCCTTCTACAAGCCGGCCGACGACAGCGCCGAGCTGCGCTATCTGCAGAGCCGCCGGCGCGCGCTCGGCGGCGCGCTGCCGGCGCGGCGCAGCGACTGCCCGGTGCTCGCGGTGCCGCCGATCGAGACGACCGCGGGCTTCGCGCTGAATGCCGAAGGCAAGGAAATGAGCACGACGATGGCCTTCGTGCGCGTCCTCGGCAACCTGCTGAAGGACCCGGCGCTCGGCCCGCGCGTGGTGCCCATCGTCGCCGACGAGGCGCGCACCTTCGGCATGGCGAGCCTGTTCCGCCAGGTCGGCATCTACGCGCCGTTCGGCCAGCTCTACCAGCCCGAGGACTCGGGCTCGATCCTCTCATACCGGGAAGACACGAGCGGGCAGATCCTCGAGGAAGGCATCACCGAGGCCGGTGCGATCTCGTCGTGGACCGCCGCGGCGACGTCGTACTCGACGCACGGCCTGCCGATGCTGCCGTTCTACATCTACTACTCGATGTTCGGCTTCCAGCGCGTCGGCGATCTCATCTGGGCCGCGGCCGACCAGCGCGCCCGGGGCTTCCTGATCGGCGCGACCGCTGGGCGCACGACCCTCGGCGGCGAAGGCCTGCAGCACCAGGACGGCACGAGCCACCTCATCGCCGCGACCGTGCCCAACTGCAGAGCGTGGGACCCGGCGTTCGCCGGCGAGCTCGCGGTGATCGTCGACCACGGCATGCGCGAGATGCTGGTCGAGCAGAAGGACGTCTTCTACTACGTGACGGCGATGAACGAGAACGTCGCCCAGCCGAGCCTGCCGGCCGACGCCCGCGAAGGCGTGCTGCGCGGCATGTACCTGTTCCGGCGCTCGCCGCTCGAGGGCTCGCGGCGGGTCCAGCTGCTCGGTGCCGGCGCCATCCTCGGCGAGGTGCTGAAGGCCGCCGAGTTGCTGGCCGCGGCGCACGACGTTGCCGCCGACGTCTGGAGCGTGACCAGCTTCAGCGAGCTGGCGCGGTCGGGCATCGCCGCCGAGACGGCGTGGCGCCACGGCACGACTGGCGCGCTGCGCAGTTACCTCGGCGAGCAGCTGGCGCCGACGAAAGGCCCGATCGTCATCGCCAGCGACTACGTGCGCGCCGTGCCCGAGCAGATCCGCGCCTTCCTGCCGCCCGGCCGGCGCTGCGTGACGCTCGGCACCGACGGCTTCGGCCGCAGCGACACGCGCGCCGCCCTGCGCCGTCACTTCGAGGTCGACGCCACGGCGATCGCCGGCGCGGCGCTGCGCTGTCTGTCCTGAGTCGGGCCGCGGCAGCCCGGCGCTGTCGCGAACCCATGCGACGCGAGGCTCTGCGCGTGAACGACAGCGTGCGCTCGGGCCTGCGAACGCCGTTCGGCGGCGTTCGCAGGTGGCCGAGCGGGTCCGGTGATGTCGGTCGATCCCCTTCGACTCAGAGCTGGAACGCGAGCCAGAGCAGCAGGCCCTCGGCGAGATCGCGCAGCAGGCTCGGTTCCTTCGGCGCGAACGGCGTCGCGTCGCTGCGCTCGCCGTCGATCCAGGCGGCGAATCGTCGCACGTCGGTGGGCTCGTAGAAGGCGATCATCAGCTCGTAGTTGAGGAAGAGGCTGCGCAGGTCGAGGTTGGCGGAACCGGCGAGCGCCAGCTGGTCGTCGATCACGACCGCCTTGGCATGCATCATCCGCGGCACCGACCAGATGCGGGCGCCGGCGGCGACAAGGGCCCGCAGCGGTCGATGCCGGGCCACGTCGGCGAGGTGGTGGTTCGAGCGACGCGGCAGGACCAGATCGACCGCCACGCCGCGCCGCGCCGCCAGCGTCAGGGCCATGAGCAGGGTCGCATCGGGAATGAAATAGGGTGTCGCCGCGAGGATGCGCCGGCGCGACATGAAGCAGCCGGAGACGAGGAGCGCCTGCACCGTGTCGTCGACCTGCTCCGGCCCGCTCGGCACGAGTTGCGCGAGTGCGCCTTCGCCGCCGAGCGCGTCTGCGGGCGGGCAGCGGTCGACGGCAGGAGTTCGGGTGGCATAGGCCCAGTCGAGCTCGAACTGGTCGCAGGCGCTGGCGACGAGGCCGCCGCGCAGGTCGAAACTGAGGTCGTGCCAGACATGGTCGCGCAGGCCGCCTCGGCGAAGCGTCGGATCGCCCTCGAAATACTCGGCGGCGAAGTTGCGGCCGCCGCACCAGAGCCGGGTCGCATCCGCGATCACCATCTTGCGGTGGTTGCGCAGGTTGGCGCGGCCGCGCAAGATGGAGCGAAACGGCGGCACGAACTTGACGACGGCGACGCCCGAGCGGCGCAACGACTCGACGTCGAGCCTGGCGCCGAGCCAGGCGCCGATGCCGTCGATCAGGAGGCGCACTTTCACGCCCGCCTCGGCGCGCGCCCGCAGGGCCGCTCCGACCTCGTCGCCGAGCGCGTCGCGCGCCAGGATGAAGGTGCAGACGTCGAGGGTCGATCGGGCGCCGGCGATCACCTCGAGCAGCGCGAGCCGGGCGTGGGCGCCGTCGCGGTGGACGTCGAGCGCCTCGTAGGGCGCGGCGGGCGCCAGACCCATGGAACGGCCGAGCCGGCGCGCCCAGAGTGACGCCGCTTCCTGGCCGTCGCCCGCGGCGGCGGGCGGCAGCGCGAGCTGCGGCTCGTCGCGCATGCGGAGCTTGCGGCTGCCGAACATCAGGTAGAGCGGAATGGCGACGTACGGCACCAGCGCCAGGGCGACGACCCAGGCGATCGCCGCCGACGGATCGCGCCGCTGCGGCAGCGACCGGGCGACGCCGACGTAGATCACCAGCCCCACGGCGACGACGATGCCGTGCACCGACATCCAGTGACGCAGGATGAGGTCGAGCGGCATCAGCCGAGCCCCCCGTGAAAAACGAAACCCGCCGGGCCGAGGCCGGGCGGGTCGGCTGCCGCGCCGGGACGGCTCACGACATCACTTCTTGCGGTACTTGCGCAACGCCGCGATCTGCGCCGCCATGGCGGCGAACTCGCCCTGCGCCTTCGCGAAGTCGATGTCGCTCTTGGCGTTCTTCATCGCCTCTTCGGCCTGCTGCTTGGCCTCGTTGGCCTTGGCCTCGTCGAGGTCCTTGCCGCGGATCGCGGTGTCGGCGAGCACCGTCACCGAGCCGGGCTGAATCTCGAGAATGCCGCCGGCGACGAAGACGAACTCCTCCTCGCCGTTGTCGGCCCGCTGGATCCGCACCGCGCCCGGCTTGATGCGGGTGATCAGCGGCGTGTGCCGCGGGTAGATGCCGAGCTCGCCCATCTCGCCGGGCAGGGCGACGAACTTCGCCTCGCCGGAGAAGATCCGTTCCTCGGCGGAAACGACATCGACTTGCAGGGTAGCCATCAGTCAGCCCTCCGAAGGATTTCAGGCATCAGGTCACTTGACGGTCTTGGCCTTCTCGAAGGCCTCGTCGATCGTGCCGACCATGTAAAACGCCTGCTCGGGCAGCGAGTCGCACTCGCCGCTGACGATCATCTTGAAGCCGCGGATCGTCTCCTTCAGCGAGACGTACTTGCCCGGCGAGCCCGTGAACACCTCGGCGACGTGGAACGGCTGCGACAGGAAACGCTGGATCTTGCGGGCACGAGCCACGGCCAGCTTGTCTTCCGGCGCCAGCTCGTCCATGCCGAGAATGGCGATGATGTCGCGCAGCTCCTTGTAGCGCTGCAGCGTGCCCTGCACGGCGCGCGCCGTCTCGTAGTGCTCGGTGCCGACAACGTTGGGATCGAGCTGGCGCGACGTCGAGTCGAGCGGATCGACCGCAGGGTAGATGCCGAGCGAGGCGATGTCACGCGAGAGCACGACGGTGGAGTCGAGGTGGGCGAAGGTGGTGGCGGGCGACGGGTCGGTCAGGTCGTCGGCAGGCACGTAGACGGCCTGGATCGAGGTGATCGAGCCGACCTTGGTCGAGGTGATGCGCTCCTGCAGGCGGCCCATCTCTTCCGCCAGCGTCGGCTGGTAACCCACCGCGGAAGGCATCCGGCCGAGCAGCGCCGAGACCTCGGTGCCGGCCAGCGTGTAGCGGTAGATGTTGTCGACGAAGAAGAGCACGTCCTTGCCTTCGTCGCGGAACGACTCGGCGATCGTCAGGCCGGTGAGCGCGACGCGCAGGCGGTTGCCCGGCGGCTCGTTCATCTGGCCGTAGACCATGGCGACCTTCGACTCGCTCAGGTTCTCAAGATTCACGACGCCCGAGTCGGCCATCTCGTGATAGAAATCGTTGCCCTCGCGCGTGCGCTCGCCGACGCCCGCGAACACAGACAGGCCCGAGTGCGCCTTGGCGATGTTGTTGATGAGCTCCATCATGTTGACGGTCTTGCCGACGCCGGCGCCGCCGAACAGGCCCACCTTGCCGCCCTTGGCGAACGGGCAGATGAGGTCGATCACCTTGATGCCGGTCTCGAGCAGGTCGGTCGACGGCGACAGCTCGTCATACGCCGGGGGCTTCCTGTGGATCGACGCGGTCAGCGTCTGGTCGACAGGGCCGCGCTCGTCGATCGGG
>JBBRFB010000055.1:0-20945 GCA_038225015.1 Burkholderiales bacterium
GCCACGATCTCCAACATCGTCGGCGTGAGCGCCTCCATCGAGCCGTCGTTCGGCAACCTCTCGGTCAAGTCGAACCTGTCGGGCGAGTTCACGATCGTCAACGAATACCTGGTGCGCGACCTGAAGAAGGCCGGCCTCTGGGACGAAGTCATGGTCATGGACCTCAAGCACTTCGACGGCTCGCTCCGGCGCATCGACCGTGTCCCCGAGGACCTGAAGTCGCTCTACGCCACCGCGTTCGAGATCGAGACCCGGTGGCTCGTCGAGGCGGCGGCGCGTCGACAGAAGTGGATCGATCAGGCGCAGTCACTCAACATCTACATGGCCGGCGCATCGGGCAAGAAGCTCGACGAGACCTACAAGCTGGCCTGGATCCGCGGCCTGAAGACGACGTACTACCTGCGTACGCAAAGCGCCACGAACGTCGAGAAGTCGACCGTGAAGTCGAGCCAGCACAACGCGGTGTCGAGTGGCGCGCGAGCCGATGGCGGCGTCGATGCGAGTGCGACGCTGGCCAGTGTGGCGCCGCAGGTCGATGCCGAATCGGACGTGAAGTTTTGCGCACTCGACAACCCGGAGTGCGAGGCCTGCCAGTGATTCGCGACTGACGCATTGCTCGCGCGCATCGTGTTTTGCGATGCGAGCGAGCAACAACTTTCAGGCATATCGGTCGATAACCCTTGGGCTTCGAGCCCTGCGATCCGATAATCGAACTGCAGAGGAAATATCCGCAATGCTTGTTTGGGAAGAAGACAGAAAAGCCGAGACATCTCACGCAGCAAGCACCGCTCAGCGCGCGGTCTCCGCTCCGCGTTTGTCGCCGATGACGACCAGCGACTCGGCACTCCGAAACGAGACAGGCGCGACGGCGCCGATCAAGCCTGCCGCGGCGGCGGCCCCGGTCGCCCGTCGTGTCAAGGCGGCCGACAAGCGCATCATCAACGGCCAGACCGACGTCAACCAGCTGGTCCCGTTCAAGTACAAGTGGGCGTGGGAGAAGTACCTCGCTACCTGCGCCAACCACTGGATGCCGCAAGAGGTCAACATGTCGCGCGACATCGCGACCTGGAAGGATCCGAACGGCCTCACCGACGACGAGCGGCGCATCGTCAAGCGCAACCTGGGCTTTTTCGTCACCGCCGATTCGCTTGCCGCCAACAACATCGTGCTCGGTACGTATCGGCACATCACGGCGCCCGAATGCCGCCAGTTTCTGCTGCGCCAGGCGTTCGAGGAGGCGATCCATACGCACGCCTACCAGTACATCGTCGAATCGCTCGGGCTCGATGCCGGCGAGATCTTCAACGCCTACAACGAAATCGACTCGATCCGGGAAAAGGACGAGTTCCTCCTGCCCTTCATCGAGGCGATCATGGACCCGGCGTTCCATACCGGCACACCGGAAACCGACCGCACCCTCCTCAAGTCGCTGATCGTCTTCGCCTGCCTGATGGAGGGCCTGTTCTTCTACGTCGGCTTCACGCAGATCCTCGCCCTTGGCCGGCAGAACAAGATGACTGGCGCCGCCGAGCAGTACCAGTACATCCTGCGTGACGAGTCGATGCACTGCAATTTCGGCATCGACCTGATCAACCAGATCAAGGCCGAGAACCCGCACCTCTGGACGACGGAATTCAAGGCCGAGGTCCGCGCCCTGTTCGAGCGCGCCATCGCCCTCGAATACCGCTATGCCGAAGACACCATGCCACGCGGCGTGCTCGGCATGAACGCGTCGATGTTCAAGGGCTACCTGCGCTACATCGCCAACCGGCGTGCGACGCAGATCGGCCTCGAGGAGCTCCATCCGAACGAGGAGAACCCGTTTCCGTGGATGAGCGAGATGATCGATCTGAAGAAGGAGCGGAATTTCTTCGAAACACGCGTCATCGACTATCAAAGTGGTGGCGCACTGTCGTGGGACTGATTCCGAGGGCGGTGCCGGCCGAGAGACCGGCCTCCCGCCCGAACGGATGGGTTCTGCGGCCAAGCCTGCGGCTCGAGGAACATCGAGCGAAGGCCGATAGGCAGGGATCAAGATCGGCAGGACGCGACGCAACGACGCAGAAGCGATGCGCACGGCCTGCAACCCGATTCACCGTACCGGGGCGCCCCTCCTGGGCAGACTCAGGGCGGTGAATAGCCGCTCGCTTCCAGTGAAGCGAGCGGTTCCATGTCAACTTGATCAAGGAGAAACGTGATGGCAACTGCGAAAAAGGCGGCGAAGAAAGCTCCCGCCAAGAAGGCAATGAAGAAGAGCCCGGCCAAGAAGGCCGCCAAGAAGGCGCCGGCGAAGAAGGCCGCGAAGAAGACCGCGAAAAAGGCGGTCAAGAAGGCAGCCAAGAAGGCGCCTGTCAGGAAGGCCGCCAAGAAGACCGCGAAGAAGGCGGCGAAGAAGACCGCGAAAAAGGCGACCAAGAAGGCCGCCAAGAAGGCGCCGGCGAAAAAGGCGGCGAAAAAGGCGGCGAAGAAGGCTGCCAAGAAGGCGCCGGCGAAAAAGGCGGCGAAGAAGGCTGCCAAGAAGGCTGCCAAGAAGGCGCCTGCGAAAAAGGCGCCGGCCAGGAAGGCGGCGAAGAAGGCGCCGGCGAAAAAGGCGGCGGCCCCGGCTCCGATGCCGGCGGCGCCTGCCATGCCGGCGAAGACGTCGCTCAGCCCGCAAGCTGCTTGGCCGTTCCCGACCGGCAGCAAGCCCTGACCGACGTCTTTCGTCGATCGATCAACCCGGCTTCGGCCGGGTTTTTTATGGGCGATCCCGGATCGACCGAAGCGGCTGCGGCACCGGGCAGCGATCGCTGGCCGTCAGCGCCAGCCGGCTCAGGGCATCAGCTGGGTGTCGGCGAAGCCGTGCGAAGCGGCGGCCAGCGGCATCGGCGTCGGCTCGTCGTCGTCGGCGAGCTCCGCGACCAGGCGTGTCGACTCGTGTTCGCGCGTGCGCTGACGGCTGGCCTGGGTCTGAACGACAGTCGCTTCCTGGAGCTCGGCGAGCTCGGCCTTGAGCGTTTCGATCTGGCGGCGGGCCTGCATCGTCTGCTGGTTCGCGAAATGGCGCCCCTGGTCGCTCTTGTGCAGGCGCTGGGCCGCGGCGAGCAGCTTGCGGCTGTACCACCATCGGCAGGCGAACCAGGTCGCTCCGACGGCGAGGGCCAGCGCTGCCGACGCGCCCACGATGAAGACCCCATCTTGCATGTCCATGAGCTGCGACTTCGACGGTGTTCGGCAAAACTTGAGGAAGAGGCTTTTCGCGTGCCGATCAGTCGGCCGCGAACGTGCGATCCGGCACATGGTTCTGGCCGCCGCGGCTGGCAATCTTGAGTGCGCCGAGCCGGTTTCCCAAGGTGGCGCAGCGCTCGAGCGGCCAGCCGCGCTCAATGCCATAAAGCAGCGCGGCACGAAAGGCATCGCCGCAGCCGGTCGGGTCGACGACCGCCGACGCCGCGATACCCGGGACACGGCGCTGGCGCCCCGCTTCCCACAGGTCGCAGCCGTCGGCACCGAGCGTCACGACGATGCCGCGCAGCGACGAGCGCGACATCGCCTCCAGTGTCAGGCCGGTGCGCTCGCCGAGCATCTGCGCTTCGTAGTCGTTGACCGTGACCCAGCTCGCCAGCTCGATGAAGCGCCGCAGCTCGGCGCCGTCGAACATCGGCAAGCCCTGGCCGGGATCGAAGATGAACGGAATCTGCGCTGCGGCCAGCTGCTCGGCGTGCTGGCGCATCGCTTCCCGACCGTCGGGCGCGATGATCGCAAGCGCGACGGCGGCGTCGCGCGGCACGGGTGTCTCGTGCGCCGCCTGCATCGCGCCGGGGTGAAACGCGGTGATCTGGTTGTTGTCGGCGTCGGTCATGATGAATGCCTGCGCCGTGAAGCTGTCGTCGGCGATGCGCACGTGGGTCGTCGATGAACCCCAGGACCGGATTCGTTCCACGTAGCCCTGCCCGTCGGCGCCCACGGCCGCCAGGACGACCGCCTCGCCGCCGAGCCTGGCCAGGTTGTAGGCGATGTTGCCGGCGCAGCCGCCGAACTCGCGGCGAAGCGTCGGCACCAGGAACGAGACATTGAGGATGTGCAGCTGCTGCGGCAGGATCTGGTCGGCGAAGCGACCGGGGAAGACCGCGATGGTGTCGAAGGCGAGTGAGCCGCAGATCAATGAGGACATGGGAGCACCAGGTTGGGAGCGCCTGCCGACGGGCGGGCGCGGTTCAGGGATAGAAGAGTTCGACCGTGTAGCCCGCCACCCGCAAGGCGCGGGCCGCCAGCGTCAGCTGCAGCGCCGCGTCGGCGCCCGGCGGCAGGACGGCCGACGCCCGGAAATCGCGCGGCGACAAGGCACGGCGGGCGACGAGACGACCGTTGCCGTCGGTGAGGCTGAGGTCGATCGACGGCAGCGCGACGGCGATCGGGCTGCGGCTGCGCAGATTGACCGACAGCACGAAGGCGTCGACGCCGGCGGCACGCGTCAGGGCAGTGCTCTCGACCGTCACGTCGTCGATGTGCCGCGGCGCCTCGACGCTGCAGTCGGCGACGCGGCACCAGGCGAGCAGGGCGGGCCGGGTTCCCGGCCAGTGCGCCGCTGCCGTGTCGCGGTAGTGATGGGCCACCTGCAGGAGCAGCGCCGCGCTGGCGACGACGAGCGTCGTGGCCAGTGCAAGACGCATCGGCGTGCTGCGCCACCGAGCGCGGCGTTCGGCCCGGCGCAGAAAATCGGGCCGAACGGCGTGCTCGAGGGGCAGCTCGCCGGAAGCGGTGGTGTGGAGCTCGGCGAGCTCGGGCTCGGCGAGGGCGGGGTTTTCCTCGAACAGGTCCGAATCGAAGCGGGCGTCCGAGAATTCCAGCCGGTCGCGCTTGACGGCCTGTGGGGCGCGCTCGGCGCGCCGATTGCGAAAGAGCTTCGCGTCGATCCGGTCGGCGGCGAGGCTGTCATCCAGGCTGCTCGGCGTACCGGTATCGGCCTGCGGGAGCGCTGGCGCCCTCGGGTCGGCGTCGGCCGACTCGGGCGCGGATCGCTCCGGCTCGCCGTGCCGTGCCGGCGTCGAGGCCGGCTCCTGCCGGGGGCGCATCGCCTCGTCGTGCCAGTCGGGTGGCGCATCGCGGCCCAGATCGAAAAGCCCTTCCAGGGCATTGAACACCGAGCTGCACCGGCCGCACCGGACCCATCCTTCGGAGACCTTGAGCTGGTCCTGCACGACGCGAAAGACCGTGCCGCAAGACGAGCATCGCGTGGCCAGACTCATCGCGAAATCATGCCACGCACGGTCCGGCTCGGGCTGAGGCGGTCATGAGAATCCAGCCATCGTCGCAGTCGGCGACGGCAAGCGACACGAACGGCCGGTACGCCGCCTTCAGCTCGTCGGCCTGTCGCTCGAGGATCCCGGCGAGCAGCAGTCGGCCCTCGGCCGCCAAGTGGCCGCACAGCAGCGGCGCCAGCAGCTTCAGCGGCGTCGCCAGGATGTTGGCGACGACCAGCCCGTAACGGCCGTGTGCCAGGTCGGGCAGTCCGATACGCAGCTCGACGCCGTTGGCGAGCGCGTTGGCGCGGGTGGCGGCGACAGCGGCCGCATCGATGTCAACGGCGTCGACAGCCGACGCGCCGAACACCCGGGCGGCGATCGCGAGCACCCCGGAGCCGCAGCCGTAGTCGAGCGCGCGCGATCCCGGCCGGGCGAGCGTCGCGCCGTGCGCAGCGATCCAGCGCAGGCACATCCGTGTCGTCGGATGGCTGCCGGTGCCAAAGGCCATGCCCGGATCGAGCCGGATCGTCCGGGTCGCGGCGGGGGGAATCTCAGCCCAGGTCGGAACGATCCAGAAGCCGGCATCGATCGCGGTCGGCCCGAACTGCGCCTGCGTGACGCGTACCCAGTCCTGCTCGTCGACCGCGTCGATCGACGCGATCCGGACACCGCCGTCGCGCCCGCCAGTGGCGGCGGCGACGGCGGTGGCGGCGACGATCGCGTCGGCCTCACGCTCGAAATGCGCGCAGACGCGGGCCCGGCGCCAGCGGCCTGGCGCGATGCCGGGCTCGTCGAACACCGGTTGCTCCTCGGGCGTCCCGGCCGCGGCGTCCTCGACCGAGACACTGAGCGCGCCGAGCTCGTCGCTCAGGGCGTCGCAGATCGCGTCGGCGGTGCCGGCGTCGAGCTCCAGCGTGAGCGCATGCATTGCTGCGCGCGGCGTCAGCGCTTGTGCTGGTCGAGCCAGCCTTCGAGGTAGTGGATGCTCGTGCCGCCTTCGACGAACTTGGCGTCGACCATCAGTTCGCGGTGCAGGGCAATGTTCGTCTGGATGCCTTCGACCACCGTCTCCGAGAGCGCCGTGCGCATCCGCGCCAGCGCCTGGTCGCGGGTATCGCCGTGGACGATGATCTTGCCGATCATCGAGTCGTAGTTTGGCGGCACGACGTAGTTCGTGTAGGCGTGCGAGTCGACGCGAACCCCGGGCCCGCCGGGCGGGTGCCACATCGTGATGCGGCCGGGCGACGGCGTGAAACGGTACGGGTCCTCGGCGTTGATGCGGCATTCGATCGCGTGGCCGCGGCACTGCACGTTGCGCTGCACCAACTGCATTTTCTCGCCGGCAGCGATGCGAATCTGCATCTGCACGATGTCGACGCCGGTCACCCACTCGGTCACCGGATGCTCGACCTGGACTCGCGTGTTCATCTCGATGAAGAAGAACTCGCCGTTCTCGTAGAGGAACTCGAACGTCCCCGCGCCACGGTAGCCGATCTTCTTGCAAGCGGCGACGCAGCGCTCGCCGACCTTCTCGATCACCCGGCGCGCGATGCCGGGCGCCGGCGCCTCCTCGATGATCTTCTGGTGTCGGCGCTGCATCGAGCAGTCGCGCTCGCCGAGCCAGACCGCGTTCTTGTGCTGGTCGGCGAGCACCTGGATTTCGATGTGGCGCGGGTTCTGGAGGAACTTCTCCATGTACACCGTCGGATTGCCGAAGGCGGCGCCGGCTTCGGCGCGCGTCATCTGCACGGCCGAGACCAGCGCGGCCTCGGTGTGGACGACGCGCATGCCGCGCCCGCCCCCGCCGCCCGCTGCCTTGATGATCACCGGGTAGCCGATCGCCCGCGCGGCGCGGATCGCCTCCTTCGGATCTTCCGAGAGCGCGCCTTCCGAGCCGGGAACGCACGGCACGCCTGACTTGATCATGGTCTGCTTGGCCGAGACCTTGTCGCCCATGAGCCGGATCGCCTCGGGCGTCGGCCCGATGAAGGCGAATCCGCTGCGCTCCACCCGCTCGGCGAAGTCGGCGTTCTCGGCAAGAAAGCCATAGCCGGGGTGGATCGCTTCGGCGTCCGTGACCTCGGCGGTGGCGATGATCGCCGGCATGTTCAGGTAGCTCTGCGACGACGGCGGCGGGCCGATGCAGACGGCCTCGTCGGCGAGCTTGACGTACTTGGCGTCGCGGTCTGCCTCCGAATAGACGACCACCGACTTCACGCCCAGTTCGCGGCAGGCGCGCTGGATGCGCAGGGCGATCTCGCCCCGGTTGGCGATGAGCACTTTCTTGAACATCGGCTCAGCTGTCGGGAGAGGGCACTCGGTCGTGGCGGGACGGCGGGGCGCTCATTCGATGATGAAGAGCGGTTGGCCGAACTCGACGGCCTGGCCGTTCTCGCACAGGATCTCGCGCACGGTTCCGGCGACGTCGGCCTCGATCTCGTTCATGATCTTCATCGCCTCGATGATGCAGATCGGATCGCCGGCTTTCACGGCGGCGCCGGGCTCGACGAACGCCGGCGTACCGGGGCTGGCCGAACGGTAGAACGTGCCCACCATCGGCGATTTCACGACGTGCCCCGTCGGCTCCGGCTCCGCCACCGGCTCGACAACCTCCTTCGCCAGTGCCGGCGTCGGTACCGGCCCGTAGGACCAACCGGGGGTGCCAGCCGCCGCGCCTGGTGGATACGCTCCGCCCTTGACGATCCGGACCTTGCCATCCGCCTCGGCGATCTCCAGTTCAGAGATGTTCGACTCGGATACGAGGTCGATGAGTGTTTTTAGCTTTCTGAGGTCCATCGTTGCTCCACGCTTCGGCGGCAAGCGCCGGAACCACGGCCGAGGGTCGAGCCAGCGCTTTCTGGTCGGCAGGACTTTACGTCCATTTGTCGGCCGAAGGGGTCGCGATCGACTGTTTTATTTGTTTTTCGACCCAATTGCGTTTTTCCAGCCGGCCAGCAGCTTGTCGTTGAGCACCCCCAGGTGACGTTTGCGCAGGGTTCCGTCGGCAGCAAACAGCGCGGTGAACGGCAAGGCGGCCGCACTGTTGCCGAGCGTGCGGGACAACATCAGTCCGGCGTCGCCGGCCAGTGCCACGGGCATCCGCAGTCTGCGCTCGACGAGGAAGGCGCGCACGGCGTCAGGCGTGTCGACCGCCAGCGCGAGCACTTGCCAGCCGTCGGCCCGATGGCCGTCGTAGAAGCGGTCGAGCAGCGGCAACTCGACGACGCAGGGTGCACACCAGGTGGCCCAGAAGTTGACGAGGAGGGGGTGGCCGCGCAAGGACGCCATGGCCAGCGGCGTGCCGTCGAGCCTCTCGAAGCTCATCGACCAGAGGTTCGCCGACGACGTACTCGTCGGTCCCGCGTCGTCGTCGGACGCCGAGTGCCAGAACGCCGTCGACGCGCCGCCGAGCAGGCCGGCGGAAGCCGCACCGAACCAGAGTGCGAGGGATCGGCGCTTCACGCGCCCGCCTGCAGTTGACGCAGGGCCCCGACGTCGCCGCGCGGGCTCCGGCCGCGGCCGTCGCGCTTCAGCGCGCCGCGCAAGTCGTCGTAGTCGCGCACGGCCATGGCGATTCGGACCAGCGATCCCAGGTCGGCGCTGCGCTCGAACACGTTCAGGACGTCGATCGCTCCGCGCGAGCCCTCGGCGGTCGAGACCTCGTAATCGGTGCGGGCGTCGAGCAGCGCCAGTTCGGCCGCCTTCGAATCGTCGCAGTAGAGATCGATGTGGATCGTGCTCAGACGGGTCGCGGTGCCGCGCCACGCCGCGCCCGTCAGGTGCGGGCGAAACGCCGCCATCCGTTCCATCCAGCGCAGGGCGATGGCACGCAGCAGCGTCAGCTCGTGCGGTTGCGAGTCGGCGTGGAAGAGCTCCAGGTAGGCCCGGACTTCGTCTTCCACTTCGTCGTTGCCGGGCAGGTCGTGCGCTCGCCCCTGCCCGAGGTCGCGCAGGGCACGGCGCTTGGCGGGGCCGTAGTCGAGGCCCTCCTCGACGACCAGGCGAGCCGCGGCGGCGGCGATCTCGGCGCTGAGGGTGACGGCCATCGGCTCATTCTAGGGAAGCCCGAAGGCCGGGCTTCAGGGCAGCTCGACGGCCGACATGCGGGCAACGATCGTCGCCGCCCGGGCGCTGACATACGGCGATCCCGGGCGCTTCTCGAAGCGCTTGGGCGCCGGCAGCATGACCGCCAGGCGCGCCGCCTGGGAGGCGTTCAGCGCCGACGCGTGGACGCGGAAGTAACGCTCGGCGGCGGCCTCGGCGCCGAACACGCCCTCGCCCCATTCGACGCTGTTGAGGTAGATCTCGAGGATGCGCTGCTTGCCGAGCAGGACTTCCATGGCATAGGTCAGCGCCAGCTCCTGGCCTTTGCGCAGGAAGCTGCGCTCGCTTGCGAGGAAGAGGTTCTTGGCGAGCTGCTGGCTGATGGTCGAGCCGCCGACGATCTTTGCCGTCGCTCGGTCCGAAACCGCGGCCGCGCCCTTGCCCTGCCGCTGGTCGCGGTCCGCGCGCCGGTCGGCAGCCGCTTCGGCGCGCTGGTTGCGCTCCCAGGCCCTCTCGAGCGCGTCCCATTCCACGCCGCTGTGCTCGGCGAAGCCGGCATCCTCGGAAGCGATGACGGCGCGCTTCAGGCTGGTGGCGATCGCATCGTAGTCGGCCCAGCGCTGCTGCCAGCGCAGCGGCCGCTCGCCGAGGGCGAGCCGCCAGGCCTCGGAGCGCTGGAACGTCGTCGATTGCGGGTCGAGCACCCGCATGAGGGCGATGCGGGTGATGAAATACAGCTGTAACGCGCCGGCGCACACAGCGCAGAGAAGCAGAAGGCGCAGCACCGTGCGGGTCGTTCGCGCCGTCATGGCGAGGAGGCGACGTGCGCGCGCAAGGCGGTGAGCACGTCGGCCGTCCGCGGCCGGACGCCGCGAAAGAACAGGAACGCCTCGGCGGCCTGCTCGACGAGCATGCCGAGGCCGTCGCGACCGGTCGCGCCGTGGCGGGCCGCCCAGGCGAGGAAGGGCGCCGCCAGCGGCCCGTACATCATGTCGACGGCCAGGGCGCCCGGCCGCAGGGTCTCGCCGCTCACCGGCACCTCGGCCCTGGCGACGCTGCTGGCGCTGGCGTTGACGACGATGTCGAAGCCCTTGCCGCAATCGGCAAGCGTCGCTGCGCGCAGGTGCGGTGCACCGAGCGCAAGATGCCGTGCCACCAGCGCCTCGGCGCGCGCTGGCGTGCGGTTGGCGACAACGATCTCCCGCGCCTCGCCAGCCCAGAGCGGGCCGAGGACGCCGGCCGCTGCGCCTCCGGCGCCGATCAGGAGGATGCGCGCACCCGCCACCGCCACGCCGGCGTTGCCGACGATGTCGAGAAGAAGCCCGGCGCCGTCGGTGTTGTCGCCGTGCCAGCCGTCGCGATCGAAGCGCAGCGTGTTGCACACCTGCGCTTGGGTGGCCCGGGGTGTCCTCCGGGCCGCCACGGCGAAGGCCTCGAACTTGAACGGCAGGGTGACGTTGCATCCGCTCGCGCCTTCGGCCGCGAAGCGCTGCACCGTGGCGGCGAAGGCGTCGCGCGGGCAGAGCAGCCGCTCGTATGTCAGCGTGTGCCCGACCTGGCGCGCGAACTCGGCGTGGATGAAGGGCGAGTGGCTGTGCTCGACCGGGTGTCCGGCCACCGCGTAGCGCGCGCCGGCGCCGATCATTGCGCGCTCAAGCTCGTCTCGAGGTTTTCGTCGCGAGTGAATCGAAAGCGCGACGTGATGATGAGCTGGTCGGCGTTCTTTCGCATCGCTGCCGAGAAACGCCCGTAGGGCGCGGCCGCCATCACGATGGCGACCGCCCGGCGGTCGAGGACCTTCGAGGACGAACCGCGCACCACCTCGGTCTCGACGACCCGGCCGTCGGCGTCGACGGTGACGTTCATCGTCAGCTCGCCGTAGAGCTTCCGGCCCTGGTTCTCGGGGAAATTGCGGGTCCCGCGCTCCTCGATCTTGCGCCGCAGCTGGTCGTAATAGAGCGCGTAGACCTCCTCGCGCGTCGCCGGGCTGATGTAGCGCTTCTTCGGGCGGGCGTTTTCCTCGTTGATGCGCTTCTCGATCTCGGCCAGCACCTCGATCAGCTGGCGCCGTCGCTCCTCCTGCTCTCGTTCGTCGGGCGTGCCCTGGTCGCGCATCGGGTCGGTCGCGGGCAGAAGCGCGAGCTCGCGGCGGACCTGCGTCAGCAGCTGCTGCTGCGTCTGCTGCATCTGCTCGATCTGCTTTCTCGTCTCCTCGTCGGCGTCGCCGAGCTCCGTGAGCGCCGAGGGCGGCAACGGCGAGGTGGCCCGCCCGGCGGCCGCATCGCCGCCGCCGGCCAGGCTCGCCTGCGCGATGGCCTGCGCCTTGTCGGGCGGCTCGCCGGAGCGCGAGTTGACGAGGATCACCTCAAGCGGCGTGTCCTGGAAGATGCGGTTGAAGGCCACCGGGTCGGCGAAGCGCACCAGCAGCAAGGCGACGTGGGCGCCGATCGAGACGGCAAGCGCCACCTGCAGCGTGGAAAAGCGGCCCGCCATACCCGTCTCAGCCGCCGGCCGCGGCGGTGAGCGCGGCGTTCGCGTCCTCGTCGTCGCCGGCGCCGACATCGACAGCGATGTTCAGCGGCCCGGAGGCCGGGGCGTCGTCTTCGCCGTCGACGTCGTCGCCGGCACCCTCGGCGGTGGCGCTCGGCGTCGTCGCATCGAGGCGGGCGACGACACGCGCCGGCAGGTCGAGCGTCAGCAGGTCGGCCGCGCCCACGTCGACCCGGACCCGGGTGCCGCGCGGCAGCGACTCGGCGCCGATGGCGCGAAAGACCAGCGGCAGCGCGTCGGCGCGGACCAGCCCGTCCTTCAGCACCGCCGCATCGAGGTTCGCGACGCCTTCCTGTGCCAGCCATTGCAGTGACCAGTAGCGCTCGATCGCCGACTGGAAGGCGTTGTACTCGCCGTACGCGGCGTCGAAATCGGAAATGATGGCGAACAGCTGCGCGTCCTTCGGCTTGAAGGGGGCCGCCAGCGCGGCCGTCCGGCCGTGGCGGGCGCAGGCGATGAGTTGCCACTGGTTGACGAGGTCGACGTAGCGGCGCAGCGGCGAGGTCGACCAGGCGTACTGGGCGACGCCGATGCCGGCGTGGGGGCCGGGTCGCGTGCTCATGCGCACCTTGTTGCCCGGTGCCAGGCTGGCCTGGCTGCGATAGATGCCGGGCACGCCGCACTCGCCGAGCCAGCCGCCCCAGGTGCTGTTGGCGAGGATCATGGCCTCGGCGACGACCAGATCGAGCGGCGAGCCGCGCCGGCGCAGGTCGATCTCCACGCGCTCGCTGCCGGTGATCGCTTCGCCGTCCGCCGTGTCGACGCGAAAAGAGTAGTCGGGTCGGTTGAACGATTCCGGCTTGCCGCGGACGACTTCGCGGGCCGCCTTCAGGTGGCTCGCCAGCCGGTGCAGGAAAGTGAGCTCGGGCGAGAACGGCCACGCGACCGGAAAGACGACTTCCGTCGCCACGGCGTCGAGCCCGAGTTCGACCTCGAGCTTGTCGTGGCGCAGATTGGCGGCGATGGCGATGCGCTCGAGGCGAGTCTGGCTGCCGGTCGCCGCCAGCGTCTGCTCGTCGAAGGTGACGTAGAGCGACACCACCGGCGCCGCGCGGCCCTCGACCAGCGTGAAGGCGTCGACCACCGCCGAGGGCAGCATGGTCAGCTTGTGGCCGGGGATGTAGACCGTCGACAGCCGCTGTCGCGCGACCTCGTCGACCGACGAGCCGGGAGCGAACGCCAGCGCCGGCGCCGCGATGTGGATGCCGACCGTGACGACGCCGCTGCCGAGGCCGCTCACCGACAGGGCGTCGTCGATCTCGGTGGTCGAGGAGTCGTCGATCGAGAAGGCTTGCCCGGGCGCCATCGGCAGCTCCTCGGCGAGCGCCGGGACGGCGAGCGGCGGGAAGCCGGTGCCCTTCGGGAAATGCTCGAACAGGAAGCGCCGCCAGTGGAACTCGTAGGCCGAGTCGATCGCGCCCGACGCCTTCAGCAGCTCGAGCGGACCGCGGCCGGTGCGCCGCGCTGCATCGACCACTGCCTTGTATTCCGGTGCGTTCTTGTCCGGCTTGAAGAGAATGCGGTAGAGCTGCTCGCGAACCGGCCCCGGGCACGACCCGGCAGCGATCTCGGCCGCCCAGGCCTCGACCTGCAGCGCCGTCTGGCGCTTTCGCTCGATGCCGACGAGCGCTGCCTTGACGACGTCGGCCGAGGCCTTGCGGAAATTGCCCTTGCCGAGGCGGCGAAAGTAGTGCGGCGCGCCGAAGAGGCGCAGCAAGGTCGCCGCGCGCTGCGGCACGCCGGTGCCGGCACCGAAATAGTCGACCGCGAGCTCGCCGAACCCGAACTCGCCCTCGGGGGCGAACTCCCAGGCCAGGTCGAGGTCGATCTCGCTGCCGATCGCCTCGGCGGCGTCGAGCAGCGCGGCAGGCTCGGGCTGCTCGAACCGGAGCAGCACATTGGCCGCCTTTACCTTGACCCGCTTGCCGGACGCGAGCTCGACTTGCGCCGAGGTCTCGGCCTCGGTCATCAGGCGGCCGGCGTGGAATTTTCCGCCGTCTTCGAACAGGGCAAACATGGTCGTCGATTGTCGCTGCTGAGCACAGGGCCCCTGCGGGTCAGAAGGTTCGACCCCGTTTGTAGCGTGTCGTGGCTTCCGCCCGGTCGCTGCTGGCGCCGCGCGCGATCGCGGCGAAGGTGCCGGCGGCGTGGGCATGGCAGATGGCCAGCCCGAGCGCGTCGGCGGCGTCCTTGCCGGGCACGCCGGGCAGCGACAGCAGGCGCATCACCATCTGCTGGACCTGCTCCTTGCGGGCCTGGCCGTGGCCGACGATGGCCCGCTTCATCTGCAACGCGGTGTACTCGCTCACCGCGAGCTCGTGGGCGACGAGGGCCGACAGCGCGGCGCCTCTCGCCTGCCCGAGCAGCAGCGTCGACTGCGGGTTGACGTTGACGAAGACGATCTCGACCGATGCGCAGGTCGGTGCGTAGCGCACGGCGATCTCGCGCACCCCGTCGAAGATGATCTTCAGCCGCCCGGGCAGGTCGCGGATCGCCGCCGCGTCGGTGCGGATCGTTCCGCTGGCGACGTAGCGCAGGCGTGCGCCTTCGCGCTCGACGACGCCGAAGCCTGTGGTCCGCAATCCGGGGTCGATGCCGAGAACGCGCATGGGCCCATTGGAGCCGAAACGGTGTTGCCCGTCGACGACAGGCGGGTCTCTGGCGATCGACATGAGAGCGTAACCCGAGGAAAAGGCGACGCTCGACCGATCGGACGCGCTCGCGACGGGTCGCCCACAGGTCCTAGAGGCTGACGTACCAGCGCAGCGAGTGGAAGAAGACGGGCGCGGCAAAGCAGAGCGGCGCGACACGGTCGAGCAGCCCGACGGCACCCGTCACCGACGTTCGGCCGCGCCAGTTGCGCACGCCGGCGTCGCGCTCGAGCGCCTTCATCACGAAGCCGCCCAGCGTGCCGACGCCGCCGGCGATCGCGCCCATGGCCAGCGCCGGCAGTGGCTTGAACGGCGTCGTCCAGTAGAGCAGGGTGGCGGCGAGAGCGGCGGCCGCGACGCCGACGCCCCAGGCGCGCCATGAAAACGAGCGGCTGATGGCGCGCGCGACCGGCCGTCGGCGCAGCCGCCGGCTGGCCAGCGCCTGGGCCAGCTGCGCCGCCGCGACGACGACGACCAGGAAGAGGACGAGGAAGGCGCCGCGCTCGCCGTAGTTCGGCAGCTCGAGGAGCAGGAGCGCCGGCGCGTGGCTGATGCCGAAGACGCAGACGGCGATGCCCCATTGGATCTTCGCCGTTCGCTCGAGGAAGCGCTTCGGGTCGTTGGCGAGGGCGTTGAGCACGGGAATGGCGAAGAAGACGTAGACCGGGATGAAGACCGTGAAGGCGTTGAAGAGGCGCAGGCCGACAAGCACGTACTGCAGCGGCAGGACGACGAAGAAGGCGAGCAGGAGGCTTCGGTGGTCGCCGCGCCGCGTCTGCGTCAGGCTCACGAATTCGCGCAGGGCGAGGAAGGAGACGAAGCCGAAGAGGACCGTCGAGACGAGCGGGC
The DNA here is from genome assembly GCA_038225015.1 of Burkholderiales bacterium. Taxonomy (GTDB): domain Bacteria; phylum Pseudomonadota; class Gammaproteobacteria; order Burkholderiales; family Burkholderiaceae_C; genus Schlegelella_A. The sequence goes on from JBBRFB010000055.1 coordinate 15,320, forward strand.
CGGCGGCCCAGGCGATCCAGAACAGCACGGCGCCGACCCAGATGGCGCGCAGGTCGCCGCTGAATCGCGCCTGTGCGGCAAGCGCGGCCGGCTCGCGCTCGCGAAAGGACCGGCTGAACGTCACCAGCGTCACCAGCGCGAGCAGGCCGAACAGGGTGACGAACAGCAGGCCGACCTGCTGCGGCACGGTGAGCGCGCGCAGGCCGCCCATCAGGCCACGGCGCGCAGCGCGATCACCGCAGCCCGGGCGCGATCCAGGAAGGCGCGCCGTTCCTCGCCGGGCGCCAGCGCCACCGGCGCGCCGAAGGCGACGGTGCAGAGGATAGGCACCGGCACGACTTCGCCCTTGGGCATGACGCGCTGCACGTTGTCGATCCAGGCCGGGATCAGCTTCACCTCGGGAAAGGCTTCGGCGAGCGCGAAGAGACCCGACTTGAACGGCGCCGGCTCGGCCGCGTGGCCGCGCGTGCCCTCGGGGAAGATGACCAGAGAGTCGCCGTTGCGAAGCGCCTCCTTCAACGGCTCGAGCGGATCCTCGTCGTCCTTGCGCTCGCGGCTGACGTAGACCGCGTGGAAGACATCGCGGGTCAGCCAGTGCTTGAACGGGCTCGCCGTCCAGTAGTCGCGCGCGGCGATCGGGCGGGTCGAGGCGCGCAGGTCGCGCGGCAGCGTGGCCCAGATCAGCACCCAGTCGAAGTGGCTCTGGTGGTTGGCGAAATAGATGCGCTGCTCGGCCTTTGGCGACGTGCCGTGCCAGTGGCCTTGCGCGCCGGTGATGAGGCGGGCGACGAAGGCCAGCACCAGCCCCGCGGCGTCAGGCAGCGTCATGGCCGCGGGCCGCCGCTCGCCCCGGCGTCAATGGCGGAAGTGCCGGATGCCGGTGAAGACCATGGCGATGCCGCGTTCGTCGGCGGCGGCCACCACCTGGTCGTCGCGCATCGAGCCGCCCGGCTGGATCACCGCCGTCGCGCCGGCGTCGATCACGACGTCGAGGCCGTCTCGAAAGGGGAAGAAGGCGTCGCTCGCGGCCGCCGAGCCGGCGAGCGACAGGCCGGCCGCCTCGGCCTTGATCGAGGCGATGCGCGCCGAATCGACGCGGCTCATCTGGCCGGCACCGACGCCGAGCGTCGCGCCGCCGCTGCAGAAGACGATGGCATTGCTCTTCACGTACTTGGCGACCTTCCAGGCGAAGAGAAGGTCGGCGGTCTCGGCCTCGGTCGGCCGGCGTCTGGTCACGACTTGCAGGTCGGCCGCAGAGGTCGTCGCGTTGTCGGCGCTCTGCATCAGCAGGCCGGAGCCGACCCGCTTCAGGTCGTGCGTGTTGCCTGTCGTCGCACCCGCCGGCAGGGCGATGCCCAGGACCCGCGTGTTCGCCTTCGCGGCGAACACGGCGAGCGCCTCGGCGCTGAACGACGGCGCGATCAGCACCTCGACGAACTGCTTGGCGACGCGCTCGGCGCAGGCCCGGTCGACCTCGACGCTGAAGGCGATGATGCCGCCGAACGCCGAGGTCGGATCGGTCTGCAGCGCCTTCGCGTAGGCCTCGGCCGCGCTGGCCCCGAGGGCCACGCCGCACGGGTTCGCGTGCTTGACGATGACGCAGGCGCAGGCCGTACCGGCCGCGGCGCCGGGCTCGACGAGGCTCTTGACGCACTCCCACGCCGCGTCGGCATCGGCGATGTTGTTGTACGAGAGCTCCTTGCCCTGCAGTTGGCGCGCCGTCACCAGCGAGCCCGGCGCCGGTGCCGGGTCGCGGTAGAACGCCGCCCGCTGGTGCGGGTTCTCGCCGTAGCGCAGGTCCTGCAGCTTGACGAAGCGGCCGTTGGCCTGGGCCGGAAACTCGGCCCGCTCCGGCCGGCCCTCGGCGGGCCCGGCGAGCGACGACAGGTAGTCGCTGATCGCGGCGTCGTAGCCGGCGATGCGGTTGAAGGCAGTCACGGCGAGGGCGAACCGGGTCGCCCGACCGACCGCCCCGTCTGCCTTCAGCTCGGCGAGCACGCCGGCGTACTGCGACGCATCGGTGAGGACGGCGACGTCGGCCCAGTTCTTCGCCGCCGAGCGCACCATTGCCGGGCCGCCGATGTCGATGTTCTCGATCGCCTCGGCGAGCGTGCAGTCGGCTGCGGCGACGGTGGCCTCGAACGGATAGAGGTTGACGACGAGCAGGTCGATCGTGGCGATGCCGTGCTCGGCCAGCGCCTGCATGTGCTCGGGCAGATCGCGTCGCGCCAGCAGGCCGCCGTGGATCGCGGGGTGAAGTGTCTTGACCCGGCCGTCGAGCATCTCGGGAAAACCGGTGTGGGCGGCAACCTCGGTCACCGCGAGGCCCTCCGCAGCGAGCAGGCGGGCGGTGCCGCCGGTCGAGAGCAGGGTCGCACCGAGCCCGGTGAGCGCGCGCGCGAACTCGACGATGCCGGTCTTGTCGGAGACTGAGATGAGCGCGTGCATGGCGGCCCTTCGGCATGGGACCGCGCCGTCGCGGTCGATGTGACTACTTGATCAGCTTGTGCTCGACGAGCTTTCGCCTGAGCGTGTTGCGGTTGATGCCGAGCCACTCGGCGGCGCGGCTCTGGTTGCCGCCGGCTTCGCGCATCACGGTCTCGAACAGCGGCCGCTCGACGACGCGAAGAATCATCTCGTACATCGCTGCCGGCTCGACCCCGCGCAGGTCCTTGAAGTAGCCCTCCAGGCTCTCGCGGACGCACTCCTCGATGTGCCTCCTGGTCGTCATCGCGTCGCCTCGCTTCGGTGGACCGCGGCGCCGCCGCAAGAGCCGGCGGGCGGCATCGAGGCGCCCTGGTCGGCGAGTCGGCCGAACCAGTCGGACACGGCCCGCGCCTGCTCGGCGCACGACTCGATGGCGTTCATCCGGGCACGGAACTCGTCGCCGCCCGGCAACCCGCGCAGCGTCCAGCCAATGTGCTTCCTGGCGGTGCGCACGCCGGCGTGCTCGCCGTACAGGCTGTAGTGGTCTTCGAGGTGCTCGAGCAGCCAGCGCCGGACGTCGGCGACGTCGGGCGGCAGTGCGTGCCGGCCGCTCTCGAGGAAGTGGCCGATCTCGCGAAAGATCCAGGGCCGGCCCTGCGCGGCCCGGCCGATCATGTTCGCGTCGGCGCCGGTGCGCTCGAGGACGTTGCGCGCCTTCTCCGGTGAATCGATGTCGCCGTTGGCGACGACCGGGATCGCCACTGCGCGCTTCACGGCGGCGACCGTGTCGTACTCGGCCGCGCCCTTGTAGCCCTGCTCACGGGTGCGGCCATGGACGACGACCATGGCGATGCCGGCGCCTTCGGCGGCGCGCGCGATGCGCACCGCGTTCTTCTCGTTCTCGCACCAGCCGGTGCGCATCTTCAAGGTGACGGGCACGCCGTATGGCGCGCAGGCGGCGACGACGGCCTCGACGATTGCGAGGGCGAGCGACTCGTCGCGCATGAGCGCCGATCCGGCCCACTGGTTGCACACCTTCTTGGCCGGGCAGCCCATGTTGATGTCGATCACCTGCGCGCCGCGCTCGACGTTGTAGGCGGTGGCCTCGGCCATCATCGCCGCGTCGGTGCCGGCGATCTGCACGGCGATCGGCGCCGCCTCGCCTTCGTGGTCGGCGCGTCGGCTGGTTTTCAGCGTCGCCCAGAGATCCTTGCGCGACGTGACCATCTCGCTCACCGCATAGCCGGCGCCGAGGCGCCGGCACAGTTGCCGAAAGGGCCGATCGGTCACCCCCGCCATCGGCGCGGCGAACAGCCGGTTCGCCAGCTTGATGTGGCCGATTCGCATGAGGGGCGGGGAGGAGAGGGCTGCTGAAAAACGAGGCAGAAGTATAGCGGCGCGTTTCGTGCCCACCGACGCGCCGCGGGGGTTCGGCGCGCGTGCCGATAATCCCTGCCGATGGACGCATGGATAGCCGGGCTTCTCGACACGCTGGCGCTGCCGCAGTTCGGTCTCATCACCGTCTTCCTCGTCGCTTTCATCGCCTCGACCCTGGTGCCGCTGGGCTCGGAACCGGCCGTCTTCGGCCTCGCCAAGCTGAACCCGGACATGTTCTGGCCCGCCGTCGGCGTCGCCACGCTCGGGGCCACGCTCGGCGGCGCCGTCACGTGGTGGATGGGCTACGGCGCCGAGCGCGCCTACGAACACCTGACTCACAAGCACCCCGACGGCCGCGCCCTCGCGTGGCTGCAGCGCTTCGGCGCCAAGGCGTGCCTGCTGTCGTGGCTGCCCATCGTCGGCGACCCGCTCTGCGCCGTCGCCGGCTGGCTCAAGCTGCCGTTCTGGCCTTGTCTCTTCTACATGGCGATCGGCAAGTTCGGCCGCTACTTCGTCATGACCGCGGCCCTGCTCTGGGTCTTCCCCGGACAGTACGTCCGCTGATCGTCATTCGCCTTCCGCGACCTGCAGTCGCGGCTGCCGGAGTTCGATACCTCGACCGATCTGCGATCTGAAGCGGCAACGGCGACGGGGCGCCGAGGCGCCCCGTCAATACGCAGCGGCCGCTCAGGCGGCCTTGGCGGCGCGCTTTCGCGGCGACCGCTTGGCCGCCGTCGACTTGGCCGGCGACGCCTTGGCCCGGGCCTTCTTGGCGACCGACTCCACGGTCGTTTTCGAGCGGGTCGCCACTTGCGCACTCAGCGCGTCGATGCGGTCCATCAGCGCCTGCATGTCGCGTGACGAGGGCACGCCGAGCTTCTTCATCGCCTTGGCGGTGCGATCCTCAAAGATCGTTTCGAGCTTGTCCCACTGTTTGCCGGCCTTCGTCGACATGTCGTCGGCCATGCTCGTCATCCTGGAGCTGACTTCGCCGAACTTTTCCTCGGCGACGCTTTGGGTGCGCTTCTGCAGGGAGGCACCCTCCTTGACGAGCGACTCGAAAACCTGCCGGCCTTCGGCCTGCGCCTTCGAGAAGGCACCCATGCCGGCCAGCCAGATCTGCTGCGCCGATTCCTTGACCGAGTTCGCGAGAGCGCTGTCCAACAGGCCCGCGCCAGCGTTTTTCTTCTTGTCGGCCATCGCCTTGAGTTTCTTGACCATGCTGTTTCTCCAGAGTGTTGAGCGGCGCCGCACCACGGCGACCAACCTGCAATGTAGGCCGTGTGCCTGGAGCGTGCACCCTAGATTCCTGGTGCGGCGACCCTAACGGCGAGCGGGCGGCAGCGTCGGCGTTGGGGTTAGCCCCTCGCAAGTGGCCTCGGCCTTTGCACAAGAATCCGCCTCTGAGCGATCGGCGACGAACGAGGAGACAGGCATGCGTTATTTCGTGACCGGGGCCACCGGCTTCATTGGCAGGCGCCTCGTCAAGACACTGCTTGCGCGCCGCGGCGCCATCGTTCACTTCCTCATGCGTCCGGAAAGCGCCGGCAAGCTCGACGAGATGCTCGAGGCCTGGGGCGTTGCCGGTGCGGGTGCGAAGGCGCGGGCGATCCCGGTCTGGGGCGACCTCACGGCGAAAAAGCTCGGTGTCGCCGCCGACGAGATCAGGAAGCTCAAGGGCCATGTCGACCACCTCTACCACCTGGCTGCGGTATACGACCTGTCGGCCGATGCCGAGTCGCAGATCGCCGTCAACGTCGAGGGCACGCGCGCGGTGGTCGAGTTCGCGAAGGCGATCGACGCGGGCCACCTCCACCACGTC
>JBBRFB010000056.1:0-20769 GCA_038225015.1 Burkholderiales bacterium
AGAAGCGGTGGACCGGCGCCATCATGGCAACGGAACGACATATCGGGTCGAGTAGACCTCTATGACCTTGGGCTGCTGCTCGGCACGGGGTAGTCGAATGGTCGTGGCGGGCCGCATGCTTGATGCTGGCCACCGAGTTTCCCATCACGGGGCAATCGCGCCGCGATTGGCGATGTGGACGATAAGAGTTCTGTTTGTCGCGTCCGGGTCGAGCTCCCCAGCTGGGTAGGCACGGCGGACGGCCGCTCACTGCCAGGTTGCCGACGCCCTCCGAGCGGGACTCGCCCATCCCCTCGTGGCCGGCTGGGGGTGATGTCCCAGAAAGTGGTGTAAGTCCTTCGTTGCGGCAAGGCGCGTAGGGCGAAGCCCGAAGCGGCTTGCCGCACGGCGGCGGCCATCCCGTTTGGGGTGGTCATCGTGAGCCCGGATAAGGTTGAGGTGCGATCCATCCACCTTGATCTGAAGGAACCACGATGACCACCGCCACTATGGCATTGACCGAGCTCGCCGAGAAGGGAGCCGACATCGACGTGCTGCGCCAGATGGTGCAGTTCATGGCCCAGCGGCTGACGGGACGCATGGTGGTTCGGCCCATCTCGATGACTCGCCCCTGCTGTGCGGGGCCATGGCGGTCATTCGGCTGCCGGCCGCCGAAACGACGCGGATCACCTCATCTTGATCGTCGCCCTACAGCTCTACGTGGATCTGTGTAGCGATCACCGAGCTGCCGTCAGGGGCCAGGTGCCCACGCGCGGCCAGCTGTCGGTTCGGCACCAGGTCGCTGGCACGGCCGCCGAGGAACACGGTGCTGTCGTTCCAGAGGACCGTGACGCCGCGGAGAACGAACGTCCTGGCCACCGCGTCGGGCTGGCTGATCTTTCCCTCGAGCTCGATGCCCTCGTCGTCGCTCGCGTCGTCGTTCTCGAGTTTGACCGTCCGCGCGATCAGCATACCGCCGGCCGAGCTGCCTTCGATCTCCACCCGCGCGCCCAGCCCGAGGCCGTTGCTGCCCTTGGGAAATGACGCAGCGCTCGCATCGACCGGTACGCCATCGACGGAAAAGCTGGCCACGGTGACGAACAGGGTGACCCGGCCCTCCAGCTCCACGTTGCTTCGCGCAGGTATGTGCAGCCCGTCGGCGCTGATCTCGGTGGCCGTCCACACGCCGGCAGTCACCGCCGTGCGCAGCTTCACCAGGACGACGTCGCCGACCACGAGCGATGCCGGCACGACCACGGATCGGGTATCTACGCGAAGGGTGCCGAGCATGATTGGCATGGCGTTGCGGTCGATTTGCGTGACGACAGCGCGGACACGGTATTCGGCGGCCGCTGGACGCGCCGCAATGCGGGTGGCGACCACACGAGCGCCGGCCGGATCGAGTTGACCGGAGACGACGACCACGCTGCGCAGGGGAATCGCCGACACGCCACCCGCATAGGCCGTGTCGAATACCGTGCCGGGCGTCGCCTGCACTCGCTGGCCCAGCACGGTGAGTGTTCCGGCGGCCACGTCGCGGGCCTCCACCGGGCCGACGAGGGTGTCCAGCACCTGCACCCGGAAGGCCTGGGCACGCAACGCCGTGCCGCTGTCGACGATCGGCCCGGCATCGATACGCGCCATCGCGCCGAGTGCCAGGGACGAACGGTCGAGCGGCCGGCCGTCGTCGTCGACCAGGTCGGCTCCGGTGTCGTCGTAATGGACGCCGGCAACGATGATGGATCCGAAGCCGCTGATCGGTCCCTGCGCGAACGACATAGGGGCGCCGGTACCTCCGGTGTCGACGCCCCCGCCGCAGCCGAGAAGCAGCAGCGTCGTCCCTGCCAGCACGGCCAATGCGCGCAAAGCCCACCCGCACCTGCCTGGATCATTCGGGAACATGTTCGTCCTCCTGGCGCAAGGGTTCGCCGTAGCTGTATAGGCCGACGCGAATCCGGTGGTCGGCGCTGCGTCCGGCCGTGCGGTCGTCCTCGATCATTTTTTCCAGCGCCGGCACCACGGCCGCGAGCATCCGCGTCCATTGTTGCTGCATGAGCACGCGCGCCTTCTGCAGGCCGTGCAGCGACATCGAGTTACTGAAGATCGCCTGTTCGACATGCCGCAGGAAGCCGGCCTCCTCCGCGTGCAGCACGTTGTCGACCGCCGCGGCCATGTGATCGCCGGCATTCGCGCCGAGGAACTCGAACAGCCGGGCCTGGTCGTCGGTCGGCACGATGCGGTCCGTCAGTGCTTCCACCGTCTCGCCATCGTCGAGCAGCCGCACCAACCCTCGGCGGACCAGCTCGTCGAGCACGGCGCGGGGATGAACGTGGCGCGTGATCGACTGCGACAGCGAGTCGAAGCTTGGCGCAGCCCCCTGGCGCGGCAGTCGCCTGAGGCGGCCGTTGCGATGGCGAAAGGCCGGGTCTGACAGCCAGCGCGAGAAGACCTGCGTCACTGCGGCAGGGCGTTGCACCGAGCGTGGCTCCAGTGCGGCGCTGATCCGGGTGACTTCGCGCCGGTGCAGACCGGTGGCCGTGGCCACCCGGCTCACGTCGCGTGCTGCCGAAGCGCCTCCTGCCCGGCGTGCCTCTCGCGCTGCCTGCACGTAGGCTTCCTTGAAGAGCTCCTCGGCTTGCGCGAACGGCAATCCGCGACCGACGCAGAGCCTGGCGAGCGGCAGGAGGAGTTCCCGCGCCGCACGCTTCAGCAGCGAATCGGGGTCCGGTTGCATTTGGTTGCTTGACATGGCTCGAGGCCTGCGTCGATCATATATGCACAGTCTGGGCATTTCAAGGCCAAAGCCAAGGCAAGTCGACGCACAGGCTTCACGACGAAAGGTCATCGCATGCACAGCTATTCCCTCAACGTCAACGGCGTCGACCACACGGTCAGCGTCAGTGCGGAAGACATGCCGCTTCTGTGGGTGCTTCGCGACGTGCTCAACCTCACCGGCACGAAGTACGGGTGTGGCATCGAGCAATGCAAGGCGTGCACGGTAATGATGAACGGGCAGCCGGAGATGTCCTGCGTCGTCGACATTTCGTCGGCGGCCGGCAAGCACGTGGTCACGGTCGAGGGTCTCTCCAGCGACCGCAGCCATCCGGCCCAGCAGGCCTGGATACGCCACCAGGTGCCGCAGTGCGGGTACTGCCAGTCGGGAATGCTGATGGCGACCGCATGCGCGATGCGCGCGGGACACCGCGGCAAGGAGATCGCGCCCGAGTTGGGCAATCTCTGCGTTTGCGGTACCTACCAGCGCATCAAGAGCGCGGTGGCAGAACTGTGAACGGCCTCCAGGAAGGATCTGCCATGAATGACACCCTGGTTCTCCAGCGCCGTCAGTTTCTCGGCGCCGCGGGCGCGTTCACCCTCGGCATTGCCTTGCCAGGCACGCTGGCCCACGCCGCCGGAGCGGCCCGCGTGAACAGCTGGCTCACCATCGGCAGCGACAACAGCGTCACGCTGACCGTCGGCGCCTCGGATATGGGGCAGGGCTCGTTCCAGGGATTGGCTCAGATCCTCGCCGAGGACCTGATGGTCGATCCCATGCGCATCCTGCTCGTGCAGGGGGGGCCGACGATGGCGGTGCCAGCGCCGATTGGCAGCGCCATCAATACGGTCGGATCCAGTGTCACCCGCACCAACTACTGGCGGCTGCGCGATGCAGGAGCGATCGCGCGCGAGACACTCGTGACGGCGGCGATGACCGCCATGAACGACAGCTCGCGTTCCAGCTATACGGTGGCCGACGGTGTGGTGCGCCACCGCACCGGCTCGACCCTGACCTACGGGCAACTGGCGGCTGCCGCAGCCACGCTGACGCCACCGGCCAGCGCGCCTCTCGTTCCCGACAACCAGCTGCGTTATATCGGCCAGCGCCTCGCACGCCAGGACATTCCCAGCAAGGTCGACGGCAGCGCCAAGTACGGGCTCGACACCCGGCTCCCGGGCATGGTGTTCGCGGCGGTGAAACACTGCCCGACGTTCGGCGGCACGCTCGTCTCGACGCCGTCGCGCCCGAGCGGCGCGATCGCCGTGGTGCCGCTCGCCGTCTCGCCCGGCACCGCGCGAGGCGCCGACGCCGTGGGTAACGTCAACGCCGTGGCTGTCGTCGCCAACACCACCTGGGATGCCATGCGGGCGGCTCGCTCGCTCAGGGTCTCGTGGAAGCTGCCGGCGAATGCGGCACAGATGAACAGTGCGCAGATCCTGGCCGACGCTCAGGCCCTGCTGCAAAGCGCGCCCGCCTTCGCGGCGGGTGCCGCAAATCCCCCGGGCACCCTCTACACCGTGGAGGCGAGCACGGCCAATCCAGACAATGCGCTGGCGCGGCCTGACGTTCGAAAATTCGACGCCACGTACACGTTGCCATATGTGGCGCACGCCTGCATGGAGGTGCTCAACTGCACCATCGACTACGTAGCCGGCGTTCGCTGCGACGTGTATGCGCCCACCCAATCGGCGAAGAGCGCGCTGGCGATCACGATGGCGCTGACCGGCTTGAGCGAGAGCCAGGTGCACATTCACACCATGATGCTCGGCGGTGGCCTGGGTCGCAAAGCCGAGGTGGATTTCATCGCCCAGGCGGTGCAGCTCGGCATGGCGCTGCAGCGCCCGGTGCAGCTCGTCTACCCGCGCGAGGAAGACTTCACGCACGACCAGTATCGCCCGATGGCGGCGGTGCGGGTGCGGGCCGCGCTCGACGCAGGCAATGCGATGGCTGGCTGGGTGTACCGCAACGTGTCGCCGTCCATCCTCGGCCAGCGCGGCGTGCCGCTCGGACCGACGGGCGACAGCCAGGGCTACGAAGGCTCACAGGCGCTCCCCTACAGCTTCGGCGCACGCCGTACGGAATGGGTCAGCCATCCCGCCACGGTGCCGGTAGGCTTCTGGCGCTCGGTGGGGGCCTCGATCAATACCTTTGCGGTCGAGTCGGCGATCAACGAGCTGGCTGCCATGGCCGGCCAGGATGCGATGCAGTTCCGTCGCGCCCGACTGACCGATCCACGCTGGCTCGCCGTCCTGGATACTGCGGCCGCTGCGTCGGGTTGGAGCACACCGCCGCGAAACGGAACGGCGCGCGGGGTGGCCATCGGCACCGCGTTCAACAGCATCGTCGCGACGGTCGTGGAGGCAAGCGGGTCCACCGTGGCGGCGACCAAGGTGACCCGGGTGTGGCTGGTGATCGATTGCTACCTGACGGTGAATCCCTTGAATGCCGAGGCGCAGCTGATCGGTGGAGTGGTGCACGCCATGAACGCCGCACTCTATGGTCAGCAGACGTTCGTGAACGGCGCGGCAGAGCGCAAGAATTTCGATTCCAGCCCGATGATCCGGCTCAAGCAGATGCCCACGGTGACCGTCACCATTCTGGCAAGCCCGGGCAATGCGGACCGCAACGTGCCGATCGGCGGCGTCGGCGAGCTCGGTGTACCCACGTTCGCGCCGGCCCTGGCCGGCGCGCTGCTGAGATTGACCGGGCAGCCGATCAGAAGCCTACCGCTGTTTCCCAACGTCAAGAAGCGCAGGGAATAGTGGTCGCCCGGCTCGACTCGACCGGTCAGCCTCGACTCGGAACGAACGGCAAGCGCATCGGTCGCAAGAATGTCGGCGATTGCGGTCGACCGCGCGCCAACGATATCAACGAGCGCTCGAACGGTGCCCTTTCGCTCGCACGAAAGCCGCAAGGACGGCGGAAATTGCAAGCCCGAGCGCCAAACGAAAACTGAGGGTCAAGACAGAGTCCTCTTGATAGCGGTCAATCTTGCGCGCTCCAATTTGGCACCCGCGTGGAGAACGTGCCTGCCTCCGGCTGGTCCGGTTGCGGGAGCTTCATCGGCTGATTCTGAACTTCCGGGAGCAGCCACATCCGTCGATGAATGAATACGTTCAGGCCCGACTCGGAGCTGCACGATCGCCATGGTTTTGCGACCCTGCGCTCACGCCGTCGGGTTCTGACATGGGCGCTGGCAAGGGCTCGGATTCACGTCCGAGCCCGCCAGATGCGAAAGGAGGAAACGCAATCTGAAATCGGGTCCATCCGCCGACGCATACTGCCTCGATCGTCGCGCCGTGTGCCTGGACAATGGACTTCGTGATCGCAAGGCCGAGCCCGACGCCGTCGCTTGTCTTCTGGCGCGACGGGTCGACGCGATGGAAGCGCTCGAAGATTCGCTGCAGATGCTCGGCCGGGATTGCCACGCCGGGGTTCTCGACACAGATCTCGGTTTCGCTAGAAGCCCGGGTTGCGAGCCGCACCTGTACCGTGCCGCCGCGCGCTGTGTGGCGGATCGCGTTGGACAGCAGGTTGCCGAGGGCTCGACGCATCATCAGCGGATCACCCTCGATACCACCCGTCCCGCTCAGCGCGAGGCCCACGCCACGTTCCTCGGTATAGGCGTCGTAGAACGCGAACAGGGTCCGGACTTCAGCCGCCAGGTCAACGTGTTCGCGCCGCGGCACCATCAGGCCATGGTCGGCCTGGGCGAGGAACAGCATGTCGGTGATCATGCGCCCGAGCCGCTCGTATTCCTCGAGGTTGGAGTACAACACCTCGCGATACTCCTCAGCGGTACGCGCCTTGGACACGGCTACCTCGGTCTGCGTTCTCAGGTTGCTGATTGGTGTTCGTAGTTCGTGAGCCAGATCTGAAGAGAAATCCGACAGGCGCTGGAAGGACGCCTCGAGCCGCGCGAGCATGCCGTTCAGCGCACTCACCAGTTCCACGAGTTCAGCAGGCACCGCCGCAAGCGGCAAGCGTTCACCGAGGCGGCTAGCCGAGATGTCCTGCGTCACGCGCGCCATCTCGCGCATCGGCGCGAGCCCGCGGCGCGCTGCCGCCCAGCCGAGCAGGGCCGTGAGCGCGATGCCACCTGCAATCGCGAGCGCGAGGCTGTCTTGAAACGCCGACATGAAGGTGAGGTGGTGCTCGATATCGAGCGCCAACGCCACCGTGACCGGCGACTGTCCAGGGATACCGGTAGCGGCAACTGCGGCGATACCGCGATAGCTTCGGTCGTCGTGCCGCCAGACGAGCGGCTTGACCGGCGCATCGCCGCCCACCCGTGCAAGCAGCACAGCCGGAAAGTCGGCGTGCCCAGCGGCGAACAGCTCGCGCCCGTCCGGCGCAACAACCCGCACCGCGAGATCGTGATGTCCCACGAACGCATCGGCAAGGCTGGCTGCTGCACCGATCAGTTCGTCCGGCGCACGCACGCGCGCCAGGCGATGGCGCACGAGCTCAAGTTTGCCGGTGAGCTCGGTCAGGTCCTGCTGCTCAAAATGCACTTCGACGCGCTGACTGACGAGCATACCGACGCCGATCAGCACCGCCGCCGACGCCGCGGCGAAGAGCAGCGTCAGGTGCTGCGTGATCGACGCGCGCGCGCCACTCACGCAGTTCCTTCGGCATCGAGCACATAGCCCATGCCGCGCACGGTGCGGATCAGCTTGGGTTCGAAGTCGTCGTCAATCTTCGCGCGCAGCCGGCGCACCGCCACCTCGATCACGTTCGTGTCGCTGTCGAAGTTCATATCCCAGACCTGCGAGGCGATGAGCGAACGGGGCAGCACCTCGCCCTGGCGCCGCAGCAGCAGTTCGAGCAGCGCAAATTCCTTGGCAGTGAGGTCGATGCGGCGACCGCCGCGCGTCACGCGTCGGCGCATCAAATCGAGGACCATGTCGGCGGCGTGCAGCCGCTCGGCTTCGACCGTCTTGCCGCGACGCAACAGCGTGCGCACGCGTGCCAGCAACTCGGCGAACGCGAACGGCTTGAGCAGATAGTCGTCGGCGCCTGACTCCAGGCCCTTGACGCGATCCTCGACCTGATCGCGCGCCGTCAGAAACAGCACCGGCATGTGATGGCGTGCGGCGCGGATGTCGCGCAGCACCTGCCAGCCGTCGATACCGGGAAGCATGACGTCGAGCACAACCAGGTCGTAGCCCTGCGTCAGCGCCTGATGCCGGCCGTCGACGCCGTCGCACACGAGGTCGGTGACGAAGCCGGCTTCCGTCAGCCCCTGTTTCAGGTAGTCGCCCGTCTTCGGTTCGTCCTCGACGATCAGGATCTTCATGTGCACTCTTTGTGGCGCGTCATTGTGCGCGGCGCGGCGGCGTACGAGCCGAAGATGACGGACTTGTAATCTGGCTGCAAACCGACCGACAGGCTCGCGGATTCAGCATTCTCGGCGTTCCCATGCACCGTACCGAACAAGAATGCAACCGTCACCGAATCAACTGCCCAGGCGCCACTTCGTGGTCGCGATTGCCGCACTTGCGCTCGCGCCTGCCGCTCTTGCCAAGAGCGATGAGGGCCCGCTTGTCGAGGTCTGGAAGTCGCCCACCTGCGGTTGCTGCCAGGACTGGATCGCGCATCTCGAAGCGAACGGCTTTCGCACCCGCACGCACGACAACGGCAACGGCGATACCCGCGCGCGGCTCGGCGTAGACATCCGCTATGGCTCGTGCCATACGGCGCTCGTGGGCGGCTACGCGATCGAGGGCCATGTCCCGGCGCGCGAGATCAAGCGCCTGCTGAAGGACAAACCTATCGCCATCGGCCTGGCCGTGCCGGCGATGCCGCTCGGCTCCCCGGGGATGGACGGCCCAGCCTACGGCGGGCGCAAGGACGCCTACGACGTCTTGCTGCTCACAAAGGGCGCGGACGCGAGCGTCTTCCAGGTCTACCGATGAGGTGGGCGTGGGCGTGCGCACTCGCGTCGCTCGCCGCCCTTCCGCTGCATGCGCAGACGCTGGGGCAGGCGCTCGACCAGGCATGGTTGCGTGCGCCGCAGGCCAGCGCTTTCGCGGCGCGCGAGGCCGAGGCGCAGGCGCGTGCCGAAGTTGCTTCCGGCATGCTGCCTTTGCCGCCTTCGGTGTCGCTCTCGACCTTGACCGACAAGTTCGGCGCTGATCAAGGCCGCCAGGAGTGGGAGCTCGAACTTGCGCTGCCGCTGTGGCTGCCCGGGCAACGCTCGGCGCGCGCAGCAGAGGCGCAGAGCATCGCCGCTGAAGTCACCGCGCGCCGCCGTGCGCTGCGCCTGCAACTGGCCGGGGAACTGCGCGATGCATGGTGGGCGCTGGCCGCGGCACGCGCAGCGGTGACGCTTGCCGAGCGCCGCGTGAACACCGCCACCGCGCTTGAAGCCGAAGTGAAGCGGCGGGTGAAGGCGGGTGATCTGGCGCGTGTCGATGACAACCTCGCGCAAGGTGAGCGGCTTGCCGCGCAGGCCGATCAGCTCGAGGCGTCGGGCGCGCTGCGCACGGCCGAGCAGGTCTGGCGCCACCTGACGGGCGCGGCACCGCCGGTGACGCTGGCGCCGGAGCCGCCCGCCATGGCGCCGACGGCAAACGCGCCGCCAGATGATCACCCCGCGCTTGCCGCCGCGCTCGCTGCCGCGCGGGTTGCTCGGGCGAAGCTCGTCGTCGCCGACACCACACGCCGGGACGCGCCCGAACTCGCACTGCGCTACTTCCGCGAACGCGCGACCTACAACGCTGGTCAGGCTAACGCCATCGGCATCAAGCTCACCATCCCGTTCTCGTCCGGCCCGCGCATGCGCCAGGAAAGTGCGAGCCTGCAAGCAGACATCGCGCAGGCCGACGACGAACTCTCACAAGCAAAGCTCAGGCTCGCGCTCGATGCCGAACGCGCTGGCCTCGACCTTGAAGCCGCACGCCGCCAGATCAATCTTGCGCGCGAACGCCGGGAACTCGGAGCAGACACGCTGCGACTGGCCGAGAAGTCGTTCGTGCTTGGCGAGTCGGCTCTGCCTGCGCTGCTGCTCGCACGCGCCGTCGCCTATGAAGCCGAGGCCCTGCTCTCGCGCCAGCAGATCGCTGTCGACGCCGCGCAATCGCGCCTGAATCAGGTACTCGGAGTCCTTCCATGAAACGTCTTGCCACGTTGTTCGTCCTGACCGCGCTCGCACTCACCGCCCGCGCCCACGGCGACGAAGACCACGGCGATGAAGCCGCGCCGTCGCCCGTCGTCGCAGAAGCCGGGCCGCGCGCGACCGCCGCGAGCGAGGACTTCGAACTCGTCGCCCTGCCGCAGGGTGGGCAACTGTTGATCTACCTTGACCGCTTCGCCACCAACGAGCCGGTGGCGGACGCCGAGGTCGAAATTGAAAGCGGCGTGTTCAAGGCCGTTGCGACCGCGCGCGGCTCCGGTGTTTATTCGGTCGCAGGGGACGCCTTCAAGGCATCCGGCCGCCATCCACTGACGGTGATGATTCAGACCAGTGCGAAGTCCGGCGGCGTCTCGGACCTGCTCAGCGCGACCCTCGAAGTCGCGCCGCCCGCCGCGAGCATAGCGCCGCCCGCGAGACGCTGGGCGAACGCGGCCAGCTTCGCCGTCGCGGCGCTGGCGCTACTGGCACTGTTGGCGACGACTGCGATCGTGGTTCGACGCCGCGCGCGGCGCAAGGCGCGCGCGGAGCAGACGACATGAGGATGACGAACCGAGTTGCACGCGTGGCGCTGTTCGCCGCGGCCTTCTTCGCGACGACCATTGCCGCAGCCCATGGTGACGAGGACCACAGCCAGGACAAGACGCCCAGCGCAGCCGCCGCCGGCACAGCCATGCCGGCGGGCACCGCACCGCAACGCCAGAGCGACGGCAGCCTCTTCGTACCCAAGGCGGTTCAGCACCAGCTCGGCATTCGCACCCAGCTCGCAAAGCTGGAGCCCCTTGCGGCGACGGTCGAACTCAACGCCCGCGTGATCGCCGATCCGAACGCGAGCGGACGCGTGCAGGCAAGCCAGCCGGGCCGCATCGAACCGCCGGCGGGCGGGCTGCCGACGCTCGGCCAGAAGGTCGCCAAGGGGCAGTTGCTCGCTTGGCTGCGGCCGACGGCAGGCAGCATCGAGCGCGCGAACCAGCAGGCGCAGCTCGCCGAGCTCGACGCCCAGGCGGTGCTCGCTGCAAGCAGGCTCGCGCGCGTCGAGCAGCTCGAAGGTGCGCTGCCGCGGAAGGAGATCGACGCCGCCCGTGTCGAGCGCGACGCGCTCGACAAGCGACGCAACGCTGTTCGCGCGAGCGTCGCCGACGCCGAGGCGCTGCGTGCGCCGGTGGCCGGCGTGATCAGCGTCGCACAGGCCGCCGCTGGGCAAGTCGTCGAGGCGCGCGAGACCTTGTTCGAGATCGTCGATCCGTCGCGTTTGGCGGTCGAGGCGCTCGCCTACGACCCGGCACTTCCGCAAGGCATCACGTCGGCCACTGCCGCGCTGCCGGGCGGCGGCGAGGTGGGCCTGCGCTTCGTCGGCGCCGGGCGGCAGTTGAGGGAACAGGCGCTGCCATTGCTGTTTCGTGTCACGACCACCGACGCCGCGCTCGCCGTCGGCCAGCCGCTCGCGGTGACGGTGCAGACCGCGCGCAAGATCGAAGGCGTCGCGCTGCCGCGTGCAGCGCTGACGCGTAACTCGGCCGGTGACTGGGTCGTGTGGCTGCATGCCAGCGCCGAGAGCTTCACGCCACACAAGGTTGTCTTCGAGCCGCTCAACGCCACCCGCATCGCCGTGATCACAGGCGTCCACAGCGGCGATCGTGTCGTCACCGTCGGCGCGAGCCTGCTCGGGCAAGTTCGCTGAGTGTTCGAAGCCCTGATCAACGCGAGCCTGCGCCAGCGCCTGCTGGTGCTAAGTGTGTCGCTGCTGCTCGTCGTCGCTGG
This sequence comes from Burkholderiales bacterium, assembly GCA_038225015.1. Classification (GTDB taxonomy): domain Bacteria; phylum Pseudomonadota; class Gammaproteobacteria; order Burkholderiales; family Burkholderiaceae_C; genus Schlegelella_A. The sequence goes on from JBBRFB010000056.1 coordinate 11,652, forward strand.
CACGCTGACGGTGCGCCAGATGCCGGTGGACGTATTCCCGGATCTCGACAAGCCGACCGTCACATTGATGACCGAGGCCGGCGGCATGGCGCCCGAGGAGGTCGAACAACTCGTCAGCCTGCCGATCGAGTCGGCGATGAACGGCATGCCGGGCGTGACGCGGGTGCGATCGGTCTCGGGCGTGGGTTTGTCGATCGTATATGTGGAATTCGCCTGGGGCAGCGACATCTATCGCAACCGCCAGCAGATCGCCGAACGCTTGAACCTGGTACGCGAGCAGATGCCGCCCGGCGTGCTGCCGCAGCTCGGGCCGATCTCGTCGATCATGGGCGAGATCCTGCTCATCGCGCTGCCCGCCGACCCGGCAAAGGTGAGTGCGATGCAGGTGCGCGAGTACGCCGACTGGGTGCTGCGCCCTCGGCTGCTGACAATCGCCGGCATCGCTCAGGTGATCCCAATTGGCGGCGAGGTGCGGCAGTACCGCGTCGAGCTGCGTCCAGCGCAGTTGCAGGCGCTCGGCGTCGAGCGCGACAAGATCGACATCGCGCTGAAAGACTTCGGCGCCAACACCAGTGGTGGCTTCTTCGAGACGCAGGGGCGCGAGCTGCTGATCCGCCAGATCGGACGCACGCACCGCATCGAGGACCTGCAGAACATCGTCGTCACCGTCAGGAGCGGCCAGCCGATCCTGCTTAAGCAGGTTGCCGACGTGACGATCGCCGCCGCCAACAAGCGCGGCGACGCGAGCTACAACGCCAAGCCTGCGGTTGTGCTCTCGGTGCAGAAGCAGCCCGGCGCCGACAGCGTCAAGCTGACGCGCGAAGTCGAGGCGGCGATCGCGTCGCTCGCGGGCAACCTCCCTGCGGGCATGGAGGCACCGCAGTTCCTGTTCCGCCAGTCCGACTTCATCGAGCACTCGGTGTCAAACGTAGTTGAGGCACTGCGCGACGGCGCGATCCTCGTCGCCATCGTGCTGTTCCTGTTCCTGCTTAACGTGCGCACGACGCTGATCTCGCTCGCCGCGATCCCGGTCTCGCTACTTGTGACGGCGCTCGTCTTCAACTACTTCGGCCTGTCGATCAACACGATGACGCTTGGCGGCTTGGCGATCGCCATCGGCGAACTGGTCGACGACGCGGTCGTCGGTGTCGAGAACGTATTGCGCCGCCTCAAGCTCAATCGTGCGCTGCCCGCGCCACGGCCGGTGATCGAAGTGATCGCCAAGTCGACACTCGAAGTGCGATCGGCCATCGTCTATGCCACCGTCATCATCGTGCTCGTCTTTGTGCCGCTGTTCCTGCTGCCGGGCATCGAAGGGCGGCTCTTCACGCCGCTCGGCGTCGCCTACATCGTCTCGATCCTTGCGAGCATGATCGTCTCGGTCACGCTCACTCCCGTGCTTGCCTACTACCTGCTGCCGGGCATGAACCGGCTCGATCACGGCGACAGCCCGATCGTCGTCTGGCTCAAGCGCTGGGACGCGCGGCTGCTGAACTGGTCCTTTGCACGCGCAGGCATGCTGCTCCTTGCCGCACTCGCGGTGGTCATCGTCGCGGCAGCGAGCGTCGCGCTCTTCCCGCGCTCGTTCCTGCCGCCGTTCAACGAAGGGACGTTGACGATCAATGTGTTGCTCAACCCGGGCACCTCACTTGCCGAATCGAACCGCGTCGGCACGCTCGCCGAGCAACTCGTCGATGCTGTGCCCGAAGTCACGCAGGTCGGCCGGCGCACCGGACGTGCCGAACTCGACGAACATGCCGAGGGCGTGCACTACACGGAGATGGACGTCGACCTGAAGGCCTCGGCGCGCACCCGCGACGAGATCATCGCCGACATTCGCGTTCGCCTCGCGGTGCTGCCTGCCGTCTCCAACATCGGCCAGCCGATCTCGCACCGGCTCGACCACATGCTGTCGGGGGTGCGGGCGCAGATCGCGCTCAAGGTCTACGGCGATGATCTCGACACGTTGCGCGGCCTTGCCGCGCAAATGCGCGAACGGCTGGCGAAGATCCCGGCTATTACCGATCTGCAGATCGAGAAGCAGGTGCTGATCCCGCAGGTCAAGATCCGCGTCGACTACGACCAGGTGGCACGCTACGGCCTTGCCCCTGGCGGGTTGCTGCGCTCGCTCGAACAAATGATCGAGGGCGAGCGCGTCACGCAAGTGATCGAAGGCAACCGACGTTTCGATCTCATCGTCCGCCTGCCCGAGAGCGGGCGCGATCTGCAATCGCTGTCCACGCTGCCGATCGAGACGCCGCTTGGCACGGTGCCGCTCTCCATGCTCGCAACGATCGAGGACAGCGACGGGCCGAACCAGATCAGCCGTGAGAACGCGCGCCGGCGCATCGTGATCTCGGCTAACACCGACGGCAGCGACATGGCGCACACGATTGCCGCAGTGCGCGCCGAACTTGCGTTGAAGCCGTTGCCCGAGGGCTACTTCACCGCGCTCGAAGGCCAGTTCCAGGCGCAGGAGCAGGCGTCTCGCCTGATCGGGCTGCTCGCGCTCGTCTCGCTGTCGATGATCTTCCTCGTGCTCTACAGCCGTTACCGCTCGCCCGCCCTGTCGCTCATCATCATGGGCAACATTCCGCTGGCACTCGTCGGCAGCGTTGTCGCGCTGTGGATCTCGGGGCAGCCGTTGTCGGTCGCGGCGCTCGTCGGCTTCGTCACGCTCGCCGGCATCTCGACGCGCAACGGCATCTTGAAGATCAGCCACTACATCAACCTGTGCGCGTTCGAGGGCGAGACCTTCGGCAAGTCGATGATCGTGCGCGGTTCGCTCGAGCGGCTGACTCCCGTGCTGATGACCGCGCTCGTCGCCGCGTTCGCGCTTGTGCCGCTGCTGCTGTCGGCGGACGCACCGGGCAAGGAGGTGCTGCACCCGGTGGCGGTCGTCATCTTCGGCGGGCTGGTGAGCTCGACGCTGCTCGACAGCCTGCTCACACCACTGATGTTCTGGCGCTGGGGCGAGAAGCCCTTGACGCGGTTACTGGCCGCGACGTCGGCCGAAAGCTTCTGATCTCCCTCACATTAACCTCGATTCAACTTCCAACCAGGAAACCATCATGAAGAAGACTCTCGCCTCGACCCTGCTTGCCGCCCTGCTGATGAGCATGGGCACTGCCTTCGCCCACGATGACGCAACGCTCGACGCGACCGCATCGCCACATGGCGGCCAGTTGCGCATGGCGGGTATCTATCACTACGAACTCGTTCTCGTGAAGGACAGCAAGACGGCGAAAGACAACTCGGTCGTCGTCTATCTGACCGACCACGCCGGGGCGAAGTTCCCGAGCGACGGTGCAACTGGCACGGCAACGCTGCTTGGCGCATCGGGCAAGGCAACCGCCACGCTGCAGCCCGACGGCGACAACAGGTTGAAGGGCATCGCGAAGTACGCCTCGACGCCGGACACGAAGGTCGTGCTGTCAATTGCCTTACCCGGCAGAACGCCGGAGCAGGCGCGCTTCACGCCGTTTACGCACAAAGATATGACTGCGAAGAAGTAGCAGGCGTCGGCGCGGCTGCGGTCCGGCTCGTCACTTCGCAGCGGCGGGCGAACAAACCACGCCCGCCGGTCTCGAGAAACCTGACGGCCAGACCACATCGATGTAATGCAGCGGTAATCTGCCTGTCGGTGGCGGCCGCTCAAGATGCAAGCCCATTCAGCGAAGCCGTGCCAGTGGCGCCAATTCTGACTCTCGTTCCCTTCGCCCCACGGTTGTCACGACGAAGCAGCTAGTGGGCCTCTTGGTTGTTGGCCTCGTGGCATGGGTCGTCTTCGAACTCGGCGGCGACGGCTGGTACGTACGCCGTCACCGAGGTCGCGGTCGTGCCATAGGGTGCCGGCAGCGTCGGCGCGGCCGCAACTCAGGGAGAACACATTGGACACGTTGACGGCCGTCAACATGAACCAATGGCCGGCGAGCACAATCGAACTTACCTGTTGACACGAAGGATTCCACTATGAACATCAAGCATGCATTCCTGGTCCTGGCTGCAAGCGCTGCTGTAGCCGGTTCGGCGTTGGCTCAGCCCTATGGTGGCGGATCCGGGATGATGGGCGGCTACGGCGGCGGCTACGGCATGGGCCCCGGCATGATGGGGGGCGGCGGTTACGGCATGGGCCCAGGGATGATGGGCGGCCATAGCAACGAGGCCTTTGCAGGCCTCAAGCTCAGCGCCGATCAGCAGAAGAAGATCGCCGCCATCCAGCAAGAGAATTCCAAGGCAATGTGGGCTTTGATGGGCACGATGCACGAGCAGGGTTTTCACATGCACGGCATGTTTGCCCCCGGCCCCTTCGACGAAGCCGAGGCGCGCAAGGGATTCCAGACGATGCAGGACACGCAGAAGGCGATGTTCGAGATGCAGCTCGAAGCGCACCGCAAGATCGACGCGGTCTTGACCAAGGAACAACTTGAGCAGTTGCGTCGCTGATCCGGTGGCCGGTCACGGCAAGGAGATACACCATGTGGGGTGGCAACATGATGGGTTGGGGTGGCACAGGCTATTTCGGCACGGGCCATTTCCTGTGGTGGGCGCTGCTCATCGGTGGCGTCGTCTTCGTTGCGTTCTGGCTGCTGCGACAAGGCACTTTCGGCGGCCGTTCGGGTGAAGGCCGCGCCCTGTCGATTCTGAAGGAGCGCTATGCGCGCGGCGAGATCGACAAGGGCGAGTTCGAAGCCCGCAAGCGCGACATCGCTTGACGCGCCAGCACGCGACGACCTGTCGCCTGCCAGGGGCGGAACCATGAGCACGGCCGCCCGACGGGACACCAGCACGCACGACCATCATGCCGCGCACGGCAACGGTCATGCCCGTCTGCGTTCTCAGCCTGGGACCGAACGCGAATCCGACGCCGAAGCCCTGATGGATCCGGGTGTGCGGCATGACGGTGAGCGCGCAATCGGCGCACCGTGCCGAGTATCTAGCCCGTCCGTACTACTCGAGGGCGCCGCTGCTACAGGTGCGCCTCTACGGCATTCCGGAGCGGCCGATTGAACGAAGGCGGCGGCATCCTGAAGTCGGCATCGAACGTCTGTTGGCGCACAGACGCCACCGCCTGCGGCGTCTAGGCTGGTTGCCGAAAACGTGAGCATCGGATGCTCGATGCAGCTTCCGTTTCAGGACTAAAGGAAACCTCATGAAGACCAACATTGCAGCCTCGACACCGACGGCTTACGGATTTCAGTGACCGAGGCACTCAAAGTCGAAAGCTTCGGCATCCTTACCGAGATCGACGTGCGGGCCACGATGAAGGCCAAGCTCGGCATCGACGGGCGTCCTTACCGCATCCTCGGGGCCTGCAACCCGGCGTTGGCCCACCAGGCACTGCAGGCCGAGCCGGATATCGGCATGCTGTTGCCGTGCAATGTGATCGTGCGCGAGGAAGTTGACGGCCGGCTGGTCGTCGGCTTCATGGATCCGATGGCCGTGCTGCAGATAACGGGCAGCGCGGAGGTGGTCAAGGTTGCGCGGGACGTGCACCAGCGGCTGCAACGCGTCAGGGCTTCGCTGCTGAGAACGACGGCGAACGCCCAGGGTTGACGCAAATGCACATGTTCTACGACGGTGGTTACTACATGGGCGGGATGCACAGCCTGTGGTGGATCTTCTGGGTCGTGCTGATCGTCGTCCTCGTGTTCCTTGGATGGGGCCGACCGGGCGAAGGGCGACGGCGGCCGCGCGAGACGCCGCTAGAAATTCTGCAGCGTCGGCTGGCCAGCGGTGAGGTTTCGCCTGAAGACTACGAGAAGCGCGAGGCGTTGCTCGATCGGAGCGACGCCAAGCCCTGAGGCCAGGGACGTGCTCTGACGCCAGTCGCTCGCCTTGACCTTTACACGGAGGTAGGGTCCATATTCAGTTGGCCGGGGGTATGGACTCGCAGCACTTCAGACGGACGGCTTAGGCGAGACAGGCACGGCCTCCCAAAGACGCCGCTCGGGACGGCCCGCCGAACCAGATGAGGAGCCCACGATGGACATGCCCGCGGAACACGGCCACAAAAGTCACACAGACCACGGGCAGAGGGCAGGCGGCGCCGCGAAAGACGCGAACAGCCCGTTGAAGGATCCCGTGTGCAGCATGAGCGTGACGACGGCATCGCAGCACCACCTGGAGCACGACGGTCGTCCCTTCTACTTCTGCAGCGCCAAGTGCAAGTCGAAGTTCGAGGCATCGCCCGAAAAGTACATGGACACGAAGGAATCAGCGGCGCCATCCTCACCCGGGACCGCTGAGCCGGACACCATCTACACCTGCCCGATGCACCCGGAGATCCGGCTGGACCACCCGGGCAACTGTCCCAAGTGCGGCATGACGCTCGAGCCCGAGATGCCGGCGCTGGAGGAGGACGAGAACCCCGAGCTCGCTGACTTCAAGCGCCGCTTCTGGTGGACCTTGCCCTTCACGGCGGTGGTCGTGGTTCTGGCCATGGCCAGCCATGGTTTTGCGATGTTCCAGGATCTGTTCGGAAGCGTCGGCCAGAACTGGATCGAGTTCGCGCTGACCTTGCCCGTCGCACTGTGGGCCGGCTGGCCTTTCTACAAGCGTGGCGTGCGATCGGTCATCAACCGCAGCCCCAACATGTGGACGCTGATTGGCCTGGGCACCGGTGTGGCGTTTATCTACAGCGTCGTCGCCACCGTGGCGCCGCAGGCTTTCCCGACGACGTTCGTCATCGATGGACGTGTGGCGGTGTACTTCGAGGCCGCCGCCGCGATCATCTCGCTGACACTGTTTGGCCAGATCCTGGAGTTGAAGGCGCGCTCGCAGACCTCGGCGGCGATCAAGTCGCTGCTCGGCCTGGCGCCGAAGACTGCGCGTCGTATCAGCGCCGACGGCAGCGAGGAAGACGTGCCGCTGTCGAACGTGCACGTTGGCGACAAGTTGCGCGTGCGCCCCGGCGAGAAGGTGCCGGTCGACGGCGTCGTCGTCGAAGGCAGCAGCGCGCTCGACGAATCGATGCTCACCGGCGAGCCGCTGCCGGTGACCAAGCGCCTAGGCGACAAGCTGATCGGCGCCACGATGAACACCAGCGGTGCACTGGTGATGCGCTCGGAACACGTCGGCTCTGCCACGGTGCTGTCGCAGATCGTGCAGATGGTGGCGCAGGCCCAGCGCTCGCGTGCGCCGATGCAGCGCATGGCCGACGTGGTGGCCGGCTACTTCGTCGTCACGGTGGTGTCGGTGGCACTGCTGACCTTCTTTGCCTGGGGCGTTTTCGGCCCCCAGCCGAGCTGGGTCTTCGGCCTGATCAATGCGGTGTCGGTGCTGATCATCGCCTGCCCCTGCGCACTGGGGCTGGCCACGCCGATGTCGATCATGGTCGCCACCGGCAAGGGGGCGACGAACGGCGTGCTGTTCCGAGACGCCGCGGCGATCGAGAACCTGCGCAAGGTCGACACCCTGATCGTCGATAAGACCGGGACGCTAACCGAAGGTCGTCCGTGCTTCGAGCAGGCTGTCGCGACGAACGAGTTTGACGAGCAGGAGGTTCTGCGCCTGGCCGCCAGCCTGGACCAGGGCAGCGAGCATCCGCTGGCCGCGGCCATCGTTGCGGCAGCCAAGGATCAAGGCTTGAAACTCTCGAAGCCGGAAGATTTCGATTCCGAATCTGGTATCGGCGTGCGCGGCAACGTCGATGGCAAGTCCCTGGCGCTCGGCAACACGGCGTTGATGGATCAGCTCGGCGTACCGGTCGACACCCTGAAGACCCAGGCCGAGGAACTGCGCGGCCAGGGCGCCAGCGTGATGCACCTTGCAGTCGACGGCAAGCTGGCGGGGTTGCTTGCCGTGTCCGACCCCATCAAGGCGACGACGGCCGATGCGCTGAAGGCCTTGCGCGACGCCGGTCTGCGCGTGGTGATGGCCACCGGGGACGGCTTGACGACAGCACAGGCGGTCGGCAAGCGCCTGGGCATCGACGAAGTGCATGGCGAAGTCAAGCCGGCCGACAAGCTGAAGCTCGTCGAGAAGCTGCAGGCCGAGGGCCGTGTCGTCGCGATGGCTGGCGACGGCATCAACGACGCGCCGGCGCTGGCGAGGGCCGATGTCGGCATCGCCATGGGCACCGGCACTGACGTGGCGATGAACAGCGCCCAGCTCACGCTGATCAAGGGCGACCTGCGCGGCATCGCGACCGCGCGGGCACTGTCGGTGGCGACGGTGGCCAACATGAAGCAGAACCTGGCCTTCGCCTTCGTCTACAACTCGCTCGGCGTGCCACTGGCTGCTGGCGTGCTGTACGCGTTCACCGGTTGGCTGCTGTCGCCCATGTTTGCGGCGCTGGCGATGAGCCTGAGTTCGGCATCGGTGATTGGCAACGCGCTGCGGCTGCGCAACACGGATCTGCGGTCCGATTGAACCGGCGTCCGCGCCATGGGCACCTCTAACCAGCAGCACCCTGATGTGCTTCTTCAAGCGCAGTTGCTGCGCGGCCGGCAGTTCGCGCGAAAGCGGCTCGCGGCGGCAGACGATGTCACACCAAGCGGCGGGAAACGGTGCCGGGCGATGCACTGCCGGCGCCACAGGCGCACCGGTGTCGGACCGGCCAACGATGCGTCTGTCATCCCGGCCAAGGCGCCGATGCGGGGTCAACAGCCTGCCGCGTCGTCGTGACGAAGATAGAGAAGAAGTCGGCAATCACGCGACGCGTGGTGCTCGGGCTCCTCGATTGAGTCAGTGCCCCCGGTTCGACGGCGGTATGCCCTCACGCCCGTCTACCAGCACATGGTCAGGCTCGAGCTTGTTGCGTGTGCGTGTGCGAAAGACCGCTTCAAGGCTGTCAATTTCCGGGATCAGATGCCCGGTTTGGGTCGGCGCGAGCCGACCGCCTCCCGAAATTGACACCCGGTCAGTTGCCGTTCACCGTGCGTGGCAGTGATGCTGACGGTCGCCGGCGGCGGTCCCGGCAATCAGTTGCCGCTCGTCAGTACCGGTTTTGCGCTTGTTCAGTGCGCCATCGCCCCACGAAGCTCCTGGCGGGCATGGCCAACCACGGTCCACGAACCTGACAGCGCAAGGGCTCCCATGATGGTCGCCACGAGCAAGTCAGGCCAGGCGCTGCCTGTGCCGAAGACGCCCAGTGCAGCGAGCATGACGGCAATGT
>JBBRFB010000057.1:0-20517 GCA_038225015.1 Burkholderiales bacterium
CTGCGCGCCGCGATCGACCGCGTCCAAGGGCCGGCCAGCCGCTTCTCCCGAACCTGGCCGACAGGCAGCATGGCCCTCTGGATGCTGGTCATGCTGCTCGGCTACCTGCTGCTCTACTACCTCTGAGCCCCGCCGCCGGCGCTCGCGCCAGTGCCAGGGCCCGCGCCGTCGGCGCGATCTCCTCGATCAGCGCCGCGCCGTCGGCGAGCAGGAACTCGCGAAACGCCTGCGCCGCCGGCGGCAACCGCTTATTGCGCCGGTGCACGAGGTACCAGTGCAGCATCAGCGGAAAGCCTTGCACGTCGAGGGCGACCAGGCTGCGGTCGCGCAGCTCGCGGCTCACCGTATGCGCCGACAGGAACGCGATTCCCATCCCGGCGATGACGGCCTGCTTGATCGTCTCGGTGCTCTTGATCTCCATGGCGATGTTCAGCTTCGCCAGGTGACGGCCGAGGCCGCGCGCCATCGACTGCCAGGTGTCGGATCCCTGCTCGCGCACGATGAAGCGCTCGCGCACCACCCGGGCCACGGAAATCCGCGGTTCCTTCGCGAGGGCGTGGCCGCCCGGCGCGACGATGACGTAGCGGTGCGGCGCGAACGCCTCCTCGACGGTGTCGATGTCCTGCGGCGGCCTGACCATGACCGCCAGGTCGGTGCGGTTGTCGCTCAGGTGCGCGAGCAACTCCTCGCGATTGTGCGCCGTGAAATTCAGCGTGACGCCCGGATGGCGGCGCGCGAACTCGACCAGGAGGCGCGGAAAGAAGTAGTCGCCGGCGCTGATCACGGCGACGTTGAGCATGCCACCGGCAACGCCCTTGAACTGCGTCATCGCCGCCTCGGCGTCCTGGAACTGGCCGATGATGACCCGGCTGTGGTGCACGAGCTCGGTCCCGGCCGCCGTGAGGTAGATCTTCTTGCCGAGCTGCTCGAATAGTGGCAGCCCGGCATGTTGCTCGAGCTTCTTGACCTGGGTCGACACCGCCGGCTGCGTCAGGTGCAGCGCTTCGGCGGCGCGCGAAAAGCTCGACAGCCTCGCCACCGTCTCGAACACCTTCAGCTGGCGCAGCGTGGCGTTCTTCATGCGGACACCCTGGTCGACGGGCCGGCATCAGCCGGCCATTTACATAACCTGAACGTAATGATATCCATCGAATACTTTTATTATCAATGATCCATCGACCTGCCTACGATGTGCCCATCGCGAGCCTCGATGCCGCCAACCGCAGAGGAGAGACCGACATGCCGACCCCCGCCTCCTTCGAGAGCACCGGCGCTGCCGACGAGATCGAGCTCGGTGCCTTCAACGCCGCCTTCTACGAACTCGGCCTGCGCTGGTGCTGGGACGAGAACACCTACCGGTCCCTGCGAACGGTGGCGACGCCGCGCCAGCGCGTGCAGACCTACCTCGAGAGCGAGCAGGCCCACCTCTTACGGGCCTACGACGTCGATTTCCTCACCGACGCCATCCTCGGTGCCCACGAGCGATGCAAGCGCACCTTGGCGGGAGGCGGTGCGCGCGATGCCGCGCGGTTCAACTGGGCCGAGACCCGCTGGGGCGAAGTCGGCGTCTGACGCCGGCTCCCGCGGCACGGCCCAACGCCAGCCGCAACGCCGGCCGCTACTTCGCCAGCAGCACCGGCACGGTCGCGCGCTCGACGGTGCGCTGCGCCACCGAGCCCATCAGCACCGCCGCACCGGCACCGAGGCCGCGCGTGCCCATCACGATCAGCTCGCAGCCCAGCTCTGTGGCCAGCGCGGCGATGGTCGTCGCCGGATCGCCGACGGGGTCATGGACGGTGTAGTGCCAGCCGGCGGCGTCGAGCAGTTTGCGCGCCGGTGTCAGTGCCGCTTCACCCCGTTCCTTGTGGAAGCGCTGCACCGATTCGCCGTCCACGAAGGCCGAGACACCACCCGAGACTGGCGGCTGCACGTTGACCAGATGCAGCTCGACCTTCGTTGTACTGCCTTCCCCGGGGTGCATGCCAATGACCTGGCGCACGGCCTTCTGCGAATCTTCCGAGCCGTCGACGGCGAGCAGCACGCGACTTGGCCCGACGCCGCGCAGCGGTGCCGAGGCGGCGATGGCCGGGGTCGTCTTCGCCTCGGCCCGGCGCGCCAGCCATTGGCCGGCGACCACGACTGCGATCGCTCCGAAAGCGGGCGCGAGCCAGTGCAGCGACGTCGCATGCGTATCGACCCAGGTGCTCACCGCCGGATCGCCGATCGCCATTTCGCCGGCGACCCACCCGAGCAGGCCGGCGCCGGCCGTGACAATGACCGGGAAGCGGCCCATCAGCGTGAGCAACAGCGTGCTGGCGAAGATGACGAGCGGAATCGAGATGGCCAGGCCGAGGATGAGCAGGGTCGTGCTGCCCTTGGCGGCTGCGGCGACGCCGATGACGTTGTCGAGGCTCATCACCAGGTCGGCGAGAAGGATCGTGCGGATGGCGGCAAGGAGCGTGTTCCCGGCCGCCGCGGGCCCGTCGCCCTCTTCTTCCGGCAACAGGAGCTGCACGGCGATCCAGAGCAGCAGCGCCGCACCGGCGAGTTTCAGGTAGGGCAGGCGAAGCAGCTCGACGGCGACGATCGTGAGCGCGATACGCATCACGACGGCGGCGCCGCTGCCCCAGGCCACCGCGCGCCGCTGCTGCGCCGGTGGCAGGCTGCGTGCGGCCAGCGCGATGACGACCGCGTTGTCGCCCGAGAGGACGATGTTGATGCCGATGATCTGCATCAGGGCGATCCAGAACTCCGGGCTGGTGAAACTCACGGTTCTTCCTTGTCGAACGGAACGGGAGACGGCGGCGGTGGTGCCGCCGCCGTCTCAGGCAGGCAGGCACGGGGATGGCGGCTCGCGCCGGTCGATCGCTCGGCCGGCAACCGCGCAGCGGCGGTCAACGCTCGTCCGGCCTCAGAGCAGGCCGGCGCCACGTGCCCACTGGTACTTCGCGCCCAGTACCGCGACCGGGATCTCGGTCGAGTAGGCGTAGGCCGGAATGCCGTGCTCGTAGAGGTACTGCGCGGCCTCCTCGACCTGCACGTCGCCAGCGAGTGAAGCGACCATGGGCTTTTCGATCCCCTTGGCCAGCATCTCCTCGCGCGCCTCGACCATGATCTTCGCGAACACCATCGGCGGTGTCACGATCGTGTGCCAGTAGCCGAGGATGAGCGAGTGGATGCGTGGGTCCGACAGGCCGAGCAGCACCGTGTTCTTGTACGTCTGCGGCGGCTCGCCGCCGGTGATGTCGACCGGGTTGCCGGCTGCGCCGAAGGGCGGGATGAATTTGCGAAAGGCGGCGTCGAGGTCGACCGGCATCGGCATCAGCGTCAGGCCCTGGTCGACGCAGGCATCCGACAGCAGCACGCCCGAGCCGCCGGCGCCGGTGATGATGACCACGTTCTCGCCCTTCGGCGTGGGCAGGATCGGCACACCGCGCGCGAAGTCGAGCAGGTCGCGAAGCGACTTGGCCCGGATGACGCCCGACTGGCGCAACACGTCGTCGTAGATCTTGTCGTTGCCGGCGAGCGCGCCGGTGTGCGAACTCGCCGCCTTGGCGCCGGCCGCCGTACGACCCGCCTTCAGCATGATGACCGGCTTCTTCTTCGAGACGCGCTTGGCGACCTCGGCGAAGGCGCGGCCGTCCTTCAGGTCTTCGCAGTGCTGGGCGATGACCTTGGTATTCGGGTCCTGCTCGAAGAAGAGGAGGAGGTCGTCCTCGTCGATGTCGGACTTGTTGCCGAGACCGACGATCGCCGAGACGCCCATCTTCGCCGAGCGCGAGAAACCGATGATGGCCATGCCGATGCCGCCCGACTGCGACGACAGCGCCGCCGAGCCCTTGACGTCGTAGGCGGTGCAGAACGTGGCGCAAAGGTTGGCCGGCGTGTAGTAGAAGCCGTAGATGTTCGGCCCCATCAGGCGGATGTCGTACTTGCGGCCGATGGCGACGAGCTCTTCCTGCATCTCGTGCTGGCCGGTCTCGGCGAAGCCCGACGGGATAAGCACAGCGCCGGCAATTTTCTTCTCACCGCATTCAATCAGGGCGCCGGCGACCAGCTTGGCCGGAATCGCGAAGACCGCCGTGTCGATCTCGCCCGGCACGTCCTTCACTGATCTGTAGGCCTTGTGGCCCATGATCTCGGCCGACTTCGGGTGGATCGGGTAGATCTGGCCCTTGTAGCCGCCGTTGATCAGGTTCTTCATCACCGAGTTGCCGATCTTGCCGGCCTCGTCGGAAGCGCCGATCACGGCGACTGCCTTCGGCTGCATGATCCGGCTCATCGCCTTGACGACATCGGCCTCGGCCGGGCGGTAGCGCGCCGGCTTCGGATTGAAGTCGACGACGATGCGCACGTCGGCGGCGATCGCGCTGTCTTTCGTGGCGAAGACCGGATTCAGGTCCATCTCCGAGATCTCGGGGAAGTCGCTCAACAGCTCACTGACGCCGACGATCAGATTCGCCAGCGCATCCCGGTTGACGGCGTCGCCGCCGCGCACGCCCTTCAGCATCTCGGCCGCCTGGATGCCGTCGAGCATCGAGAGCGCGTCGGCCTTCGTCGCTGGGGCGAGACGGAAGGTGATGTCCTTCAGCACTTCGACCAGCACGCCGCCGAGACCGAAGGCGACGAGCTTGCCGAAGCTGCCGTCGGTGACGGCGCCGACGATCACTTCCTGACCGCCCTTCAGCATCTGCTGCACCTGCACGCCGTCGACCTTGGCGTCGGCCTTGTACTTCTTCGCATTGGCAAGGATGGTGTCGTAGGCCTTCGTCGCCTCGTCGGCGCTCATCACGCCGACGATCACGCCGCCGGCCTCGGTCTTGTGCAGGATGTCGGGCGAGACGATCTTCATCACCACCGGAAAGCCCATGCCGGAGGCCAGCTTGGCGGCCTCGGCCGCGCTGGCGGCGACGCCTTCGCCCGGCACCGCGATGCCATAGGCGTCGCAGATCTGCTTGCCTTCGGGAGCGGTCAGCGAGTCGCGACCGGCGGCGCGCACGGCGTCCAGGAGCATTCTTACCTTGGCTTTGTCTTTGGTCATGGTCTCTCGTCCTTCGTGGATGTCAGGGGCCGGCGTCGGGCCTCGACCGGCGGCGCCGGGCACCTCGCTGCGCGAATGCAGCGACGCGCCGCGACTTTCAGATCACCTTGGACTCGCGCAGCGAGGCCAGCTCGGCGGCCGAATAGCCGAGCTGGGTGAGGACTTCCTCGGTGTGCTCGCCGAGCAGGGGCGATCGCTTCACCTCGGTCGGGCTGTCAGACATCTTGATCGGGTTGCCGACGGTGAGGTATTTGCCCCGCTTCGGGTGGTCGACCTCGACGACGGTGCCGGTGGCACGCAGCGACGGCTCCTCGGCGATCTCCTTCATCGAGAGGATCGGCCCGCAGGGGATGTCGAGTTGGTTGAGGATGTCCATCGCCTCGAACTTCGTCTTCGTCGTCGTCCATTCCTCGATGCGGGCGAAGATCGACTTCAGGTGCGGCAGCCGCGCCGTCGGCGTCGCGTAATTCGGGTCGGTGATCCAGCCCTCTTCGCCGATGACCTTGCAGATCGCGCCCCAGACCGGCGCCTGCGTAATGAAGTAGATGTAGGCGTTCGGGTCGGTCTGCCAGCCCTTGCACTTCAGGATCCAGCCCGGCTGGCCGCCGCCCGAGGCGTTGCCGGCGCGCGGCACGGCCTCGCCGAAGCCGACGTCGGGGAACTGCGGGTACTCCTTCATCACGCCGGTGCGGTCGAGGCGCTGCTGATCGCGCAGCTTGACCCGGCACAGGTTCAGCACGCCGTCCTGCATCGCCGCCAGCACCTTCTGGCCCCGGCCGGTGGTATTGCGCTGGTAGAGCGCGGCGACGATGCCGAGCGCCAGGTGCAGGCCGGTGCCTGAGTCGCCGATCTGTGCGCCGGTGACGAGTGGCGGGCCGTCGTCGAAGCCGGTGGTCGATGCGGCGCCGCCGGCGCACTGGGCGACGTTCTCATAGACCTTGCAGTCCTCGTAGGGCCCGGGGCCGAAGCCCTTCACCGAGGCAACGATCATGCGTGGGTTCAGCTCCTGGATGTGCTCCCAGGTGAAGCCCATCCGGTCGAGCGCGCCGGGCGCGAAGTTCTCGACCAGCACGTCGCAGGTCTTGATCAGCCGGTCGACCACTTCCTTGCCCTTCGGGTCCTTGGTGTTGACCGTGATCGAGCGCTTGTTGTGGTTGAGCATCGTGAAATAGAGGCTGTCGACATTGGGGATGTCGCGCAGCTGGCCGCGGGTGGCGTCGCCCTCCCCGGCGCGCTCGACCTTGATCACGTCGGCGCCGAACCAGGCCAACAGCTGCGTGCACGTCGGTCCCGACTGCACGTGCGTGAAGTCGAGAATGCGAACGCCGTCGAGTGCTTTTGTCATCGTCTTTTCCTGAGGGTTCCTGGATTGAATCGGGTCACTTCTTCCTGGCGGCGCTCTGCGGGTTCAGGCTCGTGATGCGGCCGCTTTCGGTGCCCGCGGTCTCGTCGATCACGGCGTTGATGAGCGTCGGCCGGCCCGAGGCGACGGCCTCCTTCAGCGCCTTCTGCAGCTCGCCGGGCGTGGTGGCATGCACGCCGACGCCGCCGAAGGCCTCGATCATCTTGTCGTAGCGCGCACCCTTGACGAATATCGTGGGCGCCACATCGCCGCCGCGCGGGTTGACGTCGGTGCCCCTGTAGACGCCGTTGTTGTTGAAGACGATCACGCACACCGGCAACTCGTAGCGGCAGATCGTCTCGACCTCCATGCCCGAGAAGCCGAAGGCGCTGTCGCCTTCGATCGCAATGACGGGCTTGCCGGTGGTCACGGCAGCGGCCACGGCGAAGCCCATGCCGATGCCCATGATGCCCCAGGTGCCGACGTCGAGGCGCTTCCTCGGCTCGTACATGTCGACGACGCTGCGCGTGAAGTCGAGCGTGTTTGCGCCCTCGTTGACGACGATGGCCTCGGGATGGGCCCGGACCACGTCGCGAATCACGTTGAGCGCGCTGTGGAAGTTCATCGGCGCCGGCGACTTGGCCAGCGTGTCGGCCATCTTCTGCAGGTTCTTGTCCTTGCGCTCGCCGATGGCGGCCGTCCACTCGGCGGGGGGCTTCGTCCAGCCGCTGCCGAGCCCTTCCACGAGCGCCGAGACGCACGAGCCGATGTCGCCGACGAGCGGGGCGGCGATCGGCACGTTGCTGTCCATCTCGGTCGGCGAGATATCGATCTGGATGAAGCGGCGGGTCTGGGCGTTGGCGCCTCCCCATGTCTTGCCCTTGCCGTGCGAGAGCAGCCAGTTGAGCCGGGCGCCGATCAGCAAGACGACGTCGGCCTCGGCGAGGACGAACGAGCGCGTCGCCGAGGCCGACTGGGCGTGGGTGTCGGGCAGGAGGCCCTTGGCCATCGACATCGGCAGGTAGGGCACGCCCGACTTCTCGATCAGGGCGCGGATCTCGGCGTCGGCCTGGGCGTAGGCGGCCCCCTTGCCAAGAACGATCAACGGCCGCTTCGCGCTCTTCAGCACGTCGAGGGCACGGGCGACGGCGTCGGGTGCCGGGATCTGGCGCGGCGCCGGGTCGACCACCTTCACCAGCGAGTCGCGGCCCGCCGCCGCGGTCATCGTCTGCGCGAACAGCTTGGCAGGCAGATCGAGGTAGACGCCGCCCGGGCGGCCCGACAACGCCGCGCGAATGGCCCGGGCGATGCCGATGCCGATGTCTTGTGCGTGCAGCACCCGGTAGGCAGCCTTGCAGAGCGGCTTGGCGATGGCGAGCTGGTCCATCTCCTCGTAGTCGCCTTGCTGCAGGTCGACTATCTCGCGCTCGCTGGAGCCACTGATCAGGATCATGGGAAAGCAGTTCGTCGTCGCGTTGGCGAGCGCCGTCAGGCCATTCAGGAACCCCGGCGCCGAGACCGTCAGGCAGATGCCGGGCTTCCTGGTGAGAAAGCCGGCCGCCGCGGCGGCATTGCCAGCGTTCTGCTCGTGGCGAAACGAGATGACGCGCAGGCCTTCAGCCTGCATCTTGCGCGTCAGGTCGGTGATCGGAATGCCCGGCAGGCCGAAGACCGTGTCGATGTCGTTCAGCTTCAACGCCTCGATGACGAGCTGGAAGCCGTCGATCGTGCTGCCCTCGACTGCATCGACCGCAGCGCCCTGCGGGGCGCCGTCCGCCGAGGCGGCGCCCGGCTGCTGTTTCAGGACTGCGGACATGGTGTCTCCTTCGGTTCGAGATGTGAGCGGGATGGATGCGGCAGGATGGCGCTCGACAGGACCGGATGCAGCCGACACCGCCATCCCTGCACTATCGCCGAAGGTCGAGCCCCGGGCAGATGACCGCGATCAACCTTTGGGACAATCTCGCGATGGCGGGAACCCCGAGGCGCCGGGCCGCCGGCCCCAACGGGCGGCACGGCGAATCGGTCGATCAACGCGACTTATCATAGGAATCGACCGGTCGATGCCCCGTTGACCGAGGTCAATTTTCTCCGTTTGAAATGCCTTCGCCGCCCAGCGCAGCGCCGGTGTCCGCCCATGCCATCGATTCCCGTCGAAAACCATCCCGAACGCAACGTCATCCGGGCCCAGCTCAAGCAGAACATCGTCCTGAAGGAAATGCTCGACGACGAGCGCGACGAGCTCGAGCCGCACCTGGTCGTCGTCGACGGCGCCAAGGGCGAGCACCTGCTGCACCAGGGCGTGCACGAGATGGAGCAGTACTTCGTGCTCGACGGCATCCTCAAGCGCGTCGTCACCAACGCCGATGCCAGGGAGATGATTCTTCGCTTCGCCGACGCGCGCGACATCGAGACCAGCTACGCCGCCTGGCGGCTGAACACGCCGACGCCCTACAGCATTGTCTGCCTGACGCGCGCCCGCGTCGCCAAGCTGCCGATGCCGACCTGGGTCGCCTTCATGGACCGGCACCCGAAGTTCAAGGCCACGTTCGAGCACGAGGTGATGCGGCTGATGAGCGAGATCATGGCGCACACCATCACGCTGCATCTCCTCGACGCCCCGGGGCGGGTACACCGCTTCGTGCGCAAGCATCCCGAGCTGGCGGAGCGGATCCCGAAGAAGGAGCTTGCCGCGTACCTCAATCTCTCTGCCGAGACGCTCAGCCGGCTGAAGCAGCGCGGCAAGATCTGACGACTTGCGGGGCCCTCGGCACGGCCGGAAGAGCGTGGCTGCGGTGGGCCGCTGCCGGTGGGCCGGATCAGTTCTTCGCCGACGGGAAAAGACGCGACTTCGCCATCACCCGGAGCTGGTCGTCGACACCCGTGACCCCCGGGACCGCGGCCACGACCCGTATTGCGGACGGTCGCTCGCCGGGGTCGAGGACGATGCCGCGAAGCGTCACGCGGCTGTCGACGATGTCGATCGTGACGTCGACGTCGCGCGTCGCCTCGTCGCCCTTCAGCGCGGCGCGGATGCGCGCCTCGAGGGCCATCGCCTTCAGCCGTCCGCGCGATGCATCGGTCTCGGCGAACTCCGGCCTCGCCGACAAGGCCCTGATCTGCGCGATGCAACCTTCGACCGTGATGCGGTCGGTGTTGAGGACCATGTCGTAGAGCAAGGGGTCACCCCAGGTGACGCCGAATTGCGCGTTCATGTTCGCCGCATGGGCTCGGTCGCTGCGCCGGATCTCGGCCTCGGCGTGCTCGGCGTCGTCGGTGCCGAGGTGCGTGTGCAGCCACTCGACGCGGGCCGCCAGCGACCGCGTGATACGCACGCAGACGATGTGCGGCACCGGGCGCAGCAGGCAGGTGGCGCCCCAGCCGCGCAGCACGACATTGCCCCGCTCCGCGCGCTCGAACACCTCCTCGGCGGTATAGACGGCCATGCTGGCGCGATCGGCGCGCAGTCGCTCGAGCGTTCCCGCCTGGCCTTCGCGCAGGCGGCTGATCAGGCTCCTGGCGACATGCATGCGGTCGGCCACGTGGTCCAGGACCTCGTGGCGCATGACTTCGAGCTGCAGTTCGGCGGCCAGGCCGTCGGCGACTTCCTTGGCCAGCGAACCCATTTCCTGGGTCAGGGCAATGACGGGCATGCGCTCCTCCGTGTCGTCAATCGACGGGCTGCTCCGCGGCGAGCGGGTCGACCTTCGGCCGGCGTACCAGGCCGATCAGACTGGAGATCAGCGGCCAGAACAGCATCAGCAGGGCCAGCGTCGTGATCGAGCCGACGAGCGCGTTCGACCACATGATCGTGACGTCGCCCTGCGAGACCAGCATCGACTGGCGGAACGAATCCTCGGCCTTGTCGCCGAGCACCAGCGCCAGCACCATCGGCGCCAGCGGATAGTCGAGCTTCTTGAAAACGTAACCGATGACGCCGAAGCCGAGCATGAACCAGATGTCGAGCATCGCGTTGTGCACCGTATAGGCGCCGATCGCGCAGATGACGATGATCACCGGGGCGATGATCGAGAACGGGATGCGCAGGATCGACGCGAACAGCGGCACCGTCGTCAGCACCACGATCAGGCCGGCGATGTTGCCGAGGTACATGCTGGCGATCAGGCCCCAGACGAAGTCCTTCTGCTCGACGAAGAGGAGCGGCCCCGGCTGCAGGCCCCAGATGAGCAGGCCGCCGAGCAGCACCGCCGCGGTCGGCGAGCCGGGGATGCCGAGCGCGAGCATCGGCAGGAGGGCACTGGTGCCGGCGGCGTGCGCCGCGGTCTCGGGCGCGACGACCCCCTCGAGCTCGCCGGTGCCGAACTTCGGTCCGTTGCGCGACATCTTCTTGGCCAGGCCGTAGCTCATGAACGACGCCGGCGTGGCCCCGCCCGGGGTGATGCCCATCCAGATGCCGACGAGCGCACTGCGCAGCGACGTCACCCAGTAGCGCGGCAGGATCTTCCACGTCTCCCACACGACCTTGGGGTTGATGCGCGCCGCCTTCCCCGAGAACTGCAGACCCTCTTCCATCGACAGCAGGATCTCGCCGATGCCGAACAGCCCGATGACGGCGATCAGGAAGTCGAAGCCGCGCATCAGCTCGGCCTGGCCGAAGGTCATGCGCAGCTGGCCGGTGACCGTGTCCATGCCGACGGCGGCGAGCGCGAAACCGAGCGCCATCGAGACGAGGATCTTGAACGGCGACCCCTTGCCCATGCCGACGAAGCTGCAGAACGTGAGCAGGTAGACGGCGAAGAACTCGGGCGGGCCGAAGCGAAGTGCAAATTTCGCGACCAGCGGCGCCAGGAAGGTGATCATGAGCACGGCGATGAAGGCGCCAACGAACGACGACGTGAACGCCGCCGTGAGCGCCTGGCCGGCGTGGCCCTTCTGGGCCAGCGGGTAGCCGTCGAAGGTGGTCGCCACCGACCACGGCTCGCCCGGAATATTGAACAGGATCGAGGTGATGGCGCCGCCGAAAAGGGCGCCCCAGTAGATGCACGAGAGCATCACGATCGCCGATGTCGGCGACATCGTGAAGGTGAGCGGCAGCAGGATCGCCACCCCGTTGGCGCCGCCGAGGCCGGGCAGCACGCCGATCAGCACGCCGAGCGTGATGCCGACGAACATCAGCCCGATGTTGACGGGCGTGAGGACGACGGCGAAGCCCTGCATCAGCGAGCTCAGTTCTTCCATCGGGGCGGACTCAGGAGAGCGTGCGGGGGGTGGGGTAGCAAGAGGCGGCGCGCGGCCGCCGTCAGTAGCCGAGGAAGCGAAGCGGCTCGAACATGCCCTTGTAGAGCGGAACCTTGAACCAGACCTCGAACAAAGCGAAGAAGAAGGCGTTGACGATGACGCCGACGAGGATGCTCTTCACCGGCGAGTATTTGCCGAGCAGCACCATGAAGAGCGCGATGTAGATCGCCGACGCCACATAGATGCCGACGAAGACGACACCCAGCACGTACACGATGGCCGGCAAGAGCACCGACATCACGCGCCCGAACTGCTCGCGATCGACGAAGGCCCCGGTGTCGCGCCCCTTGGCGAACACCGCCTGGAAGAAGATTCCCAGCGCGGAGATGCACAGGATGAGGCCGATGTAGAACGGGAAGTAGCCCGATCCCGGACCGTCGCTCGTCCAGCCGGCGCCGAGCTGGCGGGCCTCGACGACGACGACGGCGCCGACGATGAAAAGGATCACCGCGACGACGGCGTCGACGGTGCTGTTCCGGGCGATGACCGGGCTGCTCGCCGACTCCTGCCCTGGCTCGACGGACATGAGCGGCCTTCTACTTCTTGGCCATGAAACCGGCTTCGGTCATGAGCTGACGATGGTTCGCCTCGGCGGACTCGAGCCACTTGTCGAAATCCGCGCCGGTCATCGCCGTGGTGTTGAAGGCGCCCTTCTCCATGAAGTCCTTCCAGTCCGGCGTCTCGCGCACCTTCTTCAGCAGGTCGACGTAGAAGGCCTTCTGCTCCGGCGTCACGCCGGGCGCCATGAAGATGCCGCGCAGCATGACGTAGTCGGTCGGCACGCCCGATTCCTTGCAGGTGGGGATGTCGCCCCACGACATCGTGTCGGTGACCTTGGCCGTGTAAGGCATGCGCTTGTCGTCGAAGACGCAGAGCGGCCGGAGCTTGCCGGCGCGCCACTGGGCCACGGCCTCGATCGGGTTGTTGACGCTTGAGTCGATGTGATCGCCGACGAGCTGCACCGCCACCGCGCCGCCGCCCTTGAACGGGATGTAGATGAATTTCGTCCCGGTCGCCTTCTCTAGGCCGACGGTGATGATCTGGTCCTCCTGCTTGGAGCCCGTGCCGCCCATCTTGAACTTGTTCGGTCCCGCCGCCTTGACGGCGGCGATGTAGTCGGCGGCCGTCTTGTACGGCTTGTCGGCGTTGACCCAGAGCACGAACTGGTCGAGCGCCATCATCGACACCGGCGTCATGTCGTGCCAGCTGAACGGCACGCCCGTGGCCATGGGCGTCGTGAACAGGTTCGACAGCGTGATCACGATCTTGTTCGGGTCGCCCTTGGCTTCCTTGACGTCGAGAAAGCCCTCGGCGCCGGCGCCGCCGGACTTGTTGACGACGATCAGCGACTCCTTCATCAGCTTGTGCTTGACGACAATGCCCTGGATCAGCCGTGCCATCTGGTCGGCGCCACCGCCGGTACCGGCGGGAACGATGAACTCGACCGGCTTGGTCGGCTCCCACGCCAGCGCCGGGCCCGTTGCCGCGAACGCCGCCATCGCCACCGCGGCCGAAGCCACCCGAACGGCCGAACGGCCGCGACTGCATTTCTCGAGCTTGGTCATCATGTCTCCTGTGAGTGGGTCGGACGGGGGAACGGGTCACTTCTACCGGCCACCGGGCCATGCCATCAAACCTCAAGATGGTCCGACCGGCCACCGGAATAACGCTTGACCTCTGTCAACTTCGAAGAAATCAGGCCTAGGGGATTCATCTACCCGATGGCAGGCACCGCCCGTCGCGATGCTCGCCGCAGGCAAGAAAAAGCCCGCGACCCGGGCGTGTCGGCACCGGGCGGCGGGCATCGAGATTTGGTAGGCGCGATTGGACTCGAACCAACGACCCCCACCATGTCAAGGTGGTGCTCTAACCAGCTGAGCTACGCGCCTGCGAAGGCAGCGATGATATCAGCGTCGCCGCGGCCTTCACTGCCGCGGCCCGTCATCACGCGGCAACGCAAAGGAGTCCGCTTTGGTCATGCAGAAAACAACGAGATGGCTGGCGCTCGCGACACTCGGCCTCGCTGCCGCGGCGCCCCTGGCGGCCGCGGGCGAGCCGATCGGCGAGGTCGATACCGTCTTCAAGCTCATCGGCCCCGATCACAAGATCGTCGTCGACGCGTACGACGATCCGAAGGTCGCCGGCGTCACCTGCTACGTCTCGCGCGCCAAGACCGGCGGCATCAGCGGCGCCCTCGGGTTGGCCGAAGACAAGGCCGAAGCATCGATCGCCTGCCGGCAGGTCGGTCCGATCACCTTCACCAAGCCGATCGAGATTCGCGAGGAGATGTTCAGCGAGCGCATCTCGCTCGTCTTCAAGCGGCTTCGCGTCGTGCGCATGGTCGACCGCAAGCGCAACACGCTCGTCTACCTGACGTACTCCGACCGCGTCATCGAGGGCTCGCCGAAGAACAGCGTGACCGCGGTGGCCGTCGATCGCTCGACGCCGATCCCGGTGAAGTGAGCGGCGCACCGCTCGGCGACAACGATCGACCACGGCAATCAGCGACGACGCGCCGCGCGCACGCCGTCGATGCGGCAGACCAGGGCCAGGGCGGCGGCCAGGCGCGAGGCATCTGCGACCTCGATCGTGAAGGTCATGAAGGCGGTGCCGCCGAGGCCGTCGCGCACCGATTGCGTCTTGACGCCGGTGACGTTCATCTTCTCCTTGGCGAGCACCTCGGAGACGTCGCGCAAGAGGCCCTGCCGGTCGGCGGCCTCGACCGCCACGTCGACCGGATAGACGGCGGGCCGCTTCGGATCGGCCTCGCCCCAGGCGACCGTGATCACCCGCTCCGGTGAACGCTCGGCCATCTGCCTGAACGTGCGGCAGCCGGTCCGGTGCACCGCGACGCCGCGGCCGCGGGTGACGTAGCCGGCGATGGGATCGGGCGGCGCCGGTCGGCAGCATCGCGCCAGGCTGGTGAGGAGCGAGCCGACGCCGACGACGAGCACGCCACCGGTGTCGCCGCTCGCCCGCGAGCGCTTCAGAACGACTCCTTCATCGGCCGGGCGCGCATCGACGGCCGGGCGCAGGAGGGTCTCGATCGTGCGCACCGACAGCTCGTCCTTGCCGACCACCTCGAACAGCGCATCGGCGCTCTTGAAGCCGAGCTGCGCGGCGAGGTCGTCGAGCTTCAGGGCCGTCTTGCCTTCGCGCTGCAGGAGCTTGTCGACCGCGGCACGGCCGCGCGCCACGGTCTCGGCCTGGTCGCGGGCGTTGAACCAGGCCCGTACCTTCGCCTTCGAACGCGCGCTCTGCAGGTAGCCGAGGTCGGCGTTCAGCCAGTCGAGCGACGGGCTGCCGACCTTGGCGGCGACGATCTCGACCGTCTGTCCGCTGGCGAGCGGCGTGTTCAACGACACCATCGTGCCGTCGACGCGTGCGCCCCGGCAACGGTGGCCGAGGTCGGTGTGCACGGCGTAGGCGAAGTCGATCGGCGTCGCCCCGGCGGTCAGCTCGACGATCGCCGCCTGCGGCGTGAAGACGTAGATCCTGTCGTCGAATCCGGCACCTGCAGGCTCGACCGGGCCGTCGGCGTCGCCGGCTTCGCCGCCCGTCGCGAGATCGCGCTCCCAGGCCAGCAGCTGGCGCAGCACGACGAGGCGGGCTTCGGCGACGCGCTGCTCGTAGCTGCCGCGTGCCTCGACGGCACCCTGGCCCGGCGCCGCCTCCTTGTAGGCCCAGTGCGCCGACACGCCGTACTCGGCGTGCTCGTGCATCTCCGGCGTGCGGATCTGGATCTCGACCGCGCCGCCTTCGTCGTCGAGCACGACGGTGTGCAGCGAGCGGTAGCCGTTGCCCTTCGGCCGGGCGATGTAGTCGTCGAGCTCGCCGGGGATCGCCGGGTAGCGCTCGTGGACACGGCCGAGCACAGCGTAGCAGCCGGCGACGTCGGCCACGACGACGCGCAGCGCGAGCACGTCCATGACGCCCGCGAAGTCGAGCCCCTTTCGGCGCATCTTTCGCCAGATGCTGTAGAGGTGCTTCGGCCGGCCGTGCACCTCCGCGTGCAGACCATGAGCGGCGAGGTCGGCGCCGAGGCTCGCCCGCAGCCGCTCGATTCGCGCCTCGCGGTCGGCGCGGCGCTCGTCGAGCCGGTCGGCCACCGCCCGGTAGCTCTGCGGCTCGAGGAAGCGGAACGACAGGTCCTCGAGCTCCCACTTGATCTGCCAGATGCCGAGCCGGTTGGCGAGCGGCGCGAAGACCTGCCGCGTCTCGAGAGCGAGCTCGCGCGGGCAGTCGCGCCGGCTCGCCGCGAACCAGCGCAGTGTCTGCAGGCGCGACGCCAGGCGCAGCAGCACGACGCGCAGGTCGCGCGAGAAGGCGAGCAGCATCTTCCTCACCCGCTCGGTCTGCCGGGCCCGCTCGGCGGCCGCCACCTGAGCGCCCTGGGCGGCACGCTGCAGCTCGCCCAGCCGACGCGCATGGGCGACGAGCGCGGCCTGCGACGCCCCGAACAGCGGCGTCAGCACCGCGTCGGGCTGGCCGAGCTCGTCGGCGGCGTAGATCAGCCAGGACGCAGCGACGAGCGAGGGCGCGGCGCCGATGGCGCGCAGGATCGCGGCGACGCCGTCGGCGTGGTCGAGTGCGACTTCGCCGCTGTCGAGCCGGCGCTCGCCGACGAGCGGCACGGCGAACGCCCGCGCGCGCTCCGCCTCGCCGGCCCGTGGCGTGTCATCGCCGACGAGGCGCACGATCGGCGCCGCGTCATGCGGCGGCGCCGCGGCGATCTTCATGGTCGGGGCAGGAACTCCCGCACGGCAGCGACCTGCCCCGCGTCGATGAGGGTCGGCGCATGGCCGACGCCGTCGAACTCGCGCAGGATCGCCCGCGGGCCGCGCGTCGCCATCGCCGCCGCCGTCTCCGCCGACAGCACGTCGGAGCCGGCGCCGCGCAGGATCAGGGTCGGGCAGCGGACGGCGTCGTAGGCCGACCACAGCGCCGCCTGCCCGGCCGCCGCCGCTTCGGGCGTGATGGCGCGAAGGGCGATGCCGATCGCCGGGTCGTAGTGCAGGCCGAAGCGCGCGCCCTGGCGGCGCAGCATCGGCCGCGTCAACGCCAGCCACTGCTCTCGGCTGTGCGGGCCGAAGCCGGTGGAGATCGAGAGCAGGTAGTCGGCCGCTTCGTCTTCGGTGGCCCAGGTGAGCGGCAGACCGACGTAGCTGCCGATGCGGGCAATGCCGGCCGCGTCGATCGTCGGCCCGACGTCGTTGAGGACGAGCCGCTCGATCGGCGAATGCGCCTGTGCGGCCAGGCCGATGCCGATCAGCCCGCCCATCGAGGTGCCGAGCCAGTGCACCGTCGACGCGTCGAGTCGCGCCAGCAGGGTCACCATGTCGGCGACGTAGACCGGCAAGTTGTAGCCAGCGGGATCGGCCAGCCGGTCCGACTCGCCACGACCGGCGACGTCGGGGCAGACGACGCGGTAGCGGTCGCGCATCGCCGCCGCGAGGACGTCGAAGTCGCGGCCCTGGCGCGTCAGGCCATGCACGCAGACGAGGACCCGGTCGTTGGCGGGATCGCCCCACTCCCAGTAGGCGAGGCGGTGCAGGCCACCGCCGCTCAGGCACTGGACATGGCGCAGGCGCGGCTCGCCCGGCACTGCGGCGCTCATTGCATCTGCACCGAGCCGTTGACCGTCGCCGTGACGACGGCCTTGCCCGGCTCGACCGAAAGCGCGCTGCCGGCCGACATCGCCGCCGGCGCCATGCGTTGCATGGGCATCGGGCCGCCGGGCTCGCTGGTCGAGACGTTGACTTCGCGGACGACGTAGCCGTCGTAGCCGAACCGCTTGCTGTAGTCGGCCGCCTTGGCGCGATAGCGCGCGATCGCCTCGGCGACGATCTCGTCTTCCACCTTGGCACTGGCTTCGCGCGACAGCCGGTAGGCGACGCGGCCGATCGTCATCGTCGTGATGCGCCCGCTCAGCTGGCCGATCGCCGCCATGTCGTGGCCCTCGACGACCAGCTCGGCCGTGCCCGTCCAGCCGTTCAGCGAGGGCTTGCCCGACACCGGCGTCGCATAGCGCGGGTAGAGCGAGAAGTTGCCGGTCTGCACGTCGAGCTGGCCCGGGCGGGCCACCTTCTTCGCCTCCGCCAGCGCGGTGTCGAGGGCGGCCTTCAGCTGCGCCTGCACGGCGTTCGCGTCGGCGCCTTCGCGCGTCGTCGAGAAGGTGACGGCGAGGAGGTCCTTCGTCACCTCGACGCTGGTGCTCGCGGCCAGGCTCAGCACGCCGACCGGCGCCGGCCCCTCCGCCACGGCCGGCGGCGAGCCCAGCGCCGCGACGCCGGACAGGGCGGCGGCGAGCGCGCATCTGCAGTAGTTCATGAAGTGCCGTTCCTTCTCTTCGATGATTTGTAACAGGGCGTCAACCCGGGACGAAATCGCCCGGCACGCCCCGCAGAATCGCGATTGTTACAAATGGGGAAGCGATGAACACGTCCGCCAATGCCCGCCCTGACCGGATCGTCGTCGTCGACGATGATGCCCGCATTCGCGACCTGCTGCGCCGCTACCTGACCCAGGAAGGCTTCGAGGTCCTGCTCGCCGAGGACTCGAAGGCGCTGAACCGGCTGCTGACCCGTGAGAGCGTGCATCTGATCGTCCTCGACCTGATGCTGCCGGGCGAAGACGGCCTGTCGATCTGCCGGCGCCTGCGCGCCGCCAACGACGTGACGCCCATCATCATGCTCACCGCCAAGGTCGAGGACGTCGACCGCATCGTCGGCCTCGAGGTCGGCGCCGACGACTACCTGCCCAAGCCCTTCAACCCGCGCGAGCTGCTCGCGCGCATCCATGCCGTGCTGCGGCGCCGGCCGACGATCGAGGCGCCCGGTGCGCCGGCGCTGGAGGCGCAGACCGTGACCTTCGGGCCGTTCGTGTTCGACCTGGCGCTGCGCCGGCTCACCAAGGACGGCGAGCAGATCTCGCTCACGACCGGCGAGTTCTCGATGCTGAAGGCGCTGGTGCGCCACCCCCGCCAGCCGCTTTCGCGCGACAAGCTCGCGCAGCTCGCGCGCGGCCGCGAGTTCGAGCCCTTCGACCGCAGCCTCGACGTCCAGATCTCGCGCCTGCGCAAGATGATCGAGCCCGATCCGACGCAGCCGCGCTACATCCAGACGGTCTGGGGCGTCGGGTATGTGTTCGTTCCGGACGGGGCCGCTTAGAGTCCGCTTCTCGCGTTCACCGACCCAGGCTTCGACCCCACCGTGGCGACCCGCCATGCCAAGCGCTCCGGCAGCAAGCCCCTCGCCGAACGGCTGAAGCCGACGGTGAAGGCGCGGGCGCCGCGCAAGTTCGTCGCCCTGAGCCTGTTCTGGCGCACGTTCTTCCTGCTCGCCCTCCTGCTCGCCAGCGGTGTCTTCGCCTGGGTGCAGACGTTCCGGGCGCTCGAGTTCGAACCGCGCGCCATCCAGGCGGCGCAGCAGATTGCCTCGTTGGTGAACCTTACCCGGTCGGCGCTGTTGAGCTTCGACGGCATCAACCGCATCGCGTTGATCAAGGGCATGTCGACCGAAGAGTCGGTGAAGATCACGCCGCGCGAGCCGAACGACACCTGGGAGCCGTTCGCTTCCGACCGCTTCCAGCGCGTGATCGAACGCGAGCTGCGCGACCAGCTCGGCACCGACACCGTGATTGCCAGCGCCATGAACGGCCAGCCGGGCCTGTGGGTCGGCTTCACGATCGCCCGCGACGCCTTCTGGCTGAAGGTCGACCCGACCCGGGTCGGCCCGATGGCGACAAGCACGATCGTGCTCTGGGTCTCGATCGCCCTGCTCGCCACCGTGCTCGGCTCGGCGGCGATCGCCCGCCTCATCAACAAGCCGCTGAAGGAGCTGTCGTTCGCGGCGAGCCGGATCGGCGAAGGCGAGTACGACTCGCGCCTCGACGAGACCACGCTCACGAGCGAGATCCGCCAGGTCAACATGGGCTTCAACAAGATGGCGCGCGAGCTCGCCAAGGTCGAGCAGGACCGCGCCGTCATGCTGGCCGGCATTTCGCACGACCTGCGCACGCCCTTGTCGCGCCTGCGCCTCGAGTGCGAGATGAGCGTGCAGGACGAAGAGGCCAAGAGCAACATGGCGATGGACATCGACCAGCTCGACGCCATCATCGACAAGTTCATGGACTACGCGCGTCCCGGCGAGGTCAAGCTCTTCCCGGTCAACGTGTCGGCCGTGGTCGAGCGCGAGGCCGCCGCCTTTCGCGACACCAGCCAGATCCGGATCAGCTCGAAGGTGGCAGACGACGTCCGCGTGCTCGCCGACGACGTCGAGCTCGGCCGCGTCCTGCAGAACCTGTTCGAGAACGCGCGTCGCTACGGGCGATCGACCAACACCGGCATCGCCCGCGTCCTCGTCACCTATGCGCGCACGGGGCCCTGGGTGATCATCACCGTGCGCGATCACGGGCAGGGTGTCGATCCGAAGAAGCTCGACCAGCTCACGACGCCGTTCTTCCGCGGCGACGCCGCGCGCACCGCGGCCACCGGCGCCGGCCTCGGCCTGGCCATCGTCGAGAAGGCGGTGCAGCGCATGGGCGGCGCCTTCGAGGTGGCGAACGCGACCGAGGGTGGCCTGCTCGCCCACGTCCGCCTGAAGAAGGGCTGAGCGCGGCTTTGCCGGGCTCGCTCGCACTCCAGGCAAAGTTGCCTTCGTACACCTGGGACCTGTGTGGCCCGTATGAACAGCAGGGAGAGGCTGGCGAGGGAGCGATCCTGACCCGAGCGGCACAGACGCGTCGCCACCGTGACCGGAGACGTGCATCGAGCATGAGGCGTTGCTGCGGCTGAAGAGCCGCCCCGGCTGAGCGACGTCAGCCGCGTTTCAGGCGGACATGCGCGAGCAGCCCGCCGTCGCCGGCGTTGCTGACC
>JBBRFB010000058.1:0-19932 GCA_038225015.1 Burkholderiales bacterium
CGGCAGCGCCTTGCCGCGCAGGCTCGACTGGATCGCCAGCATCACCGCGAGGTCGGCGGCCGGCTCGCTGATGCGCACGCCGCCGACGGCGTTGACGAACACGTCCTGGTCGAGCGCGGCGATGCCGGCGTGGCGATGCAGCACCGCCAGCATCATCGCGAGCCGGTCTCGGTCGAGGCCGACCGAGAGGCGCCGCGGGCTGGGCCCGCCGGCATCGACCAGGGCCTGCACCTCGACCAGCAGCGGCCGCGTCCCTTCGAGGGTGACGAGCACGCATGAGCCGGCCACCGGTTCGCCGTGCGTCGAGAGGAAGATCGCGCTCGGGTTGGCGACGCCTTTCAGGCCCTTCTCGGTCATCGCGAAGACACCGATCTCGTTGACCGCACCGAACCGGTTCTTCACCGCCCGGACAAGGCGAAAGCTCGAGTGCGTGTCGCCCTCGAAATAAAGCACGGTGTCGACGATGTGCTCCATCACGCGCGGGCCGGCGAGCGCACCGTCCTTGGTGACATGGCCGACCAGGATGATGGTGGTGCCGCTCGCCTTCGCCAGCCGCGTCAGCTGCGCCGCGCATTCGCGGACCTGTGCCACCGAGCCTGGCGCCGAGCTCAGCGCCTCGCTGTAGACGGTCTGGATCGAATCGACGACGCAGACCGCCGGCCGCTCGGCCTCGATCGTCGCCATGATCTTCTCGAGCTCGATCTCGGCGAGCACGCGCACCGCGCTGGCGCCGAGGCCGAGCCGGCGCGAGCGCAGCGCCACCTGGGCACCGCTTTCCTCGCCGGTGACGTAGAGCACCTTGGCGACGCGCGACAGCGAGTCGAGCGCCTGCAGCAACAGTGTCGACTTGCCGATGCCCGGGTCGCCGCCGATCAGGATGACGCCGCCGGCGACGATGCCGCCGCCGAGGGCGCGGTCGAGCTCGTCGATGCCGGTCGGCTGGCGCTCGGCGTCGGCGACCTCGATCTCCGACAGCGTGGCGACGGCCTGGCCCGGCAGCAGGCCGCGGCCGCCGGCGCCGCCGCCGCCCTGGCGCGCATAGCGTGGCTTGTCCGCCCCGGCCGGCGCCGCCGTCTCGACGAGCGGGTTCCAGGCGCCGCAATGCGGGCACTTGCCCTGCCAGCGCGGGCTGGTGCCGCCGCATTCGGTACACGCGAAGCTCGACTTCTCCTTGGCCATGCGCCCGATTGTCGGCGCACGGTCGTCGACGGGCCGGGCAGACGCGGCGGCCGCCGACGCCTCAGGCGACGACCTTGGCGCGCCCGGCCTTGATCTCCGCCCGCTGGCCCTTGCCTTCGAGGCGGCGCCGGCGCGAGGCGCGCGTCGGCCGGGTCGGCTTGCGCGGCGTCGGCTCTTCGGCAGCGCGGTCGACCAGCACCTGCAGCCGATCGAGCGCATCGCGTCGGTTCATGTCCTGGCTGCGGTGCCGCTGCGCCTTCATGACGACGACGCCCTCGTCGTTGATGCGTCGATCGTGCGACGCGAGCAGGCGCGCCTTGACGGCATCGGGCAGCGACGAGGCAGCGACGTCGAAGCGCAGGTGGATGGCGCTCGACACCTTGTTGACGTTCTGACCCCCCGCGCCCTGCGCGCGCACCGCGGTGAACTCGACCTCCGACTCGGCGACGACCGCCGCCGTGGCGCTCATGGCCCGCCGACCGTCTTCACCGGCACCCGCGGCGCGCGCCCGCACATCAGCTCGTAGCCGATCGTTCCGGCGGCGGCAGCGACCTCGTCGACGGGCAGCACGACGCCGCTGGCGGCGCGGCCCCAGAGCACGACCTCGCTGCCGACCCGCGCCTCGGGCACGGTCGTGAGGTCGATGGCGATCATGTCCATCGAGACCCGGCCGGCCAGGGCGGCGCGCTCGCCGTCGACCAGCACCGGCGCGCCGTGTCCGTTGGCGCCGGGTGCATGCCGGGGGTAGCCGTCGGCGTAGCCGCAGGCGGCGATGCCGACGTTCATCGGCCGCTCGGCCCGCCACGTGCTGCCGTAGCCGACCGCCGCGCCGGCCGCCAGCGACTGCACCGCGATCAGCTGCGTGCGCAGCGTCATCGTCGGCTGCAGGTTCCAGTCGGCGGCACCGTGCGCCGGCGCATCGGGCGACGAGCCGTACAGCATGATGCCCGGGCGTACCCAGTCGCCGGGCGAAGGCGCCAGGCGCGCGCCGAAGCGCAGCAGGGCGGCGCTGTTGCAGATCGAGCGCTCGCCGGGCAGCTCGGCAGTGGCGGCGGCGAAGGCAGCGAGCGCGGGCTCGGCCGAGGCCGGGTCGCGCGCGTCGGCGTCGGCGAGATGCGTCATCAGCACCACTCCCTCCACCTGGGGCAGCGCGTCGAGGCGCAGCCACGCGGCGCGAAAGGCGGCCGGCGAAAAGCCCAGTCGGTTCATGCCGCTGTTCATCTTCAGGAACACCCGATGCGGGCGCTCGGTCTTGTGCGCAGCCAGCCAGTCGATCTGCGCGGTGCAGTGCACGACGTGCCACAGATGCAGGCGCGAGCAGGTCTCGAGGTCGCGCGGCTCGAAGCAGCCTTCGAGGAGAAGGACCGGGCCGCGCCAGCCGAGCTCGCGGATGCGCTGGGCCTCGGCGAGGTCGAGCAGGGCGAAGCCGTCGGCCCCCTGCAGGCCGGCGTAGGCCGACTCGATTCCATGACCGTAGGCGTCGGCCTTGACGACGGCCCACACCCGCGCGGCCGGCGCCGCGGCGCGTGCGACCGCGAGGTTCGCCGCCAGGGCATCGACATGGACGAGCGCTTCGATCGGCCGCGGCATCGGTCGATTCTGCCAGCCGTTGCGACCGCCTCTCCCCGGGGCGAGAGCGCGAAAAACCGCGTGCTATAAACCCCGGCCGCAGGGAGACAGCACACGGAGAGAGGCGAACCCACGTTCGCCCGGCGCCGGCACGAAGCGAATGAAAAAAGGCTTCTACATCATCATGGCGGCGCAGTTCTTCAGCTCGTTGGCCGACAACGCGCTGCTGGTGGCGGCGATCGGCCTGCTGAATTCGAGCGGTGCGCCGGCCTGGCACGTGCCGGCACTGACGCCCATGTTCGCGCTGTTCTACGTCGTCCTCGCGCCGCTGGTGGGTGCGTTCGCCGACGCCGTTCCCAAGGGCCGGGTCATGTTCGTCTCGAACGCCATCAAGGTGGTCGGCTGCCTGCTCATGCTGTTCGGCGCGAACCCGCTCTTCTCGTACGGCATCGTCGGCCTCGGCGCGGCCGCCTATTCGCCGGCGAAGTACGGCATCCTGACCGAGCTGCTGCCGAACTCGCAGCTCGTCAAGGCCAACGGCTGGATCGAAGGCCTCACGATCCTGTCGATCATCCTCGGCGTACTGCTCGGCGGCCAGCTGCTCGGCCATGTCGTCTCGCATCAGTTGCTCTCGTTCGACCTGCCACTCATCGACACCGGCATCGAAAATGCGCCCGAGGCGGCGGTCGCGCTCATCGTCGCCCTCTACATCGTGGCCGCCCTCTTCAACCTGCGCATCCCGCGTACCGAGGCGCCGCTGCAGCCGCTGGCCGGACGCGTCGGCGCACTCGTGCGCGACTTCTCGAACTGCAATGCCCGCCTCTGGAACGACAAGCTCGGCCAGATCTCGCTGGCGACGACGACGCTCTTCTGGGGCGTCTCGGGCAACCTGCGCGTCATCGTCTTCGCCTGGGCCGCCGTCGCGCTGGGCTACACGATGACGCAGGCGTCGGCGCTGGTCGGCGTTGTCGCCGTCGGCACCGCGGCGGGCGCGATCATCGCCTCGATGCGGATGCGACTCCACCAGGCCACGAAGGTGATTCCCTTCGGCATCGCCATGGGCGTGCTGATCATCGGCCTGAACGTCATCACCAACGCCTGGCTCGCCGCGCCGTTCCTGATCCTGCTCGGCGCCATCGGCGGCTACCTCGTCGTGCCGATGAATGCCCTCCTGCAGCACCGCGGCGCCAACCTGATGGGCGCCGGCCGCTCGATCGCGGTGCAGAACTTCAACGAGCAGGCGTGCATCCTCGGGCTCGGTGCGTTCTATACCGGCATGACCCGCTTCGGCCTGTCGGCGTTCACCGCGATCAGCGTCTTCGGCGTCCTGGTCGCGGCGACGATGTGGCTGATCCGCCGCTGGCACATCACGAACTGCATTCGCCATCCGGGCGAGATCGCGCACCTGCTGGCGATCGCCAGGGCCGACAAGCATTGACCGGGCAGGTGCCAGCCCCGGCCGCCGGCGGCCCGCTCGCGGCCCTGTCGCTGGTCTTCAACGCCTTCGTCTGGGGCACGTCGTGGTGGGTCTTCCGCGAACTGAGCGGCCGCGGCGTGCACCCGCTCTGGGCCACGGGCATCATCTTCACCCTGGCCTCCCTCGTCATCATCGCGGCGCGGCCGCGGGCGCTCGGCCAGCTCGCCACCACGCCGGCACTCTGGGTGCTCGTCGTCGCCGCCGGCACCACCAATGCGGCATTCAACTGGGCGGTGGTCATCGGCGACGTCGTTCGCGTCGTCCTCCTCTTCTATCTCATGCCGCTGTGGACGGTGCTGCTCGCCCGCATCCTCCTCGGCGAGCGCCTCACGGCGACGGCATTGCTGCGCGTCGCACTGGCCCTCGTCGGCGCGGCGATCGTGCTCTGGCCGGAAGCGCCGGCCGCTGCGCCGTCGTCGCTGCCGGGGCGGTCGCTCGTCGCGCCCGGCGGCCTGGCCGACTGGCTCGGCGTGCTCGGCGGCCTGTCGTTCGCGCTGAACACGGTGATGGTCCGCCGCGAGGCGCACCGGCCCGAGGAAGGGCGTGCCCTGGCGATGTTCGTCGGCGGTGCGCTCGTCGCCACGGCCCTGGCCGCCGGCCTCGGCTGGCGCGGCATGGCCCCCTGGCCCCCGGTCGTCACGTCGGCGTGGCTGCTGCCGATGCTGGCCCTGACCGTCTTCTTCCTCGCCGGCAACCTGGCGATGCAATACGGTGCCGCACGCTTGCCTGCCAACCGCACGGCGGTGATCATGCTGACCGAGATCGTCTTCGCGTCGGTGTCGGCGATCGTCCTCGGCGGCGGCACCCTCACCCCGCGGCTCGTGCTCGGCGGTGGCCTGATCGTCGCCGGGGCGCTGCTCGCCGCCTGGCAGCCGCGCGCGGCCGGGTGAGCACGGGCGCGACGGCGCTACCATGGAAGCCCCTCCCCGCCAACCGAACTCCCCATGTCCGAGCAAAGCATCCACGATTTCGAGGCGATGTCGATCAACGGCGAGAAGGCGAGCCTGTCGACCCAGCGCGGCAAGGTGCTGCTCGTCGTCAACACCGCGAGCCAGTGCGGCTTCACGCCGCAGTTCGCCGGGCTCGAGACGCTGTGGAACGACCTGCGCGACAAGGGCCTGGTCGTGGTCGGCTTCCCCAGCAACCAGTTCGGCGCGCAAGACCCGGGATCGAACGGCGAGATCGCCGCCTTCTGCCAGACCAACTACGGCGTCACCTTTCCGATGATGGCCAAGGTCGACGTCAACGGCGCCCATGCCCATCCGCTGTGGAAGTGGCTGACCGCGGAGGCCCCCGGCATCCTCGGCACCAAGGCCATCAAGTGGAACTTCACCAAGTTTCTGGTCGGCAAGGACGGCCGGGTGCTGAAGCGCTACGCGCCGACCGATTCGCCCGAATCTCTGAGAGGCGACATCGAAGCGGCGCTGGCGGCATGAAGGCCGCCCGGTCGTCGGTGCGGCCGGGAGGGACGCGCTGACATGTTCGCCCACGTCGAGCCGTTCGGCGGCGACCCGATCCTGAGCCTCAACGAGGACTTCCAGAAGGATCCGCGGCCCGGCAAGATCAACCTCTCGATCGGCATCTACTTCGACGAGGCGGGCCGCATTCCGGTGCTCGAGTCGGTGCGCAGCGCCGAGCAGGCCGTGGTCGCACGCGATGCGGCCAGGCCCTACCTGCCGATCGAAGGCGCCGCCAACTTTCGCGAGCAGGTGCAGCTCCTCCTTTTCGGCAGCGGCCACGAAGCGCTCGCCGCCCGGCGGGTGGCGACGATCCAGTCGGTCGGCTCGAGCGGCGGCCTGAAGGTCGGTGCCGATTTCATCGCCCGCTGGCTGCCCGGCAGCGCCGTCTGGGTCAGCGACCCGAGCTGGGACAACCACCGCTCGATGTTCGAGGGCGCCGGCCTCGCGGTGCACAGCTACCCGTACTACGACGGCGGCCGCGTCGCATTCGACGCCATGGTCGCGGCGCTGCGGGCGTTGCCGGCGCGCAGCGTCGTGCTGCTCCACGCCTGCTGCCACAACCCGACCGGCGTCGACCTGACCCATGCCCAATGGGACACGCTGATTCCGCTGCTCGCCGAGCGCGACCTGCTGCCCTACCTCGACCTCGCCTACCAGGGCTTCGGCGACGGCATCGCCGAAGACGCTTACGCCGTGCGCGCCCTCGCGGCGGCGCGCGGGCACGACGGCCGGCCGATGACCTTCATCGTCGCCAACTCGTTCTCCAAGAGCATGAGCCTCTACGGCGAGCGCTGCGGCGCGCTCAGCGTCGTCTGTGCCGACGCGGGCGAGGCCGAGAACGTGCTCGGCCAGCTCAAGTTCAACGTTCGCCGCAACTACTCGAGCCCGCCGATCCACGGCGGGCAGATCGTCGCTGCCGTTCTCGGCGATGCCGGGCTTCGCCGGCTCTGGGAGGGGGAGCTGGCAGCGATGCGCGAACGAATCAAGGCGATGCGCCGGGCCTTGCACGACGTGTTGGCGGCCAAGGTGCCGGGGCGCGACTTCGGCTACTTCCTCAGCCAGCACGGCATGTTCAGCTACACCGGTCTGACCCCTCCGCAGGTCGACCGGCTGCGCGACGAATACGCCGTCTACCTCGTCCGCTCGGGACGGATGTGCGTGGCCGGGCTGAACGCCGGCAACGTCGAGCCGACGGCGCTGGCGATGGCCGCGGTGCTCGCCGGCTGACCCGGGCCGAGGCGACGGGCCGGCCCGCCGGCATCGACAGCGCCTCGAAGACGCGGCGCGGCCTCACCGCCCCGGCTCGGCGCGCGTCAAGGCGCGAAACGGCGCCGCGCGTGCAGCGCCAGGCCCGTCGCCACGCTGGCGAAGCGATCGCCGCGAATGGCGCGGGCCGCCGGAAAGCGCCGCTGCAGCCGGTCGACGAGCAGGGCCAGGCCGGTCGAACCGCCCGTGAAGTAGAGCGCCTGGATATCGCCAGGCACCAGACCGGCCAGGCGCGCCGTCTCCTGCGCGGCGGCGACGATGCGGTCTAGATCGTGGCCGAGGGCGTCGCGGGCGGTCGCTTCGTCGAGCGGCGCGATCAGCCCGGGCTCGACCCGGCCGAGGTCGATGATCGCCGCGCCGCCGCCAGCCACGGCGATCTTCGCGGTCTCGGCGCGGGCCACGAGGTCATGGCCGAGCCGCTCGGTGACGACCCTCAACAGGCGTCGGTGCTGGGCCGGATCGGCGTAGAACGAGCGCATCGACCGCAGCTCGGCGACCCGCAGCGGGTTGTAGACGGTGTTGACGAGGTGCCAGGTCGCGAGATCGAAGTAGACCGCGCTCGGCACCTCGCGCGGCGCCTGCCCAGGCGCTTCCGGGCCGAAGGCGCCGTAGCCCAGCAACGGCAGCACGCTGGCCAGCTCGATGCGGCGATCGAAATCGGTGCCGGCGACGTGCACCCCGTGGTTGGCGAGGATGTCGCCCTTGCGATCGCTCTGCCGCTGGCGCGCCGGGCCGACGCGGACGATCGAGAAGTCGGACGTGCCGCCGCCGATGTCGGCCACCAGCACCTTCTCTTCGCCGGCGACGCCTTGCTCGTAGTCGAAGGCCGCCGCGATCGGCTCGTACTGGAAGGCGAGCTCGCGAAAGCCGGCGCGCCGGGCGGCCTTCTCGAGCGCTGCCTGGGCCAGGGCATCGCGCCCGGGGTCGTCGTCGACGAAGAAGACCGGCCGGCCGAGGACGACGCGGTCGATCGGCGCGCCGACCGCGGCCTCGGCGCGGCCCTTCAGATGCGCGAGGAAGCTGGCGACGACGTCGAGGTAGGGAACGGCGCGGCCGCCGCCGATGTCGGTCGTCTGCTCGACCAGGGTGCTGCCGAGGATGCTCTTCATCGAGCGCATCAGCCGGCCGTCGATGCCGTCCACGTAGGCCCCCACCGCAGCCCGGCCGAACTCGCAAAGGGGCCGGCCGTGCAGCTCGCCGTCGGCGGCATAGAACACGGCGGTCGGCATGGTGCTGAAGCCGGCCTCGAGCTCGACGAGCCGCATCGCCGAGCCGGCGCCCGGAACCGCAATGGCGGAGTTGGACGTGCCGAAGTCGATGGCGCAAAACGACAACGCCGACGACGCCGACGACGGCAGCAGTGACGACGGCGACGACGGACGGGTCATGTGACGGGGAGCAGGCCGATGCGGCGGCGAAGGGGCGCGATTCTAGGGTCGACCTCGAGCGCGCGGTCGCGCGCTGCACGGCGATCGGCCACCAGGACGTGCCGAAGTAAACCGAGACCGGCCGGCGGGCGTTGAGTGCAAGCGTGCGAACTGCCCGCAATCGACTCGGCGCCCCGGCGCCCGACGATCGCTGGCCGGCAATACTCGACGCCGCACACTCGTTCGCTTCGGAGTACCGATGGACTGGACCGTGGGAACCCGCTGGCTGGCCGCGCTGACGTCGCGTCAGAAGCGGCGCGTCGACCCGGACCCGGCCGACATGGGCACCGCCTTCGGCCTCGACGCCATCACGACGCTCGAACCCCAGGCCTCGAACGAGGCCGGCGCCCTCGAGGCGCCGCCGGGCCGGTCGCGCTTCGAACGGCGCGTGCACCGCCGCTCGCGGCGCTGAGCGTTCGCCCCGGCGATCAGGACTCGAGCACGAGCAGCGGCCGGTGCGCGGCCGCCTCGCCGCGACGCTCGTGCCCGCGCGAATTGCAGACGACGCGCGTCTCGGCGACGCCGCGAGGCGACCCGCGGTGGCCGACCCGGTAGTCGTGGGCGCAGTGCAGGTGGCCGTGGATCCAGAGCGGCGTGAATGCCAGCAGGTCGTCGTCCGCGTTGCAGAAGCTCGCCGTGCCGTTCTGGCTGCCATAGCGCGGATCGGCGCTCGACAGGCTCGGTGCGAAATGGGTGATGACCACCGTCCGGTCCCAGGAACGCGGCGGCAGCGCCAGCTCGCGTTCGAGCCAGGCCCGCGAGGCGAGGCCTTCTTCGCGCATCGATGCGGCGTCGAGAGGCCGGCCGCCGCGGCTGGCCTGCATGAGGTCGAGGTAGTAGCCAGCGGCGCGCATCGCCTTGGGCCGGCCGGCGGCGCCGAAGAGATCGAAGTCCGGCCAGCGCGTCGCTCCGACGAGGCGGATCCGATCGCCGCGGTCGTCGGTGACGACGAGGCTCTCCTGCTCGAGCAAGGTGATCGAGCGATCGGCGCAGTGCCGGCGCAGCGCCGGCCAGGCCTCGTCGAGATCGCGGCCGTCGAACTCGTGGTTGCCGGCGACGAAGACGACCGGCTGCGGCCAGTCTGCGAAGCGGTCGAGCGCCGACCAGCCGCTGTCGATGTCGCCGGCGAGGACGAGCAGCTCGGCACCCGGCGCCGGCTGCGGCTCGAAGGTCTCGGTCTCGAGATGCAGGTCGGAGAGCAGCTGCAGGCGCATCAACCGGCGCCGTGGCAGTGCTTGAACTTGCGCCCGCTGCCACACGGGCAGCGGTCGTTGCGGCCGACCTTCGGCGCGTCGCGGCGAACCTGCTCGACCTGGTAGCGGATCGGCTCGGTGGCGTCGTAGAGCTCGGCGACGTCGCCGATCAGCTCGTCGATCGCGGCGTCGATCGACGTCGGCCGAGGGCCGGCGGCAGCAGCGGCGGCAGACGCGGGCGCGGGCGACGGTGCGTCGGGGTCGGCCGGAAGGAAGCGCTGCAGGCGCTCCAGCGCGGCGGCGACACGCTCGTCGGCCACGGCCTCGAGACCCGGGAAGAGCGCCAGGGTGGCATCGAAGCCGGCCAGCCACGGGCCGAGCGCTTCGGCGACCGGATCGGCGGGCAGCTGTGTGTCATCGGCCACCGGGTCGGCGGGCGGCGGCGTGTCGGGCGAGCCGGGCGAGTCGCCCGCAGCGGCAATCAGCGGCTCGAAGTGACCGTACTCGGCCAGCGCCCGGTGGATTGCGGCGTGGCGGCGCAGGACGAGCTCGCGAGCCCGTCGCTGCGGTGCCTCCGGCTCGGCCGCGCCCCAGCGGTGGCCGCCGGCGTCGAAGACGTAAGGGAGCCAGCGCTCGGGCTCGATCGATTGCGGGTGGACGACAAGGCCCGACAGGAAGCCGTCGAGCATGAACGCGTCGAACGGCTGCAGCGGCTCGGGAATGCCGGCCAGAAGCGCGTCGAGCTCGGCGATCTCGGCATCGTTCAGGTCGTGCGCCGCGGCGCTGACGGCCGGCCGCGACGGCGGCGCTGACGACGGCAGCGCCATGCCGGGCGCTCAGCCCGCCAGTCGGTCGGCCAGCCGGGCGCGAACGTCCGGGAGCTCGCGCGGCAGGCCGTTGGCGAGCTGGCGGAACAGCTCGTCGTGCAGTTCGAGCTCGCGCCCCCAGGTCTCGGCGTCGAGATCGCTCACGCGGGCGTAGCGCTCGCGGTCGAAGTCGAGCCCGTTCCAGTTCAGGTCTTCGTAGCGCGGCGTCAGGCCGAACGCCGTCAGCTCGCCGTTGCCCCGCCCCTCGACCCGGGCGACGATCCATTCCAGGACGCGCATGTTCTCGCCGTAGCCGGGCCAGACGAACTTGCCGTCGGGGCCCTTGCGGAACCAGTTGACGCAGAAGATGCGCGGCAGCGAGGCACCGCTGCGGGCCAGCGTCGCCCCCAGATCGAGCCAGTGGCGGAAGTACTCACTCATGTTGTAGCCCATGAACGGCAACATGGCAAAGGGATCACGCCGCACGACTCCCTGTTTGCCGGCGGCGGCGGCAGTCGTCTCCGAGCCCATCGTCGCCGCCATGTAGACGCCTTCGGTCCAGTCGCGCGCCTCGGTGACAAGGGGCACCGTGGTCGAGCGGCGGCCGCCGAAGATGAAGGCGTCGATCGGCACGCCGGCCGGCGAATCCCAGGCCGGATCGACCGCCGGGTTGTTGGTCGCGGCGACAGTGAAGCGCGCGTTCGGGTGCGCCGCCTTGACGCCCTTCTCGCGGCCGAGCTGCGGCGTCCAGTCGCGGCCCTGCCAGTCGATCAGGTGCGCCGGCGGCTCGTCGGTCATGCCCTCCCACCAGATGTCGCCGTCGTCGGTGAGGGCGACGTTGGTGAAGATGACGTCGTGTGCCAAGCTGGCCATGCAGTTCGGGTTGGTCTGCTCGTTCGTTCCCGGCGCGACGCCGAAGTAGCCCGCTTCGGGGTTGATCGCGTAGAGCTTGCCGCCTGCCCCCGGCTTGATCCAGGCGATGTCGTCGCCGACGGTCGTCACCTTCCAGCCGGCCAGGCCGGCGGGCGGCACCAGCATCGCGAAGTTCGTCTTGCCGCAGGCGCTCGGGAACGCCGCGGCGACGTGGTGCTTCCTACCCTCGGGCGAGGTGACGCCGAGAACCAGCATGTGCTCGGCCAGCCAGCCGGGCTTTCCGGCACCGGCATCGGCAGCGTCGCGGCCCATGACCGAGGCAATGCGCAGGGCGAAGCACTTCTTGCCGAGCAGGGCATTGCCGCCGTAGCCCGAGCCGTAGCTCCAGATCTCCTGGGTCTCGGGGTAGTGGACGATGTACTTGGTGTCGTTGCAAGGCCAGGGCACGTCCTTCTCGCCCGGCTCGAGCGGCGCCCCGACGGTGTGCATGCAGGGCACGAAGTGGCCGTCGCTGCCGAGCAACTCCAGCACCGGCCGGCCCATGCGCGTCATGATCTTCATGCTGACGGCGACGTAGGCGCTGTCGGTCAGCTCGATGCCGATGTGCGAGATGTCGGAGCCCAGCGGGCCCATCGAGAACGGCACGACGTACATCGTGCGGCCGCGCATCGAGCCCTTGAACAGGGCGGGCGTGCCGTCGGCCTGGCCGGTCTCGAGGAGTCGGCGCATCGCCGCCGGGTCGGTCCAGTTGTTGGTCGGGCCGGCGTCTTCCTCGCGGGCCGAACAGATGAAGGTGCGGTCTTCGACGCGGGCGACGTCGCTCGGGCTGCTGCGCGCGAGGAAGCTGCGCGGGCGCAGCTCGGGGTTGAGCTTCCGCAGGGTGCCGGCCTCGACCAGCTGCCGGCAGAGGCGGTCGTACTCGTCGCCGCTGCCGTCGCACCAGTAGACGTCCTTCGCCTCGGTCAGGGCGGCCATCGAGGCGACCCAGTCGATCAGCTTCGGGTGGCGCACGTGCGCCGGAACGGGAGAGGTCGCGCCAGGCGCCGCAGAGTTCTTCATCGATCTTCCAGTCTTCGAACGAGGCAGGCGCATGCCTGCGGCAGGCGTCCAGCGGGTCAAAAGTCGAGTGTAGCGGCCGGTACGAAGGGCCC
This sequence comes from Burkholderiales bacterium, assembly GCA_038225015.1. GTDB lineage: Bacteria > Pseudomonadota > Gammaproteobacteria > Burkholderiales > Burkholderiaceae_C > Schlegelella_A. The sequence continues at coordinate 12,402 of JBBRFB010000058.1, forward strand.
ATGACCGCCCGGCGCCCACCCCGCTGACGGCCGCGATAATCGATCATGCTGCGCCGCCGACCTTTCCTTGCCGCCGCCGCCTGGCTGGCAACGACCGGCCGGGTCGCCGCCGAGCGAACGCCCGAGTCGGCGACGCCGCTGCGCTGCGCCGCCGACCGCTCGCTCGTCGCCTCGGGGCTGGCGCGGGCGCTGCAGCGCGGCTTCGCGGCCTATACCGGCATCCGCGTGCTGATCGTCCCCGGGCCGGCGCTGGCGATTCTCGAGGCGATGCGCAACGGCGAGGCGGACACTGCCCTCTGCAATGCGCCGGCCGCCGAGGAGGCGCTCGAACAGCAGGGCCTCGTGCACGACCGCCGGCTGGTCGCCGCCGGCGACTTCGTCATCGTCGGGCCGGTCGCACCGGGCAGGGCCCGCTGGTTTCCCCGGGGCGTCGGCGCAGTGGAGGCATTGACGCACCTCCATGCCCTGGCCAGCGCCGATCCCGCCACGCCCCCCTTCGTTTCCGCCAACGACGGCTCGGGCGTCCACGTCGCCGAGCAGAACCTGTGGCGGCAAGCCCGACTGGAGCCGGTCGCGCCCTGGTACGTCGCCGCCGACCCGGGGCGCGACTTCCTCGCCCAGGTGCGCGAGCGCCGGGGCTGGGCCCTGGTCGAGCGCAGCGCCTGGCTCGCTCACGGCGCTGGCCAGGCGATCGCGATCCAGGACGACCCGCAACTGGCCGAGACGGTCCACGTGATGCGATCGTTCCATGCCACACATCCGGCCGGGAGGATCTTCGCGGGCTGGATCGGCGGCGGCCGTGGCCGGGCGGTGGCACGTGCGCAACGCGGCTACCGCGCCCCGCGTCGTACGACATGAAGGCGCCATGACGTCAACCGGACGGGTCCTGAGCGTCAACGTCGCCCGCGCCCGGGCCGTCGCCCTCAACGGCCGCAAGGTGATGACGGCCATCGGCAAGCAGCCCGTCGATGAGACGCGGGCCGTGCAGCCGCTCGGCATCGAGGGCGACGAGCAGGCCGACCTCAGCGTCCATGGCGGGCTGGCGAAGGCCGTCTACGCCTACCCGAGCGAGCACTACCCGTTCTGGCGCACGGTGCGTGCCCAGGCCGGCGTCGCCCTCTGGGACGAGGCACCGGCGCCGGGGTCGCTGGGCGAGAACCTGACGACCGAAGGCCTCCTCGAGAGCGACGCCTGGATCGGCGACGTGCTGCGTTTCCCCCACTGCGAGCTCGCGGTAAGCGAGCCGCGCTTCCCTTGCTTCAAGTTCACCGCGGCCATGGGGTTCGCGCACGCCGCGAAGATGATGGTGGAAAGCGCCTGGTGCGGCTTCTACCTCGCGGTCCGGGTGCCGGGAACGATCGCCGCGGGCGAGCCCTTCACTCTCGTCGCGGGGCCGCGCCAGGTCGGCGTCGCCGAGCTCTTTCGCGCCCGCATGGGGCGCAGCCGGCGTGCCGCCCTCGCCTGAGACCACCGCCGCCGATGCTCGCCTACCGCCACGCCTTTCACGCCGGCAACCACGCCGACGTGCTCAAGCACGCCGTCCTGATGCGGGTGCTCGAGCACATGAACGCCAAGCCGAAGGCCTACCGCTACGTCGACACCCACGCCGGCGCGGGCGGCTACTCGCTCGAGGGCCGCTACGCGCAGAAGAAGGGCGAGTACGAGCGCGGCATCGGCAGGCTCTGGCTGAGCGACGACCTGCCACCGATGCTCGCCGACTACCGGGCGCTGGTGCGTCGCTTCAACCCCGACGGCGTGCTCGCGCAGTACCCGGGCTCGCCCTCGCTGGCGCAGATGCTGCTGCGCCGGCAGGACCAGCTGCGGGCCTTCGAGCTGCACCCGACCGAGCAGAAGATCCTGCGCGCCACGCTCGCCGCGTCGCCGAACGCGACCGCCTACGACGGCGACGGCTTCGCCGGCCTGAAGTCGCAGCTGCCGCCGTCGAGCCGGCGGGCGGTGGTGCTGATGGATCCGAGCTACGAAGGCGAAGGCGACTACCGAAAGGTCGTCTCGACGCTGCGCGATGCGCTCGTGCGCTTCGCCGACGGCGTCTACGTCGTCTGGTACCCGCAGGTCACCAAGCTCGCCGCCGTCGAGCTGCCGAGGCGGCTGGAGGCGCTCGCGCCGGCGAGCTGGCTGCACGTGCGCCTGACCGTACAGCCGGTCGATGCCCAGGGCTTCGGCCTCGCGGGCAGCGGCGTCTTCGTCGTCAACCCGCCGCACACGCTGCGGGCCCAGCTCACCGGTGTGCTGCCCTACCTGGTCGATACGCTCGGCCAGTTCGACGGCGCGAGCTTCGCGCTCGACCACCGCGATGCCTGATCCAGGAGACCCCGATTGAACAGCGACGCCGCCCAGCCGGTGCCCGCGGCTGGGTTGCCCGAGCATCCGAACCAGTTCGCGCTGCTCCGCCAGCGCCGCTTCGCGCCCTTCTTCTGGACCCAGTTCCTCGGCGCCGGCAACGACAACCTGTTCAAGTTCGCCTTCACCGTGATGGTGACCTACCAGCTCACCCTCGACGCCGAATTCCTCAAGCCCGAGCTGGCCGGCCTGACCATCGGCGCGCTTTTCATCCTGCCTTTCCTGCTCTTTTCGGCGACCAGCGGCCAGTTGACCGACAAGTACGACAAGACCCGCGTCATCCGCTTCGTCAAGAGCCTCGAGATCGCCATCATGCTGCTGGCGGCCTGTGGTTTCTGGGTCGCCGACGCCTATGTGCTGCTGGCATGCGTGTTCCTGATGGGCCTGCACTCGACGCTCTTCGGGCCCGTCAAGTTCGCCTACCTGCCGCAGCACCTCGGCGAACGCGAGCTGACCGGCGGCAACGGCATGGTCGAGATGGGCACCTTCGTCGCCATCCTGCTCGGCCAGGTGGCCGGCGGCCTCCTGGTCGGCATCGCCGGCGTCGGCCGGCACTACGTGGCCTTCGCCTGCGTCGGCGTCGCCGTGCTCGGCCGCCTCGTCGCCCAGGCGATCCCGCCGTCGCCCTCGACCGACCCGGGCCTGCGCATCAACTGGAACCCGGTCAGCGAGACCTGGCGCAACCTGAAGCTCGCACACACGAACCTGGTCGTCTTCCGCTCGCTGCTCGGCATTTCCTGGATGTGGTTCTTCGGCGCCGCCTTCCTGGCCCAGTTCCCCTCCTTCGCCAAGAACGTGCTGCACGGCGACGAGCAGGTGGCGTCGCTGCTGCTCGGCGTCGTCTCGGTCGGCGTCGGCATCGGCTCGCTGCTCTGCGAGGTGCTGTCGCGTCGGCATGTCGAAATCGGCCTGGTGCCGCTCGGCGCGATCGGCATGAGCGTGTTCTCGATCGACCTTTACTTCGCCACGCGCGCCCTGCCGCCGTCCGGCGGCTACGCCCTCCTCGCCTTCCTCGCCGAGCACGCCCATTGGCGCGTCATGGCCGACCTCGCCCTGCTCTCGCTCTTCGCCGGCCTCTACAGCGTGCCGATGTACGCCCTGATCCAGCTGCGCTCGCAACCGAGCCACCGGGCCCGGATCATCGCCGCCAACAACATCCTCAACGCCCTGTTCATGATCGCCAGCGCCGTCATCGTCGGCGCGCTCCTGAAGAGCGGGGTCAGCGTGCCGCAGGTGTTCCTGGTCGTCGGCCTGCTCAATGCCGTCGTCGCCGGCTACATCTTCCTGCTCGTGCCCGAGTACCTGCTGCGCTTCGTCGCCTTCGTCGTGGCCCGCGTCGTCTATCGCTTCCGCATCCGCGGCGACGAGTACATTCCCACCGCCGGCGCCGCGATCCTGGTCTGCAACCGCGTCAGCTTCGTCGACCCGGTGCTGCTCATGGCGGCCAGCCCGCGGCCGATCCGCTTCATCATGGACCATCGGATCTTCGACACGCCGGGGCTCGGCGCGTTCTTCCGCCTGGCCAAGGCGATTCCGATCGCATCGCAGAAGGACGACCCGCGGCTCTACGACGAGGCGTTCGCGCGAGCCGGCCAGGTGCTCGACGACGGCGACCTGCTCTGCCTCTTTCCCGAAGGCGGCCTGAGCGCCGACGGCGAGCTCGGCGAGTTCAAGGGCGGCGTGATGAAGCTGCTCGCGAGCCACCCGGTGCCGGTGGTCCCTGTCGCCCTGCAGAACCTCTGGGGCTCGTTCTTCTCGCGCGCCGGCGGCAAGGCGATGCGCAAGCCGTTCCGGCGCGGCGTCTGGAGCCGGGTCGGCCTCGTCGCCGGGCCGCCGCTCGCCGCTGCCGAGGTGAGCCCGGCGGGCCTGCGCGAGCGCGTTGGCCAGCTGCTGGCTGCCGACGGCCGGTAAGCGCCACGAAGGCCAGGGCGAGTCGGCAGACACCCGCTAGGGCGGCGGTGCTTCGGTACGAAACCCCGGCGGCTCCGCGTTGGCGGCACGCGTGCCGACCCGTTCGTACTCGGAAATCACCTGAGCGCCGAGGAGAAGCAGGGTCGCCGCGATCTCCAGGCTGAGCAGCACCACGATCGCGGTGGTGAGCGAGCCGTAGACGACCGTCACCTGCGACAGCGTCGCGAAGTACCAGACGAGGACGTGCCGGGTCAGCTCCCAGAGCAGCGCCGCGGTGACGCCGCCGAACAGGGCGTGGCGCCATTGCAGCCGGCCGACCGGCATGACGAGGTAGACCGAGGTCAGCACGAAGACCTCGCCGGCGACGCCGAGCAGGTACAGGAGCAGCCCGGACACGCCGTGCAGCGACCAGTCGCGGCCAAACAGCCGCACGCTTTCCTGGCCGACCGCCTGCAGGCTGCCTGCGACCAGGGTGACGAGGAGCAGGCCGACGCCGAGAGAGAGGATGTAGACATAGGGCAGGAGCGCCGAGAAAAGGAAGTGGCGGCGCCGGATCGCCACCCGGTGGATGAAGATCACCGACATCGCGTTCTCGAGCACGGTGAACGCGAGCGAGCTGAAGAACACCATCGTGCCCAGCAGCAGCCAGCCGACGTCGCCGCGGTTGTCCATGAAGTGCGACAGCTCTCCCGTGATCGCCCGCGACTGCCCCGGCACCAGCCATTCGAGATAGTGGCCGATCGTGTCGAGCAACTCGGCCTGGTTGATCAGGTGCGACAGCGCGATCACCGTCAGGATCAGGAGCGGCACGATCGACAGCAGCGCGTAGTAGGCGACTGCGCCCGCCAGCAGGAGCCCCTGGTTGGCGCGAAACGCCTTGAGCGTGCGCCAGGCGAACTTGCCCGGATGGAACAGCACCTGCTCGGCCGCCGGCCCGAACAGACGCGGCAGCAGGTAGCGCTGGAGGGCGTTCGGGGTCTTCACGGCGAGCGTCGCGGCATCGACGCATTCTGCACGCGTCGCTCCCCGCCGCCGGTGCGGTAGCCGCGGCGGGGGTGACCTCAGCCGGGCGAGGAAATCTCGCGCACCGTCTCGTCGATGTGAGACGACTGCCGTGTCGCCAGGTCGGCGAGGGCGACGATGCCGACGATCTCGTTGTCGGCATCGAGCACCGGCAGCCGCCGGACCTGGGCATCGCCCATCAGCGCGAGGGCATCGGCGATCGAATCGTCGGCGCGGCAGAAGCGCACGTCTTCGGTCATCACGTCGGAGACGAGCGCCTCCTGCGCGACCATGCCGGCGGCGACGCCGCGAATGACGATGTCGCGGTCGGTGACCATCCCGACGAGCGCCTTGCCGTCGCGCACCGGCAGCGAGCCGACGTCGAGGTCGCGCATGCGCTGGGCTGCCGCCTGCAGCGTCTCGTCGCGCTGGGCGACTGAGACGCCGGACGTCATGATGTCCTTGATGAGTTTCATTGGCACGATCTCAGTGGAAGAAGAGGGTGATCAGGATGACGATGGGGATCGGCACAAACGCGCCGGCCAGCAACGCGACGAACCCGCCGTCTACTCGTGTTGATGGTGCCGCGAGGCTAGGCGCCGACACCCGCAGCGGCAAGGCGCCGACCCGCTGACGACGTGTCGGCGCGCGACGCCGTCGCAGGTAGGGAGCGTCCGACGCGAGGCGACTAGACGCCGCGTTGCCGATCGAGGCGGAACTGCGCCGAGAACGCGCCGAAGTTGCCGGCCTCGATCCCCTGGCGCACCTCGCGCATCAGGTTCACGTAGAAGTGCAGGTTGTGCACGCTGGCGAGCACGGCCGCCAGCATCTCGCCGCAGCGGTCGAGGTGGTGCAGGTAGGCGCGGGGAAAACGCGCGCAGGTCGGGCAGCCGCAGGTCGGATCGAGCGCCGCTCCATCGGTCTTGTAGCGCGCGTTGCGGATGCGCAGGTCGCCGAAGCGGGTGAAGAGGTGGCCGTTCCTCGCGTTGCGGGTCGGCATGACGCAGTCGAACATGTCGACGCCGGCCGCGACGCCGTCGAGCAGGTCTTCGGGGGTGCCGACGCCCATCAGGTAGCGCGGCTTGGCCTCGGGCAGCCGCTGCGGCGTGTGCGCGACGATCCGCTGCATCTCCTCCTTCGGCTCGCCGACGCTGACGCCGCCGATCGCGTAGCCCGGCAGGTCGAGCGCAGCGAGCGCGTCGACCGAGGCCTCGCGGAGGTTCTCGAACATGCCGCCCTGGACGATGCCGAACAGGGCATTCGGGTTCTCCAGGCGCTCGAACTCGGCCCGGCTGCGCTCGGCCCAGCGCAGGCTCATCGCCATCGAGCGCTCGACGTCCGCCTCGGCGGCGACCCGGCCGTCGACCTGCCAGGCCGTGCATTCGTCGAACTGCATGGCGATGTCGCTGTCGAGCGCGCGCTGGATCTGCATGCTCACCTCGGGCGTGAGCAGGAGCTTGTCGCCGTTGACCGGCGAGGCGAAGGCGACCCCTTCTTCGCTCACCTTGGCGTTGGCGCCGAGCGACCAGACCTGGAAGCCGCCGCTGTCGGTCAGGATGGGATGCGGCCACCCTTCGAAGCGGTGCAGGCCGCCGAACGTGCGCAGCACCTCGACCCCCGGACGCAGCCAGAGATGGAAGGTGTTGCCGAGGATGATCTCGGCGCCCATCGCCTCGAGCGATTCGGGCTGCACGCCCTTGACGCTGCCGTAGGTGCCGACCGGCATGAAGACCGGCGTCTCGACCGTGCCGCGGCGCAAGGTCAGCCGGCCGCGACGGGCCAGGCCCTGGGTGGCGAGCAGTTCGAAGCGAAGCATCGGCCGATTGTCGGTGCGCGCGAAGCCGTTCCGAGGGCGGGCGAGTCGCGATGCCCAGCTCAGCGTGGCCGGCCGAGCAGCATCGCGTCGCCGTAGCTGAAGAAGCGGTAGCGCTCGGCGATCGCGTGCCGGTAGAGCGCCATCACGCGGCTGTGCCCGGCGAAGGCAGCGACCAGCATCATCAGCGTGCTCTTCGGCAGGTGAAAGTTGGTGAGCAGCAGGTCGACCACCTGGAAAGAGAAGCCCGGGGTGATGAAGAGATCGGTCTCGCCGCGCGTCGCGGCCAGCGGCCGGCCGGCGCCGGCGGCGCGCGCCGCCGACTCGAGGGCACGCAGGCTGGTGGTGCCGACCGCGACGACGCGCCCGCCACGTGCCCATGCCCCCGCGATCGCGGCGACCGCGCCCAGGGCGACCTCGTATCGCGCGCTGTGCAAGACGTGC
>JBBRFB010000059.1:0-19729 GCA_038225015.1 Burkholderiales bacterium
GTTGCGTAGCGCTCCCCGTCCCAGGGCCCGCGCCCGTGCCCTCCGCCACAACTTCACGCCGCAGAGCGCCCCGCCGGCCTGATCGAGTACGTCGGTCGCTCGCGCCCGCAAACAGGCGACGGTGCCAAGCCAAAGGGCTGGGGTGGCCGTCGCAGCGAAGTAAAGGAGGAGGCTCGGGGCGAAGCCCCGTGCCGGGGGACATGAGTGGCGACGGCCACCCCGGCCCTTTGGCGCCCGCGCGGCCTGCGTCGCTGTGCTCCACGGCCCGATGAAATGATCGTCGCCCTCATGTTCCTGGGCCTCGTCGCCCTGATCGTGCTGAACGTGCCGATCGCGATCGCCCTGGGCCTCGTTGCCATGGGCGCGATGGTCTGGTCAGCCGGCGTCGATTCGCTTCTGAACACGGCGATCGTCATGTTCACCGGCGCAACGAGCTTTCCGCTGCTCGCGATTCCGCTCTTCATCCTCGCCGGCGCGATCATGAATTCGTCGAGCCTGTCGCGTCGGCTGATCGCCTTCGCCGGCGCCCTGTTCGGTTTCGTCAAGGGCGGCCTGGCGATGATCACCATCGGCACCTCGATGTTCTTCGCCGAGATCTCCGGTTCGGCGGTGGCCGACGTCGCGGCGATGGGCTCGATCCTCATCCCGGCGATGAAGCGGCGCGGCTACCCGAAGGAGTTCGCGGCGGCGATCATGTCGTCGTCGGCGACGCTGGCGGTGATCATCCCGCCGTCGATCCCGATGATCCTGTACGCGGTGATGGCCGACACCTCGGTGGTGCAGATCTTCGTCGCCGGCATCGTTCCCGGCATTCTCGCCGGCGGCGGCATGATGGCGATGGCGTGGTGGTATGCCCGCCGATACAACTACCCGGTGGAAGAGGTCTTCCGCTGGGAGCGGGTCAGGTCGACGTTCAAGGACGCCGCCTGGGCGTTCCTGCTGCCGCTGATCATCCTCGGCGGCATCTTCGGCGGCATCGTCACCGCCACCGAGGGGGCGGCGCTCGCGGTGCTGGCCGCGCTCTTCATCGGAGGCGTGATCTATCGCGAGCTGAACTGGCGGCACCTGTATGACGCGATGGTCGAAGGCGCGACACAGACGGCGATCGTCATGCTGCTGGTCGCCGCGTCGGCCTTGCTCGGCGTCTACCTGACCGAGCAGCAGATACCGCAGCAGCTCGCCCTGTGGCTCTCGTCGATTACCAGCAACCGCTATGCGGTGCTCGGCATCCTCAACGTCTTCTTCCTCGTCATCGGACTCTTCCTCCATTCGGCGGCGGCCATCATCCTGGTCGTGCCGATCGTCATGCCGCTGGTGAAGGCAGTGGGCATCGACCCGGTGCACTTCGGCCTCATCGTCACCCTCAACCTCGGCATCGGCCAGCAGACGCCGCCGGTCGCCAGCGTCCTCATGGCCTCGTGCTCGATCGCCAAGGCCGACATGTGGAAGGTCACGCGCGTCAACCTGCCGTTCATCGGCGTGCTCGTCGCGACGCTGCTCCTTGTCACCTACGTGCCGGCGGTGCCGATGGCACTGGTCCACCTCTTCTACGGCTGAGCAACATGCCAGACACCATCCTCACCGAACGCGACGGCGCCATCGTCACCGTCGTCCTGAACCGGCCCGACAAGCTCAACGCCCTGACCAAGCCGATGTGGCAGCGTCTCGGCGAGACGATGCGCCAGCTTTCGGCCGACGACACGGTGCGCTGCGTCGTCCTGCGTGGGGCTGGCGGCAAGTCGTTCGCGCCCGGCAACGACATTTCGGAATTCGAGAACGAGCGCTCGACGTTCGACCAGGCGAAGGCCTACGGCGTCGTGCTGCACGAGGCGCTTGGGAGCCTTGCCGAATGCCGCCATCCGACGGTGGCGCTGATCGAAGGTATCTGCGTCGGCGGCGGCCTCGAGATCGTGGCGCTCTGCGACCTGCGCATCTGCGGCGAATCGAGCCGCTTCGGCGTGCCGATCAACAAGCTCGGCCTGACCATGGCGCACGCCGAGCTGGCGGTGCTGGTGCAGCTCGCGGGGCGCGCCACGGCGCTCGAGATGCTGCTCGAAGGGCGTGTCTTCGGCGCCCGCGAGGCGCTCGACAAGCGTCTGGTGACGCGCGTCGTGGCCGATGCCGAGGTCGCCGATGAAGCCTACGCGACGGCGCGACGCATCGCCGACGGTGCCCCGCTCGTGGCGCGCTGGCACAAGCAGTTCCTGCGCGAGCTCGAGGCACACCCGCCGCTCGCCCAGGCGCAGCTCGACGAGGGCTATCGCTGCTACGACAGCGAGGACTTCCAGACCGGCTACCGCGCCTTCCTCGCCAAGACGAAGCCGACCTTCGCCGGGCGATGAGCAGCGCGCCCGGCGCCGCGGCGACCGGCCCGCTGGCCGGGGTCGTCGTGCTCGAGCTGGCGCAGATCATGGCCGGGCCGACGTGCGGCTCGCTCCTTGCCGACCTCGGCGCCGACGTCATCAAGGTCGAGAAGATACCGGGCGGCGACGACACCCGCCGCTATTCCGAGCCGCAGGTGAACGGCGAGTCGGCGGCGTTCATGATGATGAACCGCAACAAGCGCGGCATCGCCGTCGACCTGAAGACCGACGGCGGGCAGCGCGTGCTCAAGCGCCTCGCCGCGAGCGCCGACGTGCTCACCGAAAACTACCGGCGCGGCGCCCTCGAACGACTCGGCCTCGGCTTCGACGTGCTGCACGCGCTGAACCCGGCGCTCATCTACTGCGCCATTTCGGGCTATGGTCGCAGTGGCCCGGCGGCCGACAAGGGCGGCTTCGACCTCATCGCGCAAGGCGCCTCGGGCCTGATGAGCATCACCGGCGAGCCGGGCGGGCCGCCGGCGAAGGTGGGCAGCCCCGTCACCGACCTGAACGCCGGCATCCTGGCCGCGCTCGGCATCGTCTCGGCCTACGTGCACCGCCTGAAGACCGGCCGCGGCCAGTTCGTCGACACCTCGCTGTTCGAGGCCGGCATCCACCAGACGGCGTGGCAGGCGGCGATCTTCTTCGCCACCGGCGTCTCGCCCGGACCCGGCGGCTCGGCGCACGTGCTGGCGGCGCCGTACCAGGCGTTCGCGACCCGCGACGGCTGGATCAACATCGGCGGCGCCAACCAGTCGAACTGGGAGCGGATCGCCCGGCTCGTCGGCGCCCCGGAACTCGTGGCCGACCCGCGGTTCATCGACAACACCGCGCGCATGGCGAATCGCGACGACCTGGCCGCCGTGCTCGGCGCGCGCCTGCGCGAACGCGGCACGGCCGAATGGCTGCGCGACCTCGACGCCGCCGGCATTCCGGCCGGCCCGATCCAGTCGATCGGCGAGATGACTTCCGACCCGCAGACGCTGGCGCGCGAGATGGTGGTCGAGCTCGAGCACCCGGTCGCCGGCCGCACCCGTGCGCTCGGCATGCCGGTGAAGCTGAGCGCGACGCCGGGCAGCGTGCGGCGGCCGGCGCCGACGTTCGGCCAGCACACCCGCGAGGTGCTGCGCGAGCACGGCTTCGCCGATGCCGAGATCGACTCGCTCGTCGCGGCCGGCGCCATCGCCGCCGGTTGACGCGGCCTTGACGCTCAGCCCTTGATATAGACCGTGCCGGTGAAGCTCGAGACGGCCGTCTCGGTGCCGTTCGTTTCCGGCCGGACGACGTCGATCCGGTAGACGCCGATCCGGCGCGAGCGCTGCACCTCGTGCGCCCGCGCGACCAGCCGGTCGCCAGCGACGACGGCGGCCTGGTAGGTGATGTGCGCGTCGATGCCGGAGGCGACCGGCCCGTGCGAGTTCGAGGCCAGCCCGAAGGCCGAATCGGCGAGGGCGAAGATCGTGCCGCCGTGGCAGCCGCCGTTGAAGTTCAGGTGCCGTGCCTCGACCGTCATCGCCACCTCCGAGCGGCCCGGGCCGCCGGCGAGCACGCCGATGCCGAGCGTCGCGCAGAGGCCGTCGCGACCGGCGAGCGCGCCCAGGCGCGCCCGCCAGCCGGCGGCGTCGTCGGCGGGCGGCAGGTCGAAGACGGCGGGCGCCGGACGGGGCGCGGCGGCCGTGCCTGTGGCCGTGGCGGTGCCCGTGGCCGCGACGATGCCGCGTCGCTGCCCGGCGGCGGTCGCCAGCGCGTGGGCGTCAATTGCCTCGAGCAGCTCGGCGATGCCGCCGTGCTCGAGCGCCTTGACGACGACGACGCGCGGCGCCCACGCACCGGCGGCCGGGGTGCGGCGCAAGTGCAGCATCTCGCGCATCTCCCGCGCCGTCTGTGCGGCCAGCGGCAGGTCGCCCTTGCTGATGGCCAGGACGTCTGCGATCTCGAGGGTGCCGGCCTTGATCGCCTGCACGTCGTCGCCGAGGCCAGGCGGGCAGACGACGACGCGCGTATCGGCCAGGGCGGCGATGCGCGTTTCCGACTGCCCGGTGCCGACGGTCTCGACGACGACGCGGTCGAAGCCGGCGGCGTCGAAGCAGTCGACGGCGGCGCGTGCAGCGCGCGACAGGCCACCGAGCTCGCCGCGCGCCGACATCGAGCGTATGAAGGCATTCGGGTGGGCGGCATGGGCACCCATGCGGATCCGGTCGCCGAGAACGGCGCCGCCGCTGATGGGGCTCGAGGGGTCGATGGCGAGCACCGCCACCGTCAGGCCGCGCCCGAGCCAGGCGGCGAGCAGCGCATCGACAAGCGTCGACTTGCCGCTGCCGGGAACGCCGGTGATGCCGAGCACGCGGGCCCGGCCGGCGCGCGCGGCGCACAGCGCGGCCGCCTCGGCGGCGCCCGGCGCGTCGTCGTCGAAGAGCGTCAGCAGGCGGGCGATGGCGCGGCGGTCGCCACCGAGCGCGCGTTCGGCGAGCGCCGTCGCCGCGGCGGGGGCCGGCACGGTCAGACCAGCGCCATCGGGTGGCCGTAGCCGAGGTCGCGGCGCAGGCGGGTACAGATCTCCTCGTTGCTGAGGCCGGCGCGGGCGCCGTCGACGACGGCGCCGAACAGGTTGCCGCGCGGGTCGTCGGCAGCGCGGCTCAGGCCGTCGAGCGCAGCGTCGACCGCCGCCTGCGAACGGCCGGCCTTCCAGCGCGCGAAGTCGTCGAGATGGCGCTGCATCGCGGCGGCGTCGGGGCGCTCGACGGCGGGGCGGCCGGCAGCGTCGTCGTCGGCGCGGTAGGCGTTGACACCGACGACCACCTGCGCGCCCGACTCGATCCGCTCCTGAAAGCGCATCGCCGAGCTGCCGATCATGCGCTGGACCAGGCCGGCCTCGACCGCCTTGTACATGCCGCCGGCGGCGTCGATCTCGTTCATGATCGAGACGATCTTCTCTTCCATTGCGTCGGTCAGCGACTCGACGTAGAACGAGCCGCCCAGCGGGTCGATCACGTCGGTGAGGTGGGCCTCCTCGCGCAGGATGTTCTGCGTCGCCACGGCGATGCGCGCGCTGGCCTCGCCGGGCGTCGAGTACACCTCGTCGTAGGCATCGGTGTGCAGCGACTGCAGGCCGCCGAAGATGCCGGCCATCGCCTGCGCGGTGACGCGGGCGATGTTGTTGAGCGGCTGCTGGCGGGTGAGGTCGACGCCCGAGGTCTGGCCGTGGAACTTGAAGCGCCACGACTTCGGGTCTTTCGCGCCGAGCCGCTCGCGGGCCAGGCGGGCCCAGATGCGGCGGCCGGCGCGGAACTTGGCGACCTCCTCGAAGAAGCTCATCGAGATGTCGAAGAAGAAGGTGAAGCGCGACAGGAAGTGGTCGGGGTCCATGCCGCGGCCGATGCAGTCTTCGGCGTTCTGCACCGCCGTGGCAAGCGTGAAGGCCATCGCCTCGGCCGGCGTCGCGCCGGCCTGCTGCATGTGCTGGCCGACGACCGACATCGGGTTCCACTTCGGCACGTGCTCGTTGCACCAGGTGATGTGGTCCATCAGCACCCGCCGCGCGCCGGGCAGCGCCAGCCGGTAGAACATGTGGTTGGCGACGAAATGCGAGATGTAGTCGCTCTGGTTCGAGGTGCCGCTGACCTTCTTCCAGTCGATGCCGCGACGCTCGGCGGCGACGAGCATGAAGGCGAGCAGCGTAAACGGCGACGGGTCGTTCAACGCGCACGAGATCTCGCCGACGTCGACGCCCTCGAGGCAGCGCGCCATGTGCTCTGCGTTGTTGACGACGACGCCGCAGGTGCCCAGCAGCTCGGGCTCGACCGAGCTCATGTCGAAGCCGCGGTAGACCGAGTTGCACGGGATCAGCGAGACGGCGGAGGCGCCACGGCCCATGATCTCGAGCAGCCGCGTGTTGTAGTCGGCCGGCGTGCCGAGGCCGATGAGCTGGCGTTGCGTCCAGGTGCGGCCGCGGTGCATGGTCGCGTAGATGCCGCGCGTGTAGTCAGGCTGGCCGGGGTAGCCGAGCGGGTTGTCCTGGCCGTGGCCGGCCCAGTCGTCGGGGCCGTAGAGCGGCTCGACGCGAATGCCGGAGACGTTTTGCACCGCCGGGTCGGTGCCGATGCTGGCGTCGTAGTCGCGCCGCCATTGCGCCTTCGCGTCGGCCGCGGTCGGCGCGGCGACGAACGGGGTCTCGCGCGGCTTGTTCATGCGGGGCTCTCCTGGCTGGCCGGCGCCTCCTGCCCGGCAGCTCGCGCCTGGCGCGCATAGGCGCCGATGCGGGTCGTGATGTCGTCCATGGTGCTGCCGGGGTGGAACACCTCGCGGACGCCGCTCTCGAGGAGGAGCGCCTCCTCGTTGTCGGGCACGATGCCGCCGACGACCACCGCGATATGGCCGAGACCGGCCTCGCCGAGCGCGCGCATCAGCTTGGGAACGATGAGATGGTCGGTGGCGAGCGACGAGATCCCGACGACGTCGATGTCTTCCTCGAGGGCGAGCTTGACGACGGCGGCGATGCTTTGCCACGGCGGCGTGTAGATCACTTCCATGCCGGCATCACGGCAGGCGGCAGCGACGATGCGGCTGCCGCGGTCGTGACCGTCGAGGCCGATCTTGGTGACCAGCACGCGCGGGCGAAAGGGGTCGTCGGTCATGGCTTGTCCTTGGCAGGGTGGGCCCTCAGAAGGGCCACGAAACGCCTGGCGATGCGCTCCGGCGTCGATGCGCCGTCGTCGCGGTACCAGGTCTGGCTCCAGTTGAGGGCGCCGATCAGGAAGAGACGAAGATCGCGGCGGTCGACCGACCGATCGAGCGGCAGGGCGTCGACGAGCTCGCTCCAGCGCGCCTCGTAGCTGTCGCGCAGGGCCACGAGCTCGTCGGCCACGGCCGGGGCGTCGCCGGGCCGGATGCGGATCACGACCTGCGAGTAGTCGGTCTGGTCGAGCAGCGACGACAGGTGCGCGATGCAGGCTGCCTCGAGCCTCGACCACGGGTCGGTGAGCCTGGCCACCGCCGCGTCGACAGCGGCCGAGATGCGCTCGACGCCTTTCTTGTAGACGGCCACGAGGAGGGCTTCCTTGGTCGCGAAATGACAGTAAAGCGAGCCGGGCAGCATGCCGACAGGCCCGACGATGTTGCGTACCGACGCCGCCGCGTAGCCGCGCGCGGCGAACGCCCGTGCCGCCTCGCCGAGCAGCTGCGGCCGCCGGCTGTTGCCGCGGCGCGGTGCGGGCACCGCGCGGGCGCCCGGTCGCGACGAGGTGCCGGTGGCCGGGCCGACGGAGGAGGTCATTGCGGAACCCATGAGGCCACATTAAAAAGACAAACGATCGTTTGGTCAAGGGTGCGGCCAGAATGGCCCATGACGATCCCTGCCGCGGCGCCGGCCTCGTTCCTCGCGGCCCGGGCCCGCACGCCGGACGCGCCGGAGCTCGCCGACATTTCCTGGCTGCAGGCCCTGCTGCCGCAGGAGCGCGAGCGCGCCCTGGCCGACCTCAAGGTCGTTCAGGTCAACGTCGGCGAGTTGCTCTGCCGCGTCGGCCGGCCCGTGACCTACTGGTTCGGCGTCGTCGACGGGCTGCTGAAGATGAGCAACGACACCGCGATGGGCGTGCCCATCACGCTCACCGGCTTGCCGCCCGGCGGCTGGTTCGGCGAGGGCACGGTCATCAAGCGCGAGCAGTATCGCTACAACATCCAGGCCCTGCGCAAGAGTCTGGTCGCCGGCCTCGGTGTCGACACCTTCCACTGGCTGCTCGACCGCAGTCTGCCATTCAACCGATTCATCGTCGCGCAGCTCAACGAGCGGCTGGGCCAGTTCATCGCCGCGCGCGAGATCGATCGCCTGGGCGACCCCGATGCGCGCGTCGCGCGCAGCCTGGCGGCGCTCTTTCATCCGGTGCTTTACCCTGGCGTCGGCTCGCTGCTGCACATCACGCAGCAAGAGCTCGGCTATCTCGTCGGGCTGTCGCGCCAGCGCGTCAACGAGGCGCTGAGCCGCCTCGAGGCGAGCGCCGCCATCAAGGTCGAGTACGGCGGCGTGCGCGTTCTCGACCTCGAGCGCCTGCGCGACTATGGCCTGCGCTGACGGCGCGGCGTATCCACCCACAAGACAAGCGAGACGACGACCATGACGACGCTGAGCACGATCTGGGCGCACACGCCGCTACTCACCATCGCCATGGGCGCCGCCATCGTCCTGCTCGGGGTCATCATCTGGTCGATCCGCCGGCATCGCCCGCCGACGCTCGACATCGAGTGCGACTGGCCGATCGAGGAACTGCTTCCTTCGCTGGCCGGCCTGACGCTCGGCACGGTCGTTCCCGGCAACAGCGTCGAGGTCCTCGAGAACGGCGTCTTCTTCGACGTGCTGCTCGAGCGCATCGCCGCCGCTGAGCAGTCGGTCCACTTCGAGACCTTTCTCTGGAAAGACGGGGTTCTCGGCCGGCGCGTCGCCGACGCACTCGTCGAGCGGGCCAAGGCCGGCAAGCAGGTGCGGGTGCTGCTCGACGCGAGCGGCAGCAAGGAGATCGGCAAGGAGGTCGTCAAGAAGATGCGCGTGGCGGGCTGCCGGGTCGAGTTCTTTCACAAGTGCGCCGTGCGCAACCTCGGCGTGATCAACGACCGCGACCATCGCAAGATCGTCGTCGTCGACGGCCGCGAGGCCTTCGTTGGCGGCCACTGCATCGTCGACAGCTGGCTCGGCAATGCCGAGGACCACTGTCATTTCAGCGACCTGAGCGTCCATCTGCACGGACCGATCGTCAACACCGTGCAGTCGGCGTTCAGCGAGAACTGGGCCGCGCGCACGGGCGAGCTCTTCGTCGGCGCCGACGTCTTTCCCGCCCTCGAGCCGGCCGGCGACATCAGCATCCACGCCGCCTATGCCAAGCCCGAAGGCTCGGCGCCGGCGGTGAAGATCCTTCACCACACGGCGATCTGCCTGGCGCGCAAGCGGATCTGGATCCAGAACCCGTACTTCATTCCCGAGCCGGCGGCGATCGACGCCTTCGGCGCGGCGGTCAAGCGCGGTGTCGACGTGCGCGTGCTCATGCCCGCCACGAGCGGCTCCGACAACCCGATGGTGCAGCACGCCGGGCAGCGCAATTTCGAGAAGCTGATGCGCTGCGGCGTGCGCCTGTTCGAATACCCGCACACGTTGCTGCACCAGAAGGTGATGACCGTCGACAACGTCTGGAGCGCGATCGGATCGAGCAACTTCGACGACCGCTCATTCGAGACGAACGACGAGATCACCCTCGGCATCCTCGATGCCGGCGTCGCGGCCCGCCTCGACGCGGTGTTCGAGCAGTATGTCGGCCGGGCGCGCGAGATCGACCTGCAGCAGTGGACTCGCCGCGGCGTATGGCACAAGGCGAAGGACCACTTCTTCTACATGATGAACGAGGTGATGTGAAACGGGCGGCGCGACGGAGGCTCCGCACGCGGGGCGCGGCCGGAGGCCACGTGCCCGTAGCGAGACGCTAGCCGTTCGACACGCCCGAGGCGACGTGGCCCGAAGGGACGTGCGCGGCCGCGTTCTCGATGTGGCCGGTCTGGTCGTCGAAGAAGAAGTCGGGCTCGAACTCGCGCAGGAAGGCACCCTTGGGCAGGCCGCCCAGGAACATCGCCTGGTCGACCTCGATGTTCCAGTCCATCAGGGTCCTGACCGCGCGCTCGTGCGCCGGGGCACTGCGCGCGGTGACCAGGGCAGTGCGGATGCGCATGCCGTGCACGCGCTCGTGCTGCAGGCGCTGCAGGGCATCGAGCAGCGGCTTGAACGGCCCGGCGGCCAGCGGCGTCGTCGCTTGCGCGCGCTCGTGCGCCTGGAAGGCGTCGAGTCCGCTCGTCTGGAAGACGCGCTCGGCCTCGTCGGAAAAGATGACGGCGTCGCCGTCGAAGGCGATCCGCACCTCGTGCGGGTGGGCGTCCGACGCCCGCGCCGAATGCGGGTACACGCGCGCCGCCGGCACGCCGGCGAGCAGCGCCGAGCGCACGTCGTCCTCGTTGGTCGAGAGGAACAGGTTCGCGGCGAGCGGCTTCAGGTAGCGCCAGGGCGATTCGCCGCGCGTGAACACGCCGCGCTGGATCGGCATGCCGTAGGCCTGGGCCGAGCGGAAAACACGCATGCCGGAGACCGGATCGTTGCGCGAGAGGATGACGACCTCGACCCGCCGGGTCGAGGCGTCGTTGAAGGCGAGGAGCTTTTGCACCAGGGAAAAGGCCACGCCCGGCTTCGCAGCGAGATCGAGCCGCTCGAGCTGCAGCCGCATGTAGGCGCGGTCGTCGTTCGCCTCGAAGTGCCGGTTTTCCTCCTCGAAGTCGAACAGCGCCCGCGAAGAGATCGCGACGACAAGCTGACCTTCGAGCGAAGCAGGCATGGGTCGATCTTAGAGGGCTCGAAGAGGGACTCCAAAGGAGTCCGCCCCTCCCTCGCGGAGGGAGGGGAGCGAAGCGGGGAGGGAGCAGCCCTGGAGACTCCCTTGCGGAGCAAGGGAGGGGAGCGAAGCGGGGAGGGAGCAATCCTGTGCGGTTGAACAACGAGTGAAGTGGGCCGGCGCAGCCGGCTACTTCACGAAGTTGTTCAACTGGATGATCGGCAGCAGCACCGCCAGGACGATCATCATGACGACGCCGCCCATGCCGACGATGAGCAGCGGCTCCAGAATGGTCGCCATCTGCAGCGCCCGGCGCTGCACCTCGGCGCCGAGCTGGATGGCGGCGCGGTCGAGCATCACGGGGAGCTGGCCGGTCTGCTCGCCGAGACGCGCGAACATCGCCAGGATGCCCGGAAAGCGCTTCTTGCCGGCGAGCGCCGAGGCGAGCGGCGCGCCTTCGCGCACCTGCACGAGCGCGTCCATCGCGTCGGCGCGCATCGCCCGGTTCGACAGAGTTTCGGCCGCCGCCTGCAGCGCCTTCAGGATCGGCACGCCGGCGCCGGCGAGCATGGCCAGCGTGCCGGCGAAGCGCGCTGCGTTGTAGCCGCGGGCGAGCTTGCCGATGAGCGGCAGGCCGAGCCAGCCGGCGTCGAAGCGCTCGCGGAAGTCGTCGTTCCTGAGCATGAGTGTCAGGATGCCGAGGCCGGCGCCGATGAGCAAAACCACCAGCCAGCCCCAGTTGCGCAGGAAGCTGCTGATCGTGAGCATCGCGACCGTGAGCAGCGGCAACGCCCGCTTCGAACTCGTGAACACCGTGGCGACCTGGGGAACAACGTAGGTGACGAGAAAGACGACGATGACGACGGCGATCAGCGAGACGATTGCCGGGTAGAGGGTGGCGCCGATCAGTCGGCCCTTGAGCTCCTGGCGCGCCTCGAGGTCGTCGGCCAGCCGCTCGAGCACGGCGCCGAGGGCGCCGCTCTGCTCGCCGGCGGCGACGACGCCGCGGTAGACATCGTCGAACTCGCGCGGGGCGCCGGCGAGGGCGCGGGCGAAGGGCGAGCCCGAGTTCACCTCGCTGCGCAGATGCGCCACGAGCTCGCGCTGCCTCGGGTCCTCGGCCTCTTCGGCCAGGGCGGTGAGCGCGCGCTCGAGCTGCAGGCCGGAGCCGACGAGGCCGGCGAGCTGGCGCGTCCACACCGCCAGCGAGGTCGAGGTGAAGACGCGCCGCCTGATCTGCCATCCACCCGCGGGAGCGGTACCCGCCGACTCGACCTGGGTGACGGCCAGCGGCACCAGCGACTGGGCGCGCAGCTGCGAACGCGCGGCGCGCGAGTTGTCGGCCTCGAGCAGGCCGGTGGTCGACTTGCCGAGCGCGTCGAGCGCCTCGAACCGATAGGCCGGCATCAGCGCGCCTGGTTGCCGACGCGGTGCCAGCCGGGCGCCGGGCCGCCCCAAGGCCGGCCGCGCCCCCTCGGGGGGCAGCGCAGGCGCGCAGCGACAAGCGTGGGGGCAGTCATTCCCGGGTGACGCGGATCACTTCCTCGGCCGAGGTG
Organism: Burkholderiales bacterium; assembly: GCA_038225015.1. Classification (GTDB taxonomy): domain Bacteria; phylum Pseudomonadota; class Gammaproteobacteria; order Burkholderiales; family Burkholderiaceae_C; genus Schlegelella_A. The sequence goes on from JBBRFB010000059.1 coordinate 12,277, forward strand.
ATGCCTTCGCGAACCAGGCGCTCGCCGTCTTCGCGCATCGGCTTCAGGCCGCCGGCCTCGGCGGCGGCGAAGACCTGTGACTCGGCGGCGCGACCGTGGATCAGGGCCCGGATCGAGTCGTCCACCATCATCAGCTCGTAGACACCGGTGCGGCCCTTGTAGCCCGTCATGCCGCAGTGCTCGCAGCCGACCGGATGGAATTGACCCTGGGCGTCGGCCTTCTTGCAGTGGACGCATAGCTTTCGCACCAGCCGCTGGGCGAGCACACCGATCAGGCTCGACGAGAGCAGGAATGGCTCGACGCCCATGTCGATCATCCGCGTCACCGTGCTCGGCGCATCGTTCGTGTGTACCGTCGCCAGCACGAGGTGGCCGGTGAGCGAGGCCTGGATCGCGATCTGCGCGGTCTCGTAGTCTCGGATCTCGCCGATCATGATGACGTCGGGGTCCTGGCGAAGAATGGCCCGCAACGCCTTCGCGAAGGTGAGGTCGATCTTGGTGTTGACCTGCGTCTGGCCGATGCCGGCAAGCTCGTACTCGACCGGGTCTTCGACGGTGAGGATGTTGGTGCCGGCGGTGTCGACGCGGCCGAGCGAGGCGTAGAGCGTGGTGGTCTTGCCCGAGCCGGTCGGCCCCGTGACGAGAATGATGCCGTGCGGCTGGTGGATGAGCTTGTCGAATTTCTGCAGCGTCTCGCCGTTCATACCGAGCGCTTCGAGCGTGAACTTCGATTCGGCCTTGTCGAGCAGCCGCAGCACCGCGCGCTCGCCGTGCGCCGACGGCAGCGTGGAGACGCGCACGTCGACCGGGCGGCCGCCGATGCGCAGCGAGATGCGCCCGTCCTGCGGCAGCCGCCGCTCGGCGATGTCGAGCTCGGCCATGATCTTCAGGCGCGAGACCAGCGCCGCATGCAGCGCCTTGTTCGGTTGCACCACTTCGCGCAGCGTGCCGTCGACGCGAAAGCGCACCGAGCTCGAGCGCTCGTAGGGCTCGATGTGGATGTCGCTCGCGCCGTCCTTCGCCGCCTGCGTCAGCAGGGCGTTGAGCATGCGGATGATCGGCGCATCGTTGGATGCTTCGAGCAGGTCCTCGATCGCCGGCAGTTCCTGCATCATGCGCGACAGGTCGACCGAGCTCTCGACCTCGCCGATCACGGTCGCCGCGCTCGACTCGCCGCCGGCGTAGGCCGCGGCGATGCGACCGGCGAGCGTGTCGGCCGATTCGCGCTCGAAAGCGGCGACGTCGTAGAGCCGGAGCACTTCCGACAGGGCGGGCAGGCCAACCGTCTCCGGCGCCCACAGCACGAGTTGCGTGCCGTCGTCTTCGAGCAGCAGCGTGTGCGCCTTGGCGTAGGCGTAGGGCAGGGGATGGCGCACGACCATCGCCGCCTCAGCCGCCGGGGGCCGACGCCGGAGTCGCGGCCGGCAGGGGAACGGGTGCGGGGGCAGGCATCGGCGCAGGCGCGGGCAGTGGTGCAGGCGCAGGCGCGGGCACCGTTGCAGGCGCGATGTAGGTCGGGCCCGTCGGCCCCGGCACGACCGGCTCCGGCGCCTTCGGCCGCGGTCGCTGCAGCGGCCCGGGTTCGCTGCCCGGTGCCGACTGTGGCGCCGACAGCGTCTGCCCGCCACTTTCGACGCGGCGCAGCGGCGCGATCACCGGCGAGTCGTTGATCGGCACGATCAGGCTCGGCGCCGGCTGCGAATCCTTCTGCGACTGGCGGATCAGGTCGTAGCGGTCGAGCGAGAGCTTGTTCGTGCTGTCGGCGTCGCGCAGCACCACCGGACGCAGGAAGACCATGAGGTTGGTCCTCGTCTTGGTCCGGTTCTCGCTGCGGAAAAGGGCGCCGAGGTAGGGGATGTCGCCGAGCAGCGGCACCTTCGAGCGGTTGTCCGTGTAGCGGTCTTCGATCAACCCGCCGAGCACGATGATCTGGCCGTCGTCGACGACCACGTTCGACTCGATCGAGCGCTTGTTCGTCGACGGGCCGGCGTTCGAGGTGCCCGGCGCGACCTGCGACGACAGGCTCGACGACTCCTGGAAGATCGTCATGCGGATCGTGCCGTTCTCGCCGATCTGCGGCTTGATGCGCAACGTGATGCCGACGTCCTTGCGCTCGATCGTCTGGAACGGGTTGGCGAGGGCTGTGCCGGTGTTGGTGAACTGGCCGGTGACGAACGGCACGTTGCTGCCGACGACGATCTTCGCTTCCTCGTTGTCGAGGGTGACGAGGTTCGGCGTCGAGGCGATGTTGGTGTTGGTCTGGCTTTGCAGGAAGCGGGCGATCGCCGCCAGGCCGACGTTGCCGAAGAAGTTGCGCACCAGGCCGACATTGAGGCCTTCGCCCAGCGATACGCCGGAGGGGTTGCCGCTGATCTGGGCCTGATCGATCTGCAACAGGTTGCCGTTGCTGCCGAAGTTGGTGCCGCCGACGCCGAGGACGCTGCTGCCCTTGCCGCCGATGAGACCCTGCCACTGGAAGCCGAAGTCGGCCGCGTTGTCGCCCGTCACCTCGACGATCAGGCTCTCGATATAAACCTGCGCGCGGCGCGCATCGAGCTGGTCGATCATCAGGCGAACCTGGCGATAGAGCGGCTCCGGCGCGGTGATGACGAGCGAGTTGGTCGCCGGGTCGGCCTGGATGAAGCCGCCTGTCGAAGGCCCTGCCGACGGCGTGATCGGTGCCGCGGCGGCCGTCTGCCCGCCGGCCGCCCCGCCGCCCGGCTGCACTCCGGTCGGCAGCCCGTTGGAGGCGCCGCCGCCGTTGGTGGCGTTGCCGGCGGCGCCGGCCGCGAAGGCGGCGCGCAGCACCGTTGCGAGCTTCGTCGCATCGGCGTTCTTCAGGTGCACGACCCAGACGTTGCCGCTCACCGCCGAGCCCTGCGGCGCGGCGTCGAGCTTGGCGACGAGGCCGCGGATCTGCGCCATCTTGGCCGGATTCGGGCTGCGAACGATCAACGAATTGCTGCGCGAGTCGGTGAGGATGGCCGCGTGGGCGATGCCGCCCGCAGCGTTCGGTGGCGCGCCCGGCTGGCCCGGAGCGCTGCTGTCGGTGAGGCGCTGGACGAGCGGCGCGATGTCGGACGCGACGGCGTACTGCAGCGCGATGACCTCGACGTCGCCGCTCGCCGGCAGATCCATCGCGGCGATGATCTTGGCGATCCGCTGCAGGTTGTCGGCGTAGTCGGTGATGACGAGCGTGTTGTTGCTCGGGTTGGCGTTGATGGTGTTGTTCGGCGTGATCAGCGGCCTCAGCACCGGTACCAGCGTGTTCGCGTTCTCGTAATTCAGCCGGAAGATCTGCGTCAGCACCTGGTCGCCGCGGCGCGGCACGGTGTCGCCGATCGAGACCGTGCCGGCCTGCAGCTTGGCATCGGCCTCGGGAACGATCTTGAACAGGCCGCCGACCTCGACCACCGTGAAACCCAGGCCGCGCAGCGCGGCCAGGAAGTTGAGGTAGGCCTCGTTGGGCGTCAGCGGCTCCTCGCTGTACAAGGTGATCGAGCCGCGCACGCGCGGGTCGACGACGAACTGCTGGCGCAGGATGGCCGACATGGCACGGGCGACGCCCTCGATGTCGGCGTTGACGAAGTTGAGCGTGACCGCCTGGCCGCGAAAGCGCGCCGGCCGCTGTTGCGCCTGGGCCGTGGGGAAGGGCGCCGACGACAAGACCAGCAGCGCGGCCAGCGCCGTGGCGCAGGTGCGGGTTGCCGGCCGTCGGGCGTCGCGCGGCGCATTGCGAGGCTCACTCATTCTCATCCGATCGAAATGATCGATCGGGCGCCGTCGCGCCGACCGATGATGTTCAGGAGATTCGACAAGGCGGCCTCGTCGATCGTCGCAGAGCGGGCCTCGCCGCGGAACTTGACGCCGCTCGGCCCCCAGGTGCCGCTCCCGGTCAGCTGCAGCGGGCCGTCCTGCGTGGAGAGCGACAGCACCGTCGCGCTGTTGCTGCCCGCGCCGCCGCTGAGAGTCACGCGGTAGGTGCCGAGCGTGTCGAGCGTCGTCAGACGCGACGACACGCTCACGAGTTCCACGTCGGCCGAGCCTTCGAGCCGCCAGCGCCCTTCGACCAACTCGACCGTGAAGCCCGGCGTGACGACACGCACCGTGCCGCCGAGCTGCATCGTGTTCCAGGGCGTTCCGAGGCCGCCGAGCCAGGCGCTCGGCCACTGGCCGAGCCCGCCGGCCGGCGGCACGACGGTGGCCCGGACCCGGCCGAGGCCGGGCCGGAGCTGGACCTGCACCTCGCCGTTGAGGCAGCAGGCCTGGCGCAGCTTGATGCTGGCCCCGTAGAAGCGCGGCGCCAGCGACCACTCGAGGCGGCCGGGCAGGAAGCTGGCGTCGCGGCTGCTGGCGCCGCCGGTGAGCACCGGCACGGCGCTGCCCGACCAGAGGGTGCCGCGCGCGTCGGCGAGCAGCAGCCGCTGGCTGGTCGCCGAGGTGACGGCCTGCGCCAGCAAGGCAGCGGGCGCAAAGAGGATGAAGCCGAGAACGAGGCCGAGCAGCGCGCCGGCCACGGCCCAGCGCACCGCGGCGCCGCGCGATTGCTCCCACGCCTGTTCGGCGAAGGTCGATTCGGTCCAGCCCGAAGCGGCGACCGTCGGGCTCCAGAGCTGGCGGTTGCGCTTCCTGCGGATCACGACGCGCCCCCAAGCACCACCGTCACCGAGCCGCTGTAGCCGCTGCTGGCCTTGAGCATCTGCGCTTCCACGGGACGGGCCCGCGCGGCGCTGCGCGTCTCGGCGAGCCAGGCGCGCAGGTCTTCGAAGGCGACGCCGGTGAAGCTGAGCGTCGCGCGGTCGCCCTGCAGCACCAGCTTGGCCGAGCTGCCGAGCCTCTCGGTGGCCGCGCGCAGGGCCGACGACGCCTGCGTCGGCGAGACCGGCGGCGCGCCGCGGAACGACTCCATCTCGACGGCGGCGAGCTGCATCTGCTGCAACTGCTGGTCGAGGAGGTCGAGCTCGATCGGGCTATCGTGTAGGGAACGCAGGGCCGGCTGCAGGAAGATCAGCCAGACCGCGAATGCGAGCAGGACGATCGTCATGCCGACGACGAACTGGCGCTCGCGCGCGGTGCGCCCCTGCCAGAAGCGGTCGGCCTGCTGGCGCAGGCTGCCGGGCGCCGCCGGCATCGTCGCCACGCCGTCGGTCACGACACGCCTCCCTTGCGCACCCGGCTGACGACGAGGCGACCTTCGCTGGCGTCGACCTGCCAGCCGGCGGGCCGCAGCACCGCACGGAACTGCTCGATCTGGGCGTCGCTCCAGCCGCTGGCCGCCAGCGTCAGCTTGCCCGGCTCGAAGCGCAGGTTCTCGACCGGCGGGCGTTCGTTCGGCCAGGCCGCGGCGGCGGCCTGCAGCATCGGCTCGAGGTCGCCGTCGGAGGTCTTGCCGGCAAGCGTGCGCATCGCCTGCGTTTCGCGCAGCATGACGGCGGCGGCGTCGCGCTTCACGTCGTTGTCGCTGACCCGCGGGAAGGTGCGCTTGACCAGCGCCTGGATGGCGGCGCGACGGGAGTCGACCTCGTTCCGTTCGTGCCAGGCCCAGAGGTTGAGGCCGGCGATCCAGGCGACGGCGAGCATGGCGACGCCGACGCGCACGGGGCGCCACGGCGGGCTCATGGCCTGGCGCAGCCAGTCGCGCATCGCCCGGGCACCACGGGTGCGTCGGGCGAGGTCGAACTGGCGCAGGTTCCAGAGGCTCCGCCCGGCCTGGAGCAGCCGCTGCTCTGTCGGCATGACGTTGACCGGCGCGCCCAGCCACTGCTCGGCGGCGACGGACGCCATCGGCGAGGCCGTCCAGCGGGTGGCCACGGGGGCCGGTGACGGAACGATCGCCCGCGCCAGCCCACCGTCCAGGCGGACGGTGGCAACGCCGTCCGGGCTGGCCCAGGTGATGGCGACGCCGTGCAGGGAGCCGGCTTCGCCGGCCTGGGCAACATGGAAGTGACCGGCCGGCGGATCGTCGGGCCAGGCCGTCGGCACGACCCGGTCGACGAAGATGCCGGCCCGTTGCAGGGCGGCGAGCTCCTGCTGCAGCCAGACCCGATCGACGGCGGCGATCCAGGTCGGCTCGCCGGCCACGGCCAGCGGAGCGACCGCGAGGTGCACGGCCTCGGCGTCGGCCAGCAAGCCCTCTTCGAGGACGCCGACGAGCGCCGCCCGCAGGCGCGCGGCGGGCGCCTTGGGCAAGGTAATGCGGTGCCAGCTGACGTCGGCCTCCTGGATCGCCGCGATCACCACCGAGCGACGCGGAAGGAGGGCGCCCGCGGTCTGGCCCTGGGCTTCGAACTCGATGCCGTCGGCGCTGGTGACGTAGGCGTACTCTCGCCGCCGCGTCTCGTCGGCTTCGCGCTCGCCGGGCGTGTTCACGCCCAGGCGTTGGCGCTCGGGAAGCTGGATGACGAGGGTCGACATGAGAAAGGCAGCCGAAGGCTACGCGTATTCTAGGTTTCGGAAGGGCGGAAACCTTAGCAATCAACGACTTACCGTCGTATGCTGTAGCAAATTGTAGAACTGCTTCTCACTTTGCCTTGTTTCAGCGGCCCACCGGGTCACGGCTCGAAACTCGCTCGCGCTGGATCACCACCACCTGCAGGCCGCGCCGCTGCACGATCGAGCGTTGCTCGAGCACGATGTCGTCGAGGCGCAGGCGGCCGCGCACCTCGAAATACGACGAGGCGATCGCCAGGCGGGCGAACTCGCCTTCGGGCACGCCCGGGGCGAGGGCGCGCATGTCGGCGACCGACTTCAACGGCACCTTCTGGCGCGACTGGAGAATGCGTTCGGCCGTCGCCAGGTCGAGCCCGGCGACGGCCGCGACGAGCACCTCGCGCGGCGCCGTGTTGACGTTGACGAAGGTCTTCTCGGGCAGGAGGGTGATGTAGGGCTCGAGAGCGCGCAGCGAGTCGGGATCGATGCCGAACCAGGACAGGTCCTCTACCGAATGCGGCAGCAGCGGCGGGTCGGCCGGCCGCGGTGGCCCGGCGGCGGTGCCGCTCGCGCCGGATGCTGCGACCGGTGCCGGCGTCGCGTCGCGCAGGCCGTTGGCAATGCGCGAGGCGACGTCGGGCGAGACGCCGAGCGCCTCGCACAGTCGCTGCAAGGCGGCCAGCTCGACCGGGTCGACGTCGGCGCCGTTGACGAGGTTGGTGAGGTTGTAGCGCGACTGGGCGTCGGTGATCGCCCCCGAGAGGAAGGCATCGGGCGCGTCGTCGGTGTTCGACTTGTCGGCAGCCAGGAAGGTCGACAGGCGCGCTTCCGCCAGCGGCACCGCCCAAGGCTCGCCGAGGTGGTCGGTACCGCCGTTGCGGGCATCCTCGCGCAGGATGAGGCGGGCCCAGTCGAGCGCGCCGGAGAGGATCCACGCCGACTGCGTCCGGGCGCGCTCGGCCGACTCGACCTGGACGGCCCGCCACTGCTGCCAGACCATCGAGGTGGCCAGCGTGGCGATCAG